>CAZQGY010000026.1:0-36332 GCA_964593435.1 uncultured Flavobacterium sp. | reverse complement strand
TTGATTATCCTAAATATTTTACACCAAATGGTGATGGAATTCATGATACGTGGAATATTGAAGGATTGGATCAACCAGATGCTAAGATTTATATTTATGATAGATACGGTAAGTTATTAAAACAAATTACTCCAATAGCAAATAGTCAGGGTTGGGATGGTACTTATATTGGTTCGGTAATGCCATCAACAGACTATTGGTTTACCATTGATTATAAAGAAAATGACCAACAAAAACAATTTAAAGCACACTTCTCGTTAAAAAGATAAAAAGTGAAATACATAATACAAAAATGGCTCCGAATTCGGAGCCATTTTCATTTTCTATTAAAAGTTAATTTTAATCTAACCAATTTTTAAAATCCCAAAAATTTTGTGGTGCTACGCCATGTCCTACAGGATATTCTTTATACATAATGCGCAAACCTAATTTCTCTAAATAAGGTGCTGTTTTTCTTGCCCATTCTACAGGAATTACTTGGTCTTGTGTACCGTGAGAAACAAAAAATTCAATGTGATTGATTTTATTTATATCATAATTTTCTGGTAAAATTTGTTCATTTAAATAACCACTTAAAGCCACAATTTTATTTATTTTTTCTGGAAAAGTAAACGCCATTCCATAACTTAAAATCGCACCTTGACTAAATCCTATTAATGAAATATTCGATTTATCTAAAGGTAATTTTTCTGAAATTTCATCAATAAAATTTGCGATTAGTTGTAAAGATTCTTTAGCTTGTTCATTGTTTGAAAACTTATTTTCATCGGCATCAAAAGTAATTTCATACCAGGCATAACCATAGGGTTGTAAATTGTAAGGCGCACGAATAGAAATCACATAAACATCTTCAGGTAATTGAGGTGCAAAAGAAAATAAATCTTCTTCATTACTGCCATAACCATGAATTAAAAGTAATGCGCCATTTTTTTCTTTTATTTCTTTTGGCGCTTTTACCAAATATTCTAAACTCATAAATTATAAATTTTTAAACCATTTTTGTGCACATTCGCCAAGTATTGGAATATTATTTTGTTGATTATTGAAGGCATAATAAATTCCGATACATTTTAAAAAGATAGATATCGACCAAATTAATGTTCTAAATATTGAATTGTCTAAACCGTAATTAAAAAAATTTAAAATTAAAATAATTATAGATATTAAAAAAGCTTGACGAAAGTGAAAATCGATAAATTCATTTTTTTCTTCACTGTTTATTGCTTTACTAAAGATTATACCAATAATTCCAAAATAAGAAACTATAGCAGCAAATTTAATTTTATTCATTCAACAAAATATTACTATTATTAACAATCCCATACACTTTTCCTTTCATTTTCTTGCCTAACATAATCGAGTTCTTAGAAAAAGAAAGTATATTTTCTTTATTGAAAATCCATTCTTCATTAGGATTAAACAATGTAAGTTCTGCTTTGTTTCCTTCTGCAATTGTATTGTTTTCTATGTTGAAATAAGATTTCGCTGCAGTAAATTTGGCTACAATAACTTCCGTTGGTAAAACCATTTGTAAGGCACCAAATGCACTTTCTAAACCTATCGAGCCATAATCGGCTAAATCGTATTCTAATTGCTTCTGTTCGATGTTTACCGGACAATGGTCAGACGTAATAACTGAAATCACATTATTTAAAACCCCTTCAATTAAAGCTTTTCTGTCGGTTTCTGTGCGAAGTGGTGGGTAAATTTTTGTATTCGAATTGAAATCTACTAATAGTTCATCCGTTAAAACCAAATTGTTTACGGAAACGCCACAAGTAACTTGTAATCCTTTCGCTTGCGCTTTTGCAATTAAATCTACCGAATTTTTCGTTGTAATGGTCGGAATATGTAATTTTCCATTGGTGTATTCTAACAAGGCAATGTTTCTTTCGATTTCAATTTCTTCCGCCATAGCTGGAATTCCTTTCAATCCTAACTTTGTTGAAACTTCTCCTTCATTTACAAATCCTTTTCCTTTTAGGTCTTTATTCATAGGTTGTACGAACAAAATCCCATTAAAATTATCCACATATTGAAATGCTATTTTTAATAAATTCGCATTCGTCATTGATTTTTTATAATCTCCAAAAGCTACCACTCCAGCATTTTTCATATCAAAAAGTTCTGCTAAGTCGGTTCCTTCGCTATTTTTGGTCAAACAACCTACAACGTGCAAATTAGAAATACTATGTTGCGCTTTGCTTTTGATAAATTGAATTACTGCTTGATTATCAATCGCTGGATGTGTATTAGAATGTAAAAAAACAGAAGTAAAACCACTTTTCGCAGCGACTTTTAAACCGTTTTCTATAGTTTCTGTGGTTTCAAAACCGGGTTCTCCAAAAACTACCGAAGTATCTAACCAACCTTGAGAAACATGTAAGTTATCTTTTTCAATAACCTCAAAACCATCTTTTTTTGTTAGATTTTTTCCAATTATAGAAATAATACCATTTGTAATTTCAATATCAACCTGTTGTTTATGAAATGGGTTTTGACTTTCAAGGAGTGTTGCGTTTTTTAGTAAAAGATTCATTTTACAAATTTTTGGATTAGTAATTCAACTAGTAAAAGTAATAATGTGGCAAAGATAAAATATTTCCAAACTTCATTGCTAGTTCTGGAAGAATGAATATCGGTATAAAACGTGGATACAGTATTTACTTCTGTACACGAATCAAAATAATCCTTATTTATTTGTGATAAGTCGCTTTCGTTTCTTGGATAATTGAAACTGATATTTTTAAGCGATTCTTTATCTTTTAACACTTCATAATTACCGGATTTTTCCGGATAATTTCCGAAAGTAAGTTTAATTTTATTATTCAATATTTGTTGCATTGGAATGAAACTGTTTTTAGTATTTGTAACACTCAAAACATTATCTTTTGCAATGGTTTCATTGATAATGGTGTAATTGTTATTGCCAATTATAAAGGCATTTAACCCCGATTTATTATTGTTTTGTCCCATATTATAAAACGTGGGAACAATTAATGGCGAATTTTGAAAGTTCGAATTTTCTTTATTTATTGAGGTAGAAAAGAAAAATAAATTTCCAAGTTTATTAGTAATATTTCCCAAGAAAACACTTTTATCTTCATATTGTAAAACGGGCAAATTACTACCGTTTATGGTAAATGATGCATTCGTTTTTGGAAATTGAAAATTACTAACTTTTTTATCAAAAACGTTGGTATATATAGGATGATTGAAACTTATTTGAGTAATTTGTTTTTCTTTTATTGTTTTTTCTGATAGCGAATTAGTACTAAAATTTCTTAAAAACAAATTGTAATTTTCTAAGGAACTAGTTACATCTGGTATAAAAATAATTGTTCCGCCTTTGCTGTAGTAATTTTTTAACGTTACCGATAATGCATTTGGAATAGTTGGCAATTCATTCAAAATTATGGCATCGGCATCATCAATTGCATTATAATTTAAGGTATTTAATTCAGTTGAAGTAAAATTAAATTCTTCATCAGTATAAATTCTGGATAAGAAATTGTTTTTAGTGCTATTTCCGACTGCAATTACATTAGATTTTTGAGGTTTCGAAATACTAAAATAAAACGAATTATCATATTCTAAACTTGAATCTTGAATGGAAACATAGCCGTGAAAATCTGTTTTCGGAATAGTAAATAAAATTTCTTTTTGCGGCTTTTCTTTTGAAATTAATGCTTTTCCAACTAGTTTTTTACCATTATACATTGAAATGGGTACGTCATTTTCAAAATCTCCGTACGATTTAATACTTATTTTTAACTCATAAAATTGATCTAAAATCTGACTAATTTGTACATTTTCAATAGCAATATTATTGGATTCTTTCGCTTCAACCCTTTGATAATATATGGAAGACGTTTCGCTTAAATTGGTTTTCAATTCATTTTTTAAACCAACTGCATCAGAAATAAATAAAATATCTTTCGGAATACCAGGTTTTTTTGCTTCAATTCTGGTGATAATTGCGGCAGGATTAAATGGAGTAGAAGTGTAGTTTAAGTTTTGTAACTCTTTTTGAATGTTTCTAATATTCGTATCGTAAAAGTTTTCATCGTTGGTAAGTACAGATAATTGTTGGTCTTCTGGCGTATTTTCTAACACTTCCTGAATCGTTCTTTTCAATAATTCGCCACTTTTACCTTTGGCTTGCATCGAAAAGGAATTATCGATTACTAAAATTAATTCGTTATTTTTTTTATCGAAATCTTTTGCTTTAAAAAAAGGTTGTGCGAAAGCAAAAATTAGCGCTGTTAAAAGTAATAAACGAGTGACTAATAATAGCCATTTCTTAATTGTAGCACTTTTACGAGTTTGAACTTCGAGTTCTTTTAGCAATTTTACATTCGTAAATTCTTGTTTTTTAAATCGTCTCAATTGAAAAAGGTGTACCAAAATTGGTAGAATCAATAAAAATAAAAAATATAGAATTTCTGGGTTTTTAAATTGCATTTTTATTAAAGTTTTTCAAAAATACTAAAAATTACTTTTTCTTTTTCTTTTCGTCTCGTTTTCTTTCAATTCCTCGGTTTCTAGAAGCGGTTTTTCTTGGTGTTCTTTTTCCTGGACCTCCTAAATTGACTTTACTATTTTTCTCCGATTTTTTTTCAAAAGCATCACCACCTGTTTTCTTAACACGTTTCAAAAGGGTTTTTACTTTCTTTTGATCTTTTTCGAATTCTAAGCGTTGTTGTTCAATTTTTACATTTGCAGGAATTTCGTGAATTTTAATTTCGGTTTGCATTAGCATTTCCACTTCCAATTGAAATTCGTCTTCTTTCGGACCAATAAAACTAATGGCAATACCCTCTTTATCGGCACGACCGGTACGACCAATTCTGTGCATATATTGTTCTGGGATTTCAGGAAATTGCATATTTATTACGTGTGTAATATCTGTAATATCCAATCCACGCGCCATAATATCAGTGGTTACTAAACCTCTAATTTCTCCAGATTGAAAATTTTCCATCATATTTAAACGGTAATTTTGCGTTTTATTGGAGTGCACCGTTCCAAACTGACCTAGAAAATCTTCTTCTAAATGTTCTAATAGAAAATCGGCCATTCTTTTACTGTTTACAAACAATAAAATTCGGCTGTATGATTCGTCTTGTAATAAATGTTTAAGTAAATTAATCTTCGTTAAAAAGTTCGGCACCACATAAGCACGTTGTTCTATTTGCTCTAACGGTGTGCCGCTTGGAGCTAACGAAACTTCTTCTGGAAATTCAAAAAATTCGTCTAACAAATCATCTACTTCTTCTGTCATAGTGGCTGAAAACAAAATGTTTTGTCTTTTCGAACGCATCATTGATAATATAGAAGTCAATTGTACTCGAAATCCTAAATTTAATATTTCATCAAATTCATCAATTACTAATTTTTGTAAATCGTCAAAACGCAATACATTATCTAAAGCCAAATCCATAATTCTACCGGGTGTTCCCACCACAATATCAATTCCAGAATAAATGTCTTTTTTTTGTGTATTAATATTCACGCCGCCATAAACGGCAAGTGAACGCACACTCATATATTTGGTTAGTTTTTCAATTTCTTCGTGCACTTGCACTACTAATTCTCGAGTAGGCACTAAAATTAGCACTCTCGGTATATCGGTAGGAACAAAACGCCATTGCTTTAAAATAGGTAACAAATAGGCAAACGTTTTACCCGTTCCGGTTTGTGCAATCCCCATTACATCTCTACCCGACATAATAATTGGGAAGGCTTTTGTTTGGATGGGAGTGGGAGTAGTGAAACCTAAATCGTCTATAGCTTTTTGTAGCGAAATTGGAAGATTAAGTTGTTCGAATGTAACCATTTGTATGAAAATTTAGGCAAAGATAACATTAAGTTAGAAGTTAGTAGTCAGAAGTTAGAAGTTTTTTGCCTTTTTCCTTTTACCTTTGTCCTTTTACCCACAAGATGAAACACGAAATTATCATTACGAAAGACGGTTCTACGTCAATTTATATTCCAGAATGGGATGAAACGTATCATTCTAAATTTGGTGCGATACAAGAAGCAAAACACGTATTTATAAAAAACGGATTGGCGCTTTTTGAAGACGTTTTGGAAATTTCGATTTTAGAAATTGGTTTTGGTACCGGATTAAATGCATTCATTACGATGTTAGAAGCCGAACACCGACAAATAAAAGTGAATTATGTAGCCGTGGAAGCTTACCCGGTGGCTTTTGAAGATATTGTACAGCTCAATTATGCCACGCAATTGGAAGTACCCAACCGACAAGCGGATTTTGAACAACTACATACGTTGCCTTGGGAAGAAACTATTGAAGTAACACCTTATTTTACCCTAACCAAGCGTAAACAATTTTTTAATGATATAACCGATGAAAATACGTTTGATTTAATTTATTTTGATGCATTTGGCTACAACGTACAACCCGAGTTATGGAATGAAGTTATTTTTGAAAAAATGTATCGTGCCTTAAAAAGCAAAGGTATTTTAACCACGTATGCGTGCCGTACCACTATTAAAAATGCTATGCAAGCAGTAGGTTTTCAAACGATGAAACAACCAGGCGCACCTGGAAAAAGAGAAATGTTACGGGCGTTGAAAAACAGGTAAAGGGTTTTGTTTATTGTTACCCTGCTGCGCAAAGTCTCTCTACTTTGAGCTACTACTAATATCTTCTTCAATATATTTAATCTAAATTCATTTAAAAACAGAACTACAATAGAACAACTAACTATAAGCTTTCTTTTATCTAGCTCAAAGTAGGGAGACATTGTGCAGCTCATTTATCTTAATTAAACTCTTCGAAGAGCCTGAGTGGTTCTTGTTATTTTCAATATGCTTTTGCTAAAGATTTAAAGATTGTCCACCAATTAGCCTTTCCTTCATTCTTTCCAAGTCTTACAATTATTAGGTCTTTTGCAGGATTAACATAAACAAATTGTCCTAAAATACCTTCCGCCATAAAGTCTTCATTTGGTGTTGGCAACCACCATTGATATTGATAAAAGCTTGCACTTCCTTCTGATGTGTCAAGTTTCGTAGATTCTTCAACCCATTTTTGAGATACTATTTGTTTTCCATTCCAAATGCCTTTATTCATATATAATCGTCCAATTTTGGCAAAGTCTCTTGCTCTTGCATTTAAACAACAAAATGTTTTTTCTAATCCATTCTTTTTTCTGTCAATGCTCCAAGATGCGTCATATTCCATTTCAAGAGGTGTCCATATTTTCTCTTGCAAGTAGGAAGTAATTGTTTTTTCTTTTAGAGAACGTTCTAAAACCAGGCCCAAAAGTTGGGTGTTACCACTCATGTATTCAAACTTTTTACCAGGCTCTGTTTTTAACTTCATTTTCCTAATTTCTTTTCTAAGATTAAGCCCATAATAAAATGAGGCAGCATCGCCAAATGGATTTACATAGCTTTCATTAAACTTAATCCCAGATGTCATTTGCAGAAGGTGTTTAATAGTCACTTTGTCAAATCCATTTTTTTTCAATTCAGGAATATAGTTAGTAATCGGCTCGTCAACAGACTTTATTAATCCTTCATCAATGGCACAACCTATTAAAATTGACGTCACAGATTTTGCCATTGAGAAAGAGGGAACGATACTTTCTTTGTCGTAACCTTTAAAATATTTTTCATATTGGATAGTGTCATTTTTAATAATTAAAAAAGCTACTGTTTTATTCTCTTCAAGATATTTGTCAAACGGAATGTCGTTTAGATGTTTTGGAAATTTACCTTTGTTTGTGGGTTGAAAATGGAAAGGCGAAGTATCAGCAGTTAATGGTCTTGATTGAAATTTTTTATGGTCTTTTATGTCAGCAAAGTTATAAAACACAAAGCGTCCTACTTGACAAGATATCAATAATGTTGAAGCAATAATAATTAAAAGCCCAAATCTAATTCTTCTAATCTGTTTTCTCATATTCGTCAATTTTTTTCGGTTTCGTTGCCTTACCATTGGCAATAACTTGTTTATATATCTGACAAAATCAGACTTATCTATCCAATTTTGGTTGTATATGTCTAACAAACGCCAGTTTATTTTTTCAAAAATAATTACTATGTTTTACAATTGATATACGAAAATTAACATTACCTATCGAAAATTAGCATTATTTTCAAAATTTTGTTGTATATGTCTAAGAAACGTCAATTTTCTTTTTCAAATATAATAAATAATTCTCAATAGTCTATGTAGAGATTTTACTTCAAAAAAAGTCGAAAGTCGTAAAAAAAGGTATTGGAATTTGGAATTTAAATTTTTTTCACAACTTTTCTTGCAACGCTTTTATCTCATCTCTAAACTTGGCGGCTTGCATAAAGTCTAATTCTTTGGCGGCTTTTTCCATTAGTTTTCGTTTGTCCCTAATTTTTTGTTCAATTTCGGGTTTGCTTAGGTACTCGCTTTCGGGTTCGGCGGCTTTATACGCTTGGTTTTCGTAGTATTGTGTAGAAACAGAATTGGCGCTAAAAGCATTGCCCAAACTCTTGTTTAACGATTGTGGCGTTTTGCCGTGTAACGTGTTGTAAGCCGTTTGTTTTTCACGACGGTAAATGGTTTCGTCTATGGTATGTTGCATACTTGCCGTAATTTTATCGGCATACATAATGGCTTTTCCGTTAATGTTTCTGGCGGCTCTTCCAACGGTTTGCGTTAACGAACGTTTGCTTCGTAAAAAGCCTTCTTTGTCCGCATCTAAAATTGCCACAAGCGATACTTCGGGTAAATCCAAACCTTCACGCAATAGGTTGACGCCAATTAGAACATCAAAAACACCTTTTCGTAAGTCTTGCATAATTTCCACACGTTCCAAAGTATCTACATCCGAATGAATGTAACGGCATCGTATGGAAACTTTGGTAAGGTATTTAGCCAATTCTTCAGCCATTCGTTTGGTTAAAGTCGTGACTAAGACACGCTCGTCGGCCTCGCAACGCAATTGAATTTCTTCAATTAAATCGTCTATTTGATTGGCACTTGGGCGAATTTCTATAATTGGGTCTAACAATCCTGTAGGGCGAATAATTTGCTCTACATACACGCCTTCCGATTTTTGCATTTCATAGTCTGCAGGTGTAGCAGAAACATATACTACTTGATTTTGTAAGGCTTCAAACTCTTCAAATTTTAAAGGGCGGTTGTCCATAGCGGCAGGCAAACGAAATCCGTATTCTACCAAGTTTTCTTTCCGGCTTCTGTCGCCACCATACATAGCGTGCACTTGCGATATGGTGACGTGACTTTCATCAATAACCATCAAATAATCGTCTGGAAAATAGTCTAATAAACAGAATGGGCGTGTACCTGGTTCGCGACCATCAAGGTAACGCGAATAGTTTTCAATTCCAGAACAATAGCCCAATTCGCGAATCATTTCTAAATCGAAATTGGTTCGTTCTTCTAAACGTTTGGCTTCTAAGTGTTTGCCAATTTCTCGGAAATATTCGACTTGTTTTACCATATCTTGTTGTATTTCCCAAATGGCTTTTTGTAAAACATCAGGCGAAGTCACAAACATATTAGCAGGATAAATGCTTAACGAGTCGTATTTTTCTAATACTTGAGACGTTCGGGCATCAAACGCTTCAATTTCTTCAATTTCATCGCCAAAAAAGTGAATTCGAAACGGTTCATCGCCATAACTTGGAAATACCTCAACCGTATCGCCTTTGATACGAAAAGTTCCAGGCGTAAATTCCATTTCGGTACGAGCGTATAAACTTTGCACCAATTGATGCAATAATTTGGTACGAGAAATGGCTTGTCCGTTTTTTAAAGTAATCACATTTTTTTGAAATTCAACAGGATTTCCAATTCCATACAAACAAGAAACCGATGAAATTACAATGATATCTCTCCGACCAGAAAGCAAGGCAGAAGTGGTACTTAAACGAAGTTTTTCAAGTTCTTCGTTAATAGATAAGTCTTTTTCTATATAGGTTCCTGTTACCGGAATAAAGGCTTCGGGTTGGTAATAATCGTAATACGAAACAAAATACTGCACCGAATTATTAGGAAAAAATTGCTTAAATTCCGAATACAATTGTGCCGCAAGGGTTTTGTTGTGTGCTAAAACTAAAGTAGGTTTCTGCACTTCTTGAACCACATTGGCTACCGTAAATGTTTTTCCTGAACCCGTAACACCTAATAAGGTTTGGAATTTTTCGCCATTGATGATGCCTTTAGCTAATTTTTCAATTGCTTGAGGTTGGTCGCCAGTGGGAACGTAATCGGATACTACTTGGAATTTCATTTTTATTTACGATTTACGATTTTGGATTTACGATTTATTTCTTACCGTTTTTAATGTGGATACAATGATGGCTGTTATTTCATTTGCTTCTTGTGTTAAAGGTATGAATTGCATTTCTAATATTAAATTTTCAAATGTACAAACATCATTTAGCAATTCCAGAAAAAATAGACTTTCATCGGCTTCTTCTTCAATAATTTTTTAATTTATTAATAAAATCAGCATTTGATTTTGCTCTTTGTAATGCTCTGTAATTTGCACCAACGGAACTTGAACATCTAATTAATTGAGAAACATAAGCATTGAATTCTCTTGATTTTGGAAGTTTTGAACATAAAACCCAACAATCTAATGCGAATTTTTTTGTTCGTTTTTTCATTAACTCTTTCATAACTAAATTATTTTATATGGCTTATACTAAAACAAAAATCGTAAATAAAATCCCTAATTCCAAATCGTAAATTCCAAATCGTAAATCGTAACTCAATTCAGTTTTTCAGCCAAATATTTTCCTGTCAACGATTTTTTATTTTTTGCGATTTCTTCTGGATTTCCAAAAGCGACCAATTGCCCACCATTTTCTCCACCTTCAGGGCCGATATCGATGATGTAATCGGCGCACTTGATAAGTTCTAAATTGTGTTCAATTACGATTATGGAATGTCCTTTTTCAAGTAAGGCATCAAATGATTTTAATAATTTTTTAATGTCGTGAAAATGCAAACCAGTGGTTGGTTCATCAAACACAAACAGCATTTTTTCTTTGGTGGCGCCTTTTACTAAAAACGAGGCCAATTTAATACGTTGTGCTTCACCACCAGAAAGCGTAGAAGAAGATTGCCCTAATTGCACATATCCTAAACCTACATCTTTTAAAGGTTGTAATTTTTGAGTAATTTTAGTTTGACCTTTCGTTTCAAAAAAAGCAACGGCTTCATCAATGGTCATTTTTAGTAAATCGTCGATGTTTTTACCTTCGAAATTCACTTCTAACACTTCTTTTTTGAAGCGTTTTCCATTACAAATTTCACATTCTAAATGCACATCGGCCATAAATTGCATTTCAATGGTTACTTCGCCATCGCCTTTACACGTTTCACATCTTCCACCATCTACATTAAATGAAAAATGCTTGGCTTGGTAATTCCGTAATTTTGAGGTGGTTTGTTTGGCATATAATTCTCTAATATCATCGTACGCTTTGATATATGTTACTGGATTGGAACGAGAACTTCTTCCTATTGGATTTTGGTCTACATATTCAATGTTTTTAAGATGCGAATAACTGCCTTCTAAACTTGTAAATTGACCTGCTTTATCTCCAATTCCAGTTAGTTTTTTCTGTAAGGCGGGAAACAATATCTTTTTTACTAAAGTGCTTTTTCCGCTACCAGAAACTCCAGTAATTACAGTTAAGCAATCCAAAGGAAAAGTTACGTCAATATTTTTTAAGTTATTTTCTCTGGCGCCAATAATATCAATATGATTTTTGAATTTTCTTCGCACTTTAGGCACTTCGATTTTTTCTTTTCCGTTTAAATATCTTGACGTTAACGAATCTGATTTCAGAATTTCTTCATACGTGCCTTGCGCGACTAAATTACCACCCAAAGTTCCCGCTTCCGGACCAATATCAATAATCATATCGGCCGCTTTCATTATGTCTTCGTCGTGCTCCACAATAATTACCGTATTGCCTAACTTTTTTAAGTTAAGTAATACTTCAATCAATTTTTCAGTGTCTTTTGGATGTAAACCAATGCTTGGTTCATCTAAAATATACATTGAACCCACCAACGAGCTTCCTAAAGAAGTAGCTAAATTAATTCGTTGCGATTCGCCACCAGAAAGAGATGCTGATTGTCTGTTTAAACTTAGATAATTTAATCCTACGTTATCTAAAAATGCCAAACGGTTTTTAATTTCTAAAAGTAATCGTTTCGCAACCTTTTCATCATATTCTGATAGTTCAATTGTATTAAAAAACGGAATCAGTTTAATAATAGGTAAATCGACCAAGTCAGAAATGGTTTTTCCTGCTACTTTAATATTGTTGGTTTCAGAACGTAATCGTTTACCGTTACATGCTTGGCATTTTGTCTTCCCTCTATAACGCGAAAGCATCACACGATTTTGAATTTTATAGTTATTCGCTTCTAGATCGGCAAAAAAGGCATTTAATCCTGTGAAGTACTTATTTCCATTCCATACAAGTGCTTTGTGTGCTTCTGATAATTCAAAATATGGCTTGTGGATAGGAAAATCAAAATGATGTGAATTATTTACTAATTGATCACGATACCAACCCATACTTTCTCCTCGCCAAGGAAAAATAGCATTTTCATATACAGATAACGCGGTGTTAGGTACAACAAGTTCTTCGTCAATACCAATCACACTTCCGTAGCCTTCACAAATAGGGCAAGCGCCATATGGATTGTTAAAACTAAATAAATGAATGTTTGGTTCTAAGAAATCCAATCCGTCTAATTGAAAATTAGAGTTAAAAACCTTGCGATTTACTTTTTCAGGCTCTTGTAGGTACAATTCCCCTTTTCCTTCATAAAAAGCAATTTGTAAGGCATCGGCAATTCTATTCAAAAATTCTTCATCTGATTTTACTACAATTCTGTCAATTACTAATAAAATTTCTTTGTTAGCCATGGTGGATTCGTCAATCATTTCTAATGTAGAAACAAAGTCGTCTAATCGTACCGTTTGGTTGTCAATTAGCACTCTGGCAAAACCTTGTTGTAATAAAACTTTAAGTTTGTCGTGTAATTTTCTACCTTCTTCTAAATGAATAGGAGCTAGTAGAAGCCATTTCGAATCAATTTCTAAGGATTGGATGTGTTTTACTACATCAGAAACGGTCTGTTTTTTTACTTCTTCACCAGAAATGGGCGAATAGGTTCTTCCAATTCTAGCAAATAATAATTTTAAGTAATCGTATATTTCTGTAGATGTGCCCACTGTGGAGCGCGCGTTTGTAGTATTTACTTTTTGTTCAATTGCTATGGCAGGTGCAATTCCTTTAATATATTCTACTTTGGGCTTATCCAATTTCCCTAAGAATTGACGCGCATAGGAAGATAAACTTTCTACATAACGTCTTTGTCCTTCTGCATATAGTGTATCAAAGGCTAAACTTGATTTTCCAGATCCAGAAAGCCCAGTAATCACCACCATTTGATTTCTTGGAATGGCTACATCAATATTTTTTAAATTGTGCAATTGTGCCCCTTTTATCAAGATAAATTTTTTAGGTTCTAAAGAAGAAAAATCGGATTGCATCATTGTGTTTTTTATAAGAATGACAAAGGTAATTAATTAAACATAAAAGTAAGCGTGAAATAAATCCAAATCAATATATTTTGTTGTTGTATAGTTTTTATATCATATAAAAAAATTTGGTCTTTGTAGATATGAATATATTTGTATTAATCAATAAATAAATTATGAAAAACAAATTATTACTTTTATTATCGTTTATCGCTGTAGGCGGATTTTCGCAAAATGCACCCATAAATTTTGAAACATCTGGAAATGGAGCTACTTGGAATTGGATTACTTTTGAAAACGGCGTTAATGCACCACTTCAGATAGTTTCCAATCCTAATACTACGGGAATAAATACTTCGTCAACTGTTGCAAAATTAACAACACTTATTACAGGAGCTACTTTTGCAGGTGTGGAATCTGTACATCAATTGTCTGTACCATCAGGACCGTCTGCTTTTGGAACATTTTCTATTACTGCAAGCAATTGTACAGTGAAAATTATGGTTTATAAAAGTGTAATTAGTGATGTAGGTATAAAATTTGTGAACGCAACAAATGGATCTACTGGGGAAATTAAAAAATCGAATTCTGTTATCAATCAATGGGAAGAATTAATCTTTGATTTTTCTTCAAAAATAGGTGAAACAAATGATCAAATTGTTATTTTTCCTGATTTCCAAACACGTACTTCGGATAATATATGTTATTTTGACAATATTACTTTTGGACCAGAAATTATAAAACCTAATTTGCCTTTAGATTTTGAATCTAATACTATTACTTATTCGTTTTCTAATTTTGGAAACGCTATGACTACTAAAATTTCTAATCCACAGAGTAACGGAATTAATACATCAAGTACTGTAGCTAAATTAATAAAAAATGTTGGCACAACTTGGTCGGGATCATTTATTGAATTGGCAAATCCCGTTGATTTTTCTGTTGTAAACTCTATGAAAATGAAAGTGTTTTCACCCTATGTAGGAAAAACATTTAAATTAAAATTAGAAAATTTAACTAATGCCGCCGTGAATATAGAAGTTGATGCCGTGAATACAACAGCAAATGCTTGGGAAGAATTAACATTTGTATTTCCAAACGTAGTGAATACAAATAATTATAAGCGAGTGGTAGTATTTTGTAATTTCGGTGCCGTTGGTACTGGAGAAATATATTACTTTGATGACATACGCTTAAATACAAATCTTTCTGCTTCTACATTCGATTTAGAAGCAGTAAAATTATATCCGAATCCATGTAAGGATTTATTAACCATTCAAGTTTCCGAACCTATTTCTGATTGTGTATTGTATAATTCACTGGGACAAGTAGTAAATCGATATGAAATATCTAGTAATGAATATACTTTAAATTTAGCTCATTTAGAAGCAGGTATATATTACTTAAGTTTTACAGTTAATAATGCCTTAGTTACTAAGAAGATTATTAAAATATAACACCTAATACTAAAAAAAATCAGGGTTCTTATATGCCTTGGTTTTTTTTAGGTATTACCAAACTATTGTTTTATTAATTTCATTATCTGTAATTTATTACTCTTTTTATTGAGTAATTTATCATTTATCACTCTTTTTTAAGTTTTTCTAATTTTTTATAAAAAAAATCTAGCTTAAAATTCACGAAATCGTTGTAGGTTACCACAACATTAACTCATCAATACTTCGATTGTTATATATGTAGTTTCATGAAATAAGTAATATAAAAGTTTAATTATCAGATTTTTATAACAATTAATTAGGTTGAAATTAATTTAAAAAGCAGTATAGTTTTTATATATCTAAAAAAAACCAATGAAATTAAAACTTATTTAAATTTGAGTAATCTTAAAAATGTATAGAAAATGAAAAAAACATTACAATTATTTTTAATTGGTATTTGTATCTTTACAAGCTATCAAAACTTAGAGGCACAAACCACTGTGTCTGTGAATGGATCAGCAAACTGGTTAGGTTATGCTAATGTATTTCAAACTAACGGAACTAGTTTTTTATTTGGAAGCGCATGGGGCTTATCGGATTTAAAAACTACAGTTACTGCATCAACAAACACTATTAAATTACAGCCTAATTTTAATACATATGCAAATGCAGCAACTCCTGCGGACATTGCTTATTGGACCAATGGTTCAGGATTAGGAAATAAAATATTTGAAGGTAATACCTATGTTGAAAATAATAGTTTAGCTGGACAAATAGTTACCTTTAATGGTAATGTAACCAATCATAATTTAGCAACGGGTTATACAGCTGTAGCTTTTATTAAAGGATTGAATCCTGCAAATGGTTATTCTACAGACTTTAGTGTAACACTTCCCTTAACAGCAACTGGTGCTTTCAGTTTAAGTTCAGTTACAGCAATTCCAGCTGGTTTAATTGTACAATATGGTTTTACAATTAAAGGTTTAAATGGAAATCCTGCAAATGAAACTGCTTTAGGAAATGTTACAGTTGTAGGAACAAGTGCTCCAGCAACTCCAGTTAATGTAACATTTAAAGTGGATATGACGCAACAAACCGGCTTTACCACTCCAGAAGTTAATGGAACATTTAATAGTTGGTGCGGTAACTGTAATGCTATGACAGACGCAAATGCTGATGGAATTTGGGAAACTACATTGTCTCTTGTTCCTGGATCTTATGAATATAAATTTTCCCGTGATAACTGGGCGGGTCAAGAATCCTTGACTTCGGGATCTAGCTGTACGGTAACTACTGGTTCAAATACAAATAGAACTTTAGTAGTTGGAAACCAAAATATGGTATTGCCAATAGTATGTTGGGCTTCATGTTCTACATGTACTACTACAATACCTGTTACAGAACCAATGACAGCAGCACCAACACCAACATTGCCAGCTGCAAATGTAATATCAATGTTTAGTAATCCATATACAAACGTACCTGTGAATACATGGCAAGCAACTTGGTCTCAAGGTGTTTTAACAAGTTTGCAGATTCAAGGTAATGATACAAAAAAATATACCAATTTAAATTTTGTGGGTGTTGAAGCTACATCATCCCAAATTAACGCTACAAATATGCTTTATTTTCATGTTGATGCTTGGACACCAAATATGACGCAACTACGTATTAAATTAGTTGATTTTGGTGCAAATGCTGCCTATGGTGGTGGAGATGATGTTGAACATGAATTGACTTTTACTCCAACATTATCAGCTTGGAATAGTTATCATATTCCATTATCAAATTTTACAGGATTAGTTACAAAAGGACATATCGCACAATTGATTTTTGCAGGACAACCTGTTGGAGCCGGAACTTTATTTGTTGATAATGTTTATTTTACTACTTCTGTATTATCAAACCAATCATTTGATTTGGCTAAAATTAATATGTATCCAAATCCAGCTTCAAATATGTTAATCATTACATCTGCTCATAAAATGGATGCTATTTTAGTTTATAATGTAATAGGGCAAGAAGTAATGAATGTAATTGTAAATGATGACAATAAAGAAATAAATGTTTCTAGTTTAGAAGATGGTATTTATTTAGTAAAAGTAATTTCTGAAGGAAAAGTTAGTACTTCTAAATTTATTAAGGAATAATTTTTTAGTTCAATTAAGAAAGCACGTTTCTGATGAAGCGTGCTTTTTTTTGTAATATTTTCTTTTTCAAATTATTATCAATACTTTTATAATCGTTAATCATATTTTTATCAAATGAAAGGCTTTCAAAAACCTATTTTTACTTTTTATCTTTTAGTAGTATTTTCCTTTGTAGGGTATGCACAGCAATTGCCACCAATAGTTAAATATCCTTCCAGTATTTATAATGGCGGAAATCAAAATTGGATGATCTCGCAAGACAAACATCAATTTTTATTTTTTGCAAATAACGACGGGCTATTGGAATTTAACGGAACCAATTGGAATTTATATCCTTCACCAAACGAAACCATTACTCGTTCAGTAAAAGTAGTTGGAGATAGAATTTATACAGGTTGTTACATGGAATTTGGTTATTGGGTTAGAGAAGCCAATAACAGACTAAAATATTATTCGTTAAGTGATAAAATTAAATCTAAAATTATTGATGACGAGCAATTTTGGAACATATTAAATTATGAACAATGGGTGATTTTTCAGTCATTAAATCAAATTTATATTTTTGATACCAAATCAAATAAATTTAGTATAATTTCTTCTAATAAAGGAATTTTAAAATCATTTCAAGTTGATAATGCCATTTATTTTCAAGTGGCCAATGACGGCTTATTTGAAATTGAAAACGGAAAACAAAAATTAATTTCAAATCATCCTGTTTTAAAAAATAATAAAATAGTAAATATTTTTGCAACAGATGATGGCCTTTTAATACAAACCCAATATTCAGGATTTTATAAATTAATTGCGGGTAATGTGGTGAAATTTGCTACTGAAGTTGATTCGGAAATTGCTTCAAGTAGCGTATATAGTAGCCAGCAACTTTCAGATAAAGGTTTTGCGATAGGAACAGTATCTAATGGTATTTTTGTGGTTTCCGCAGAAGGAAAAAAGAAATATCATATCACGCAGAATAAAGGATTGAGCAACAACACTGCCTTGTCTTTGTTTGAAGATGTGGATAAAAATTTGTGGATTGGGTTAGATAATGGCATAAACTGCATCAATTTACAATCCCCAATAAAAAGTTTTTCCGACGATACAGGTATTTTAGGAACGGTTTATACGTCGTTACTTCATAATGGAAATTTATATATTGGAACCAATCAAGGATTGTTTTACAAAAATGTAATAAGCGATACTTCTTTTCAATTTATAAACGGTACCAAAGGACAAGTTTGGTCTATTTTTGCCCATAATGGCACTTTGTTTTGTGGACATGATTCGGGTACTTTTATCATAACTAATACTACTTCAAAACTTTTATTTTCTAACTCAGGAACTTGGAAGTTTGAAACTGTTCCAAATCAACCAAATATTTTACTTCAAGGAAATTATTATGGGATTTCTGTGTTACAAAAAGTGGGAAATCAATGGCAGTTTAAAAATAAAATAGCAGGTTTTGATTACTCTTCAAAATATTTTGAAGTGGCCTCAAATTTAGAAGTGTATGTAAGTCATGAGTACAAAGGGGTATTCCGTTTTCAACTTGATAAAACATTCACAACTGCCAAAAAATTGTTTGCATACAAAACACCAACTAAAGGCAAAAATGCTAGTTTAACGCAATATAATTCTACTATTTACTATGCAAATAAAGAAGGTATATTTAAACTAAACAATCAAACAAAACGATTTGTAAAGGATAAAAATTTAAGTGCAGTTTTTGAAAAAGACGAATATACTTCTGGGAAATTAATAGTAGATAATTCTAACAAACTTTGGTTGTTTTCTAAAAATTACATTCATTATTTTACTTTAAGTAAGTTGAGTAGTCAATTAAAGGAAAATATTATTCCTATTCCAGCATCGTTAACCAATTCTATGTTGGGATATGAAAACATTACTCAAATATCTAATTCAAATTATTTAATTGGTACTACGGATGGTTACTATATCATAAATTTAAATGATTTAAGTTTTAAAAATTATAGTGTATCTATTGCTAATATTTCTGTAAACAAACTAGATGAAAAAATCGTAAATTACTCTATTAAAGAAGACGGAGAGTTGGCATACGATGAAAACAATATTACATTTAATTATACCGTTCCAGAATACAATAAATACATTAATGCCGAATATCAATTTATTTTAGAAGGCTTGCAAGACCAATGGAGCGAATGGAGTGCGAAAACTAGTGCCAATTTTAAAAATTTACCTCCAGGAACGTATGTATTTAAAGTTAGAGCCAAAATAGCCAATTCTAAACCAGAAAATATAGCAACGTATACCTTCACCATAAAAAAACCATGGTATGCCACCAATTTATTAGTTTTTATTTATTTGTTATTAGGAATAATTGGTGCTGTTTACATTCATAAAACTTATAAGAAATACTATAGAGAAAAGGAACAAAAGTTAATTGAAGAAAATAATTTACTTTTAGAAATAGCTGCTTTAGAAAGTAATCAGCAAATTATGCGATTGAAAAACGAACAATTATCTCAAGATGTTGATATAAAAAATAAAGAATTAGCGGTTTCTACAATGAGTTTAATTAAGAAAAACGAACTATTATCATTAATTAAAGAAGATTTAAAAAACAATACAGACGAAGGTAGTAAAAGCATTAAATCAGTAATTTCTACCATTTCAAAAAATATTAGTGAAGAAGATACATGGACCGTTTTTAAAGAAGCGTTTGATACTGCTGATAATAACTTTTTAAAGAAAGTAAAACAAGCACATGCTTCATTAACACCAAACGATTTAAGATTATGTGCGTATTTACGATTGAACTTATCTTCCAAAGAAATAGCACCACTATTAAATATCTCGGTTCGTAGTGTGGAAATTAAAAGATATCGTTTGCGTAAAAAAATGGATTTACCTCATGAAAAAGGATTGGTTGAGTACATATTATCCTTTTAATGTTATAACACTTTGATTGTTTTACCTATACAAAAACGCAACAACATCGTTTTCGCAACAATTATTTTTAAATATTTATCAAAAATGAAAACAATTCAAAAATCTTTAAACACTGAAATTATTACTGTTTTATTGCAAAATATGTAAATAGAATCAAATTTTTTATGTTGTATGTTTTTTGTAAAGGTTCTAAAATACTAATTATTAAAACTAACACATAATTTTACCAATTACTAAACTAACAAATTAATTATACATTTATGAAATCTAAATTATGGCAATTTGCTTTTCTTTTATTTACAGCTATCGGTTTCTCACAATCGGTAACCGTATCTGGGAAAGTATTTGATTCTAGCACTAATGCGCCATTGGGCGGTGCTACTGTTTTACTTAACAAAGCCGTTGTAGCATCTTCTGCTGCTGCAGATGGTAGCTTTACCGTATCTAATGTAGCGGTTGGTAGTAAATTAACCTTTTCATTTTACGGATACAGTTCTCAAGAATTTGTCGTATCTAAAAATGAAACCATAACCATTTCTTTAAAACAAGACAATAAGTCAATTGAAGAAGTAGTAGTGGTTGGGTATTCTGCAAAAAAGAGAAAAGATGTAACAGGAGCAATTTCTTATGTGTCAAGTAAAACCATCGAACAACTAAAACCTATTCAAGCGGCTCAAGCCCTTCAAGGTACTGTTTCAGGAGTAGTCGTTACAACTGGTTCTGGTGCGCCTGGATCTGGTTTAAATATAAGAATTAGAGGTATTTCTTCTAATACTAACAGTGAACCGATGTATTTAATAGATGGATATCAAGGAGATATTAATTTATTGAATCCTTCTGATATAGAAAGTATTACAGTTCTTAAAGATGCACAAGCTTCGGTTTATGGAGCTAAAGGAGCAAATGGAGTGGTTTTAGTAACTACAAAACAAGGAAAGAAAAATGCTAAAACAAAAGTATCTTATAATGCTTATTTTGGACAACAAGAAACGACTAGAAAGTTAAATTTATTAAATGCTACTGAATATGCATTGCTTTTAAATGAAAGTTTTGCCAATGGTGGACAAACGATTCCTTACCCGAATGTTTCCAGTTTAGGTTTAGGAACAAATTGGCAAAATGAAGTTTTTGACAAAGCCAAAATTGTAAATCATGATTTTGCTGTTTCTGGTGGTTCAGAAAAAATGGTGTATACGTTCAGCGCTTCTAAAATTAAACAAGATGGTATTATTGGATTAGATAAATCTGGATTTGATAGAAGTAATGCTAGATTTTCTTTTGGTGTCGATTTAACGGATAAAATTAATTTATCTACAAATTTATATTATACGGATTACAACAGACAAGGTTTAAATGAAAATGGATTAGGTTCAGTATTATTCAATGCGATTAATACGCCTTCAACACTTTCACCATATGATGCAAATGGTGATTATACTTTAGTTCCTGCAACTGCGGGTTTTGGAAATGAAGTAATTAACCCATTGGCTCAAATTGCAAACACTTATAACAGTTACAATCAAAAGAAAATTAATGGTAACTTTATTTTAACTTATAAACCTATTAAAGATTTAAAAATTACCTCTCGATATGGTTTTAACTCAGCTAATTCTGTAGGTAAATCATTTAGTAAGAAAATATCTTACGGTGGTACTAAAGTATTTAACGTGGCTAGAAATAGCGTTTCTCAAAATGCGATTCGATTTAGCGATTATACTTTTGATTTATTTGCTGAATATGAAAAAGTTCTTTTTGATAACCATAAATTAAAATTAACAACTGGAGGAACTTTATTTGAAGAAAAAAGTGAAGGATTATACGGGACTGGTTTTGATGTGCCATATAACTCTTGGGAATATGCGGACATCCAATTAGCGAATGGTACACCACCAGAAGGTGTAATTACTTCAGGCTCTTATAAATCTTCTCCATACAAACGCCCTTCATTATTTGCTACTTTAGATTATGATTTCAAGGAAAAATACCTTTTATCATTTATTGTAAGACGCGATCAATCAAGTCGTTTTCCTACTAAAAACAGTGTAGCAGTTTTTAAATCTATTTTAGGAGGTTGGATTGTTTCTCAAGAAGACTTTTTTAAGAAAGATGGATTTGTTAACTTCTTAAAACTTAGAGGTAGTTATGGTACATTAGGTAATGACGTGGCAGGTAATAGTGATTTCAGATCATTGCTTGTAAATTCATCTTATGTAATAGACAATACTTTAACTAATGGTGTGGCTACGGGTAAGATTCCTAATACTAAAATTAAATGGGAAACAGATACCAAGTTAGATTTAGGTTTAGATGTAAGAATGTTGAATAACAAAATTGATATTACTGCAGATTATTTTAATGATACTAGAACGGACTTGTTAGTTGGCGGTGTGCCAATTTCAGGTATTAATGGTGGATATGCGCCAGGTTCTGGTTCGCCAACTGTGAATGCAGGAAAGGTTAGGAATAAAGGTTTTGAGTTCTCATTAAATTATAAAAATGATACGAATAAAATTAAATATAGTTTAGGTTTTAATGCTACTACTATTAATAATGAAGTTTTAGAAGTAAAAAATTCTACAGGATACATTGAATCAGGTTCTTTCGGAATTGGACAATTAGCACCTACAAGAATGGAAGTAGGACAACCAATGGGTGTTTTCTATGGTTTACAAGCAGATGGTATTTTTCAAAATCAAGCGGAAATTAACGCTCATCCATCTCAAATTGGTTTAGGTTCTGCAACTTCTCCTGGAGATATTCGTTATAAAGATGTTAACGGCGATGGAGCAATTGATTTTAAAGATAGAACTTATATTGGAAAACCAATTGCAGATTTTACTTTAGGATTTAATGTAAACCTAAATTACAAAAACATTGATTTCATTGCTTATGCGTATGCATCTATAGGAAATGATTTAATCAGAAATTATGAAAGAACAGAAAATAGATTGAATAAATTAGATTATGTTTTAGACCGTTGGACAGGTGAAGGAACAAGTAATACCGTGCCAAGAGTTACAACAGGAGCTACTAACAACAACTTATTTTCTAGTTATTTTGTAGAAGATGCTTCTTTCTTAAGA
Organism: uncultured Flavobacterium sp.; assembly: GCA_964593435.1. Classification (GTDB taxonomy): domain Bacteria; phylum Bacteroidota; class Bacteroidia; order Flavobacteriales; family Flavobacteriaceae; genus Flavobacterium. Next base: position 13,179 of record CAZQGY010000026.1, on the reverse strand, counting down.
ATTCAAAATGTTCAAATTGGATATACGTTACCTTCTAAAGTGGTAGCAAAAGCAGGAATTTCAAAAGTGAGATTCTATGCTGCTGCAAATAATCTGTTAACCTTCTCAAAATACAGAGGATTCGATCCAGCTGCGAATACTGGTAATCCTATTTCAGGTGGAATTGATTATGGTTTTTATCCAACTCCAAGAACCTATTCATTTGGATTTAATGTTAATTTTTAAAATTTTTAAAATGAAAAAATATATTTTACTACCCGTTTTATTCTTGTCTGGAATTGTAGCCATTACAGTTTCATGTTCAGAAGATTTTATCAACGAAAATCCTCCGTACACAATTGATTCTGAAAATTATTTCAATTCAGAACAAGATTATAATAATGCATTAATTGGTGCATATGAAATGTTAAATTCTACATACATTAACGTAATGTTAGGAGAAATCGCTTCAGATAATACGCTTTCTGGAGGTGAAAGTGCTACAGATGTGTTAGGAATTCAACAAATTGATGAAATGACTCACACGCCTGTTAATGGAAACTTAAAAGATGTGTGGAACTGGACTTCAGCAGGCGTACAACGTTGTAATTATATCTTAGAATTTAAAGATAAAACTGATTTTACTGGAAAAAATCAAATCATTGCAGAAACACGTTTTTTACGTGCTTATTTCAGATTTGAATTGGTTAAGTTTTTTGGAGGGATTCCTTTAAAAGGCGACCAAAGATTCGAATTAGATGATGAAAAAACAATACCACGTTCTTCCATCGCAGATTCTTATGCAGCTATTGAGGCCGATTTACTTTTTGCTGTAGATAATTTAAGCCCAACTGCTCCTCAAGTAGGTAGAGTAACTAAAGGTGCAGCACAAGCACTTTTGGGAAAAACGTATTTATACCAAAATAAATTTTCTCAAGCTGCAGCAGTTTTAGATCAGGTAATAACTAGTAATTCATATACTTTAGTTAACAATTACAATACCATTTTCGAAAATAACAATGAAAACAATTCAGAATCTGTTTTTGAAATTCAATATACTGATGCTCAAGGTGCTAGTTTTGATTGTTTACAATGTAGTAAAGGAAATGTGGCTGTAGGTTTTAACGGAATTAGAAACTATAGCGGACCATTTTTTGACGGTGGATATAGTTTTAATGTACCTACGCAAGCCTCTTATGATGCCTACGAAGTTGGCGATAACAGACGTGATGTTGCCATTTTAAATATAGTTACTTGGGCGGCAGCAAACAGCGCTTCTTATGGTGAAGGTTACAAGCATACTGGGTTTTTTAATAGAAAATATTTAGCACGTAAAGGCGATACAAATATTGGTGACCAAAACTTAACCAATCCAAATAATTATAGAGCAATTCGTTATGCAGATGTGTTGCTAATGGCTGCTGAAGCGTTTAATAGAAGCGGTAATGATGTTAAAGCTAGAACGTACTTAAACTTAGTTAGAAGAAGAGCGTTTGGTGATACCAATCATGATATTTCTGCTTCTGGAGCGGCATTAACAGATTTTATTTGGGCAGAAAGAAAATTAGAATTAATGGGTGAAGGCCACCGTTTCTTCGATTTAGTTAGAACCAACAAAGCGGCAACTTCAATTACTGGTTTTGTACCTGGAAAGCACGAATTATTTCCAGTTCCATTAGAAGAAATTCAGTTTTCAAACGGAAATTGGCAACAAAACCCTAACTACTAAAATTCAATAGATATGAAAAATATAAAATTAATAGTAAGCTTATTTGTAGTAACCTTTTTTGTTGGTTGTACACTTGATGAAAGCAGTACAGATTTAGAAGGAGTAAAAGCGCCAACTAATATATCTGCATTAATGACAATTAAACAAGATAATTCAGGAAAAGTTACTATTATTCCAAAAGGAGAAGGTGTAACGCAATATGAAATTTATTTTGGTGATGGAACTACTGCTCCTGCTTTTGTAAGCCCAGGAAGTTCTGTTGATCATGTATACGGGGAAGGTAATTTTCCAGTTCGTATTGTAGCAATGGCTATTGACGGACAAAAAACAGAAGCCATTCAACCACTTACAGTTTCCTTTGTAGCGCCTACTAATTTAAATGTTATAATTAGTCCAGTTGTTGGAAACAATATGGCTATTACAGCTCAAGCAACTGCAAATTTAGAAACGTTCTTTCAAGTATATTGGGGTGAAGATCCAAATCAAGTACCTCAAGATTTTATGGAAGGTCAAACCGTAACACATGCTTATACTTCAGTTGGTACATTTACTGTTAGAGTGGTAGCTTTAAGTGGAGGTGCTGCTACAACGGAGTATCAACAAAACGTTACTATTTCAAACCCAGTTTTAATGCCAATTAATTTTGAATCGACTACATTAAATTATGCGTTTACCAACTTTGGCGGTGCAAATACAACTGTAGTAAATAATCCAAACGTTAGTGCGGGAAATGGAAGCGCAAAAGTGGCAAAACTAACAAAAAGTGCAGGTTCAGAAGTATGGGCAGGTTCATTTATTGAATTAGGTAGCCCAATAAATTTTGCTACAATGCAAAAAATTAAAATTAAAGCATGGTCACCACAATCTGGTATTACGGTTAAAATGAAGTTGGAAAATTTAGCCAATCCAAACATTAATACTGAAGTAGATGTTACAAACACAACTGCTAATGCTTGGGAAGATTTAGTTTTTGATTTCACAGGTATTAATAATGCGAATAACTATCAAAGAGTAGTCTTGTTTTTCAACTTTGGGAACGCAGGTACTGGACTAAATTATTATTTTGACGATGTAGAACTTACTACTGGTGCAGAAAGTTTGGTTTTACCATTAACGTTTCAATCTACTACATTAACGTATTCATTTACAAACTTTGGTGGTGCGTCAACAGAAGTTGTAACTAATCCAAATGTTTCAGGTATTAATACTTCTACTAAAGTTGGTAAATATGTAAAAGCTAGTGGTGCACAAACTTGGGGAGGTTCTTTTATCGAACTAAGTAACCCAATTAATTTTGCTACAATGCAAAAAATTAAAATGAAAGTATGGTCGCCACAAGCAGGTGCTGTAGTAAAATTAAAATTAGAAAACTTAGCTAATGGAACTGCAATTAATACTGAATTAGATGCGACTACTACAGTAGCAAATGGTTGGGAAGAATTAACATTTAATTTCACAGGTATAAATAATGCTAATAATTATCAAAGAGTAGTGGTATTTTTCGATTTCGGAAATGCAGGAAATGGAGCTACTTATTATTTTGATGACATTAAATTATCTAATTAAAAATAATCAAACATGAAAACAATTGTAAACAATATATTAGTTACGCTATCACTACTTTTAGTTTTTAGCTGCCAAGAAGAAGATAATGTGTTTGGTGATTTATCAGCACCCACAAATTTAACCGTTCAAGCAAATATTGAAGGTGTTAGCACTGCTAATCCAAACGGTGATGGTTCAGGTGTGGTTAATTTTGTAGCAACAGCTACAAATGCTATTTCTTATAAATATGTATTTAGTGATGGAACTACTGCAAATGCTCCTTCTGGACAATTACAGAAACGTTTTACACAACCAGGAACCAACGAATATACCATTACGGTAACCGCTTCTGGTAAAGGTGGTGTAAGTACTACAACAACTTTAACGTTACAAGTAAGAAGTGATTTTACAGATGCAGAAGCCGTTCAGTTTTTAACTGGAGGATCTCAAAAAAGTTGGTATTGGTCTGCTTCAGAGCCTGGGCACTTAGGCGTTGGTCCAAATAGTACAGACGCAACTCAAAATTATTATCCACATTGGTATCAAGCGGCACCTTGGGAAAAAGCTGGAAGTCCAGATAGTAGCTGTCTATATGAAAATGTATTGCATTTTTCATTAGTAGGTGGTCAATTAAAATTCCTTTTAGATAATGGTGGAAGCACGTTCTTTAATAAAGATTTTAATAGTGTAGTAGGGGCTACATCGTCAAGTGATGGATGTTATTCTTACGATACTTCTGGTTTAAAAACGGTTACTTTATCGCCTTCTGAATCATTAGTAGTTGGTAATAATATTCCGAATCAAACGCGTGGTACGATGTTAAATATCTCTGATGGAGGATTTATGGGTTACTATATCGGACAAAGTTCTTATGAAATTATGTCTATTACTAATAACAGAATGGTTGTAAGAGCGGTAATGGGTGGAAATCCAGCATTAGCTTGGTACCATACGTTTACTACTATACAACCGGTTCAAGATCCAATTACAGATTATACAAACTTAGTATGGTCAGATGAGTTTAATACAGACGGTGCACCTGATACTGCCAAATGGGGATATGATATTGGCGCTGGCGGATGGGGTAACGGCGAAGCGCAATACTACACAAATAGTTCAAATAATGTTATTGTAGAAGGCGGTAACTTAAAAATTACAGCAAAAGCACAAAATTTAAGTGGTTCTAACTATACTTCAGCACGTTTAAAATCTGAAAATAAATTCGAATTTAAATATGGAAAAGTTGAGGTAAGAGCAAAACTTCCTGTAGGGGGAGGAACATGGCCTGCTATTTGGATGTTAGGTGAAAATTATGCAACCAATACTTGGCCAGCATGTGGAGAAATTGATATTATGGAACATAAAGGAAATGAACCAAATAAAATTCATGGTTCATTACATTATCCTGGAAATTTTGGAGGAAATGCTAATACTAATACAACTATGATTGCAGGCGCTTCTTCTCAATTTCATGTTTATAAAGCAGTTTGGTCGCCTAATTCTATAAAAATATATGTAGATAATGTATTGTTCCATACGGTAGCCAATTCAGGTTCTTTACCATTTAATGCTAACTTCTTCTTGATACTTAATGTGGCTATGGGAGGTAACTTTGGAGGCACAATAGACCCAGCGTTTTCTCAATCAGCAATGGAAGTAGATTACGTTAGAGTATATCAATAATATTTATAAAACTAAGTAATAACAAGAAGATGATGCATTTACATCTTCTTGTTATTCATTTTTTATCTCATTAAATTTAACAATGGATTTTAAATCAATAAAATTTTACCTAATTGCCAGTGTATTATTTATCAGTTGCGCTACTCCTAAGAAGAGTAGCTTTTCTGCTAAAACAAAAATGTTAGATCAAAAAGTAGATTCCCTTTTGAGTATCATGACGTTAGATGAAAAAATTGGACAATTAAATCAGTATAACGGTTTTTGGGAAATAACAGGACCCGCTCCAAAAGAAGGACAGGCTGCCAAAAAATACAACGATTTAAAAAATGGATTAGTAGGTTCCATGTTAAATGTAAAAGGGGTAAAAGATGTATATGCGATTCAAAAAATCGCTGTGGAACAAACGCGTTTAGGAATTCCTTTATTATTTGGTTTCGATGTTATTCATGGACACAAAACAATAAGTCCTATTCCATTAGCGGAAGCGGCAAGTTGGGATTTAGATGCTATTAAAAAATCAGCCCAAGTAGGAGCAGAAGAAGCTGCAGCTGAAGGAATAAACTGGACATTTGCACCAATGGTGGATGTTTCAAGAGATGCCAGATGGGGTAGAGTTATGGAAGGTGCTGGTGAAGATACGTTTTTAGGTAGTAAAATTGCTGCTGCTAGAGTAAACGGATTCCAAGGTGATTTATCTTCAAATAAAAATATTTTGGCTTGTGCCAAACACTTTGCGGGTTATGCCTTTGCAGAATCCGGAAGAGATTACAATACAGTAATGGTTAGTGATGAGGTGCTTCATAATGTAATTTTACCACCTTTTAAAGCGTCGGTTGATGCAGGTGTAAAAACATTTATGAATTCTTTCAATGAATTAAATGGTGTGCCTGCAACGGGTAGTAAACTACTTCAAAGAGATATCCTTAAAAAAAATTGGAATTTTGATGGATTTGTAGTTTCAGATTGGGGTTCAATAATTGAAATGATTCCACATGGTTATGCCAAAAACAGTAAACACGCTGCAGAAATTGCCATTCAAGCAGGTTCAGATATGGATATGGAATCGTATGCGTATGTGGAACATTTGAGTGCTTTAGTAAAAGAAGGAAAGGTAAGTGAGAGTCTAATAAATGATGCCGCAAGACGAATTCTTAAAGTAAAATTCGAATTGGGTTTATTTGACAATCCATATAAATATTGCGATGAAGCGCATGAAAAAGCAACAGTAGGAAAACAAGAATTTCATGATGCTGTTTTAGATGTAGCCAAAAAGTCAATTGTTTTATTAAAAAACGAAAACAACCTATTGCCTTTAGCACAATCAGGTAAAAAAATTGCCTTAATTGGTGCTTTAGCAACAGATAAAACTAGCCCTTTAGGAAGTTGGCGTATTGCAGCACAAGACAACACGGCTATTTCAGTATTAGAAGGCATGCAGCAATACAAAAACAACCAATTAACGTATGTTAAAGGTGCAGATCTTACAAAAGGAAGAACCCAATTTGTGTGGGAAACAAATATTAATACTACTGATACATCAGGGTTTGCTGAAGCAATCGAAGTAGCCAAAAAAGCTGATGTTGTTGTGATGGTTTTAGGAGAACACGGGTTGCAAACGGGTGAAGGAAGAAGTAGAACAGATCTTGGTTTGCCTGGTGTACAACAAGAATTATTAGAAACCATTTATAAAGTAAATAAAAACATTGTTTTGGTTTTAAATAACGGTCGTCCATTAGCTATTCCGTGGGCTGCTGAAAACATTTCTGCTATTGTAGAAGCTTGGCATTTGGGTACAGAAAGCGGAAATGCTATCGCTCAAGTATTATATGGCGATTACAACCCTAGTGGAAAATTACCTATGACATTTCCAAGAAATGTAGCGCAAGTACCTATTTATTATAATTATAAAAATACTGGACGCCCTACAATGAACGAACCAGAAAGTGTATTTTGGTCGCATTATTCTGATGAAAAAAATACACCACTGTATGCTTTTGGTCACGGATTAAGTTATTCTAAATTTGAGTATTCAGATTTAAAATTAAGTGCTCCTACATTACCTCAAGGTGGAAATATAAACGTTACGGTGTCTTTAAAAAACAATAGTACTGTAGCTGGAAAAGAAGTAGTGCAATTGTATATTAGAGACATAATTGGCAGTACAACTCGACCTGTTAAAGAATTAAAAGGATTTGAAATGGTATCCTTACAACCTAATGAAACCAAAACAATTACTTTTACAATTACTGAAGAAATGCTTGCCTTTTATACAGCTAACAATAAATGGGAAACCGAAGCAGGAGATTTTAAAGTATTTGTAGGAGGAAGCTCAGACAAAACAATTGAGGCTAATTTTGAATTTATAAAAACCAATTAACATGCGATTATTTTTTGTTTTATTTTTAGTAAGTTATCTTTCATTTTCACAAGACGATAAAAGAAAATTGGTGTGGGAAGAAAATTTTAACGCGACAACACTCGATTTGGCTATTTGGAATTTCGAGCTGGGTAATGGTTGCCCAAATTTATGTGGTTGGGGAAATAATGAAGCCCAAATTTATACAAATAAAAATCACGAACTAAAAGATGGTTTTCTAATTATTGAAGCTAAAAAAGAAGGCGAAACCTACACTTCTACAAGAATTACAACCCAAAATAAAAAAGTATTTCAATACGGACGCATAGAAACTCGGGCAAAATTACCTGTTGGTACAGGTTTATGGCCAGCTTTTTGGATGCTTGGTCAAAATATTTCTACAGTGGGGTGGCCTAAATGTGGTGAAATTGATATTTTAGAATATGTAGGCAAACAACCCGATATTGTTTTCACTTCATTACATACACAAGCCAGTCACGGAAATACTATTAATACAAAGAAAACAACAATTCCAACTATAGAAGACGGATTTCATACGTATGCGATTGATTGGACGAAAGATAAAATAGCTTTTTTCGTTGATGATATTCTAGTATATACCTTTCAACCTGAAGTAAAAGATGAGAATACTTGGCCGTATAATCAACCTTTTTATTTTATTATTAATGTGGCAATAGGCGGAAATTTCGGAGGACCAACAATTGATGCTTACAATTTACCACAAAAATTCATTTTAGATTATATTAAGGTATATCAATAAAATCAGTATTTTACTTCTTTTATTGATATATTTTATTTGATTTTAGCACATTAAAAATGTTAATTTTTTAGTGATTATTTGGTATTTAGAAATATTTAACATTATATTTGCTACTAATTAATCCTAAAACCTATTTGCTTATAATATAAAAATACTTTTTTAAAAAATTTTAGTTCCAAATCTAAAAAGTATATTTATGGCAAATAACGTACAAACTCCTGACGCAATTTTATTGCAAAATTACATTGGTGGAGACGAAACAGCTTTACAAATTTTAATAGAAAGACACCAGTCTAAAATTTTTGGATTTATTTATTCTAAAATTCCAGACCGTTCAGTTTGCGATGATATCTTTCAAGATACATTTATTAAAGTAATTAAAACGTTACGCACCAAAGGGTATAATGAAGAAGGAAAATTTTTGCCTTGGGTAATACGTATCGCTTCTAATTTAGTTATTGACTACTTCAGACATAATAAAAAAATGCCGTATCAGCGTGAAACCGACGAATATAGTATTTTTGATTTTATGACCGATTCTAGTTTGTCTATAGAAAACCAACTTATTGAAGACCAAGTTTTCTTAGATATTAGAAAAATCTTACAACAATTACCGGAAGATCAAAAAGAAGTTATAAAAATGCGTTTTTACGAAGATTTGAGTTTTAAAGAAATTTCTGAAATTACAGGTGTGAGCATCAATACTGCTTTAGGTAGAATGCGGTATGCTGTAATTAATATGAGAAAAATCGTAGAAAAAAATAATATTATTTTAACGAATTAAACAATTCATACAATAATATATTGTGTTCTTGCGTTATCCTATAAATAAACATTTAAGTTCGTATATGGGAAAACTTTACGCTAAAAAAAGACAATCAATTAAAGAAATGAAACCCAGTAAAAGTGCAGTTAGTTTTATATTGAGTTATTCGCAGGCAATGAAAATAGTAAAAGTAGGTACACATACTTTTGAAAACATTGTAAATTGATTAAAAATGCTTCGGAAACTATTTCGAAGCATTTTTTTTATGGTAGTCTTTTAAAACCGTTTTTCGTCCAATTGTTTTAGTAATGATATCTTTTTCTAAATCCCAACCTCTTGCAGGTGAATATTCTCGTCCGTACCAAATAATTTGTAAGTGCAAATCGTTCCAAGTTTCTTTTAGGAAAATGGCTTTGGCATCTTTTTCTGTTTGCACTACATTTTTACCAGAAGTTAAATTCCAACGGTATAATAATCGGTGAATATGGGTATCTACTGGAAATGCGGGCACTCCAAATGCCTGACTCATTACTACGCTAGCGGTTTTATGTCCTACTGCCGGCAAAGCCTCTAACGCTTCAAAACTTTGAGGTACTTCGCCGTTGTATTTTTCTATTAAGATGTGCGATAAACCATGAATGCCTTTTGATTTCATTGGAGATAATCCGCAAGGACGTATGATTTCCTTAATTTCTTCCACACTCATTTTTATCATATCGTATGGATTATCTGCTTTGGCAAATAACAAGGGTGTAATCTGATTGACACGAACATCTGTACATTGCGCCGATAGTAAAACAGCTATCAGTAAGGTATACGGATCTTTATGGTCTAAAGGAATCGGAATTTCAGGATACAAATCGTTTAACGTATTTATAACAAATGTTGCACGCTCTTTTTTAGTCATTTTTGTATATTTGAAGTGGTAAAGTTAATCAATAGCAATAGCAATAGCAAAAATCAATAGCAATAACAAATTCCAAAACCCAAATAACAAATTTCCTAAACAATAAACCACAAACCCTAAACCTTAAACCCAACACCCAAAAATATGACACATTTAAAAGTAGGCGATAAAGCCCCAAGTTTCTCAGGAACAGACCAAAATGAAAAGAAACATACCTTAACAGATTATAAAGGAAAAAAACTAGTGGTATTCTTTTATCCAAAAGCGAATACGCCGGGTTGCACTGCGGAAGCTTGTGATTTACGAGACAATTATGAGCGCTTTCAAGCCAATAATTACGAATTGTTAGGCGTGAGTGCCGATAGTGCAAAAGCACAAAAGAAATTTGAAGAAAAATATAGTTTCCCATTTTCTTTATTGGCAGATGAAGACAAATCTGTGATTGAAGCCTTTGGTGTTTGGGGACCTAAAAAGTTTATGGGAAAAGAGTATGACGGTATTCATAGAACCACGTTTATAATTGACGAAAATGGTATTATAACCAACATCATTTCAGATGTGAAAACCAAAGCACACGCCAGTCAGATTTTAGGATAAAGAAAAAGGGTTTTTAAATTAGTTGAAAACCCTTTTTTTATGCTTTTTTAAAGTTATTTATTATGTTTGGCATCATAATCTACTGTCCATTCAATGCCATATTTGTCTCTAAACATTCCAAAATAGGAACCCCAAGGACTATCCGATATAGGAAATTCTACAGTACCACCAGCTGAAAGTCCGTTGAACAAGTTGTCTGCTTCTTCTTTACTTTCTGTACTAATAGCAATTTTACTTCTGTTTTCATTTTCATTTACTTTTCCCATAAATTCAGGAACATCATTTCCCATTAGTATATTTTGTCCAATGGGAAGTGTAATGTGCATAATTTTGTTTGCCTCGCTTTCTGGAATGGGAAATTCAGCACTTTCCATTTCTTTGAAACGCGTTACTTGTGCAAATGCTCCGCCAAATACAGATTTATAAAAAAGGAATGCTTCTTCTGCATTTCCGTTGAAGTTGATGTAGGGATTTATTTGTGCCATGATACTTAATGTGTTTTGTTTATCAAATATAATAAAAAATTATAATTAATTTACGTACCAGTTTTTTGGTAATACTTAATAAGATTTTTTAAGGTAGTGTGAGGCGGTTTTTTGAGTTACTTTCTTAAGTATTATATAATCTTAATGGCTAATAACCTTCAATGAAATGAAAATAAATACATATAAGCAAAAAAGATATAACTGTTCAAAATAGTTGCCAAAAAATTAGAGATTTTGTTACCGATTTGGCAATTAAAACTTGTAAAATTTCGATAATACAAAAACGCCATAAATACAAGTTGGCCAGGCATTTTCAACTAACATTAAGACATTTAAGATTACTCCAACTATAAATATAAAGATTCCAAAACAGAAAAGTAATAAATTTCTTTTTCCATAATTTCATTTTTAGTTTTGAGCTTTGCTTTAGTGGGTTTTTAAAACGGTAAACTTTTTACTATCCGAACTCTTTATTTTGGATTGATTTTAATAATTATCGTATTCTTTTCCAAACCAAACTACCGCATATCCTTTACTTATACCTATCCCAATAGCCTTCCAATTACTGTCGGACCAAATCCCTTCATTAACAATTACCGCATTGTGTCCAGAACTTTTTTTCCAACCTTCTAAAGCATTATCTGCGGTAACAGATGCTCCTTGTAAGCCATAAGAAATCTCAAATCCATTTCCTTGGTAGTTTGTAAGTTCTCGGGGTTTGTCCCACATACAAGAAGCTATTAAATTATCATCTGTGTAACAACAAGGTGTCCAAGTGCCATTATTTGACCAACTATGCATGTTGCATGTGCTGTTAAACAATCTGTTCTTTTGCAAATCTTTTACGTGGGTTTGTGCAACATAAGTCAAAGAGATAGAAAGTTTAATATTAGGTAAACCTTTTTCTTTTCGGTATTCCATTATCATTTCATATAACTTCTTTTCTTCTGTGCTCAAAATTTGAGAAAAAGACTCACTATAGATGTGAAAAAATAAAGCAATCAATAAAATTTTTTTTATTTTCATAGTATTAATTTTACAATTTAAAGTAACACATAACGTTTCCTTGCTTGAGCTCGTGGCAGTTTATGGAAAACTTTTTCTATAACCGCCCGAGTGAACTCATGAAAAGTAAACCAACAATTAAACAGAAAACTAGCTATGAGTTTTAGTAAGCGTTAGCAGATGGCGCTTTTCTTTCCAATTTGGCTTTTATAAAAGTAGACAATTTTTTAATTATAAATGCTATTATAAGTCCAGTAATTAATCCACCTATGAGACCGATACTTAAACCTATAGTTATTGCTTTTGTTTCGCTCCACCAATTAAGCCATTTATTTAAAAACCAAAATGAACCAATTCCAATTATTCCAAATGCAAAAGTTGAAAATACGGTTACAAATGTTTTAAATCCTTTTGTAAATGATTTTTTATTTATTCCGACAATTATTGAAGTTGACAGCGCGCCGACTAAAATAAAACCGAAAATAGCAAATAGGCATACTAGTGCTATTAAAAGTGCAATTAGTACACTAATGCACATAAATATTATTCCTAGAATAAGTATTGCAAACAAAAATAGATTGAATTCTTCGTCTATTGGCGCTGAGTTTTGTAAATAAATATATAGTGAATTAAGCAAAGGATTAATTATTTAAATTTTAAAAATGTTCTATGTTTTCAGATTTTCTCGCGATTTTTTTTCAACGTAACGGGTATTTAAGAAGTGGCGAATAAAGGAAGCCAAAACCCGCCATTTTTGCAAACCGCTATTAGCAGAAGTATTTTTGTTATTGTACTCGGATATATTTTGCTTTACATAATTCAATATATGGATAAATTAAAATTAATGTGTTTCCATTTAATTCATATTTTATTGTATTATTTGGGCAACTAGTTGAATTAATTGTAGTATTAGCTTCTGAATATGTTCCAGTTGAACTTTGATTGGTTTCAATTGACATATCACAAATTGTTCCGTTTGAGCTTAGGTTTCCACCATTACTAAATATCAAATTTTTATTGCTATTAACTGAGTTAAATACTCCACTGCCATCTCCAGGATCTGCTAATATTTCAGTTAGTTTCCAAGTACCTATTAACAAATTACTTGAAGTAACATCTTCATTCTTCGAACAAGAAATTACTAATAATATTATCACTAAAAACGCTAAAATTTTTATTTTCATAATTTTAGTTGATTCTTTTTTCTTAAAAAGTTGCTTTATTTCATTTCTAACGTTCCGGCGCTTGGCGAGGTTGCGAACTTCGGAACTGATTATTTTCTATCAAAGATAAAATTTCTTGCGAGAAATAAACGTGAGTTTACCACAAAATTCGCAATCTTGCCA
>CAZQGY010000025.1:0-37036 GCA_964593435.1 uncultured Flavobacterium sp. | reverse complement strand
AAAAAGTCCGCTATTTCTAACGGACTGCAAATGTATGTAATTTATTTATTAATCAAAACTTTTTTAAATCTTTTTTTCAATTAACTATGCGCTCGTAATTTTTCTTTTCTCTTTACTAGTAATCGCTCTAAAGATTCAACTGCTAAATCAGCTGCTTCTTCAAAACTTTTACTGTGTTTCGTTACAATAAAATCATCACCAGGAACTAACACTTTTAACTCCACTGTTTTGTTTTCTTTTTCGCTAATATTTTCTACTTTTAAAAACGCATCTGAAGAAATTACCTTATCGTAATATTTTTCTAGTTTAGTCATTCTTTCATCAATAAAATCAACTAATTTTCTGTCGATATTAAAATTAACTGCATGTACATTCACTTTCATACTAATTATAGGTATTTAATTAAACATTACTTGTTTCTTGGGTGTGCATTACTGTATACTTTTTTTAACTCTGACAAACTACTATGTGTGTAAATCTGAGTAGACGACAAACTAGCATGGCCAAGCAACTCTTTAACTGAATTTAAATCTGCACCGTTATTTAACAAATGTGTTGCAAACGAATGCCTAAGAACGTGTGGGCTTCTTTTTACCTTTTCAGATATAGTACTAAAGTAATCATTTATTAATCGATACACAAATGTTTCGCTTATTTTATTTCCTTTTTTAGATAAAATTAACTTTTCGGGAGCATGAATAATTGGAAGCTCTTTACGTTTTGTTAAATATAATTTTATTACAGCTGACGTAGAAGCTAATAAAGGTATAATTCTTTCTTTATTTCGTTTTCCTAAAACCTTAATTGTATTGGCGTAAAAATCTATCGCATGTATGTCTAAATAGATTAATTCAGCTCTTCGCATTCCAGTTGCGTATAATAACTCAACTACCAATCTATTTCGTATACTATCAAAATCGGTCTCTAAAAAATGCAATTCAAATAAGGTATTAATTTCTTTCTCAGAAAAAGGAATCTGAACTTGTTTGGGTGTTTTTAACGATTTGTGTTTTACAAAAGGATTACTGTCAATTTGTTTCGTTTTTAATAGAAATTTGTAAAACGATTTTAAGGAAGCCATTTTTCTATTTATTGAAGAAGCCGTAATTTTTGCATCGGACAATGCAACAATCCAACTTCGAATTAAGGGATAATTCACTTCTTCTAAAGAACATCCATCATGATTTTTATTTAGAAACAATTGAAAGGATAAAATATCTTTTTGATAGGCATTCACAGTAAGTGGGGAATACTTTTTTTCCTTTTCAAGATATTCTAGATGGGACTGTAAATTATTACGCATAAAAAAACCGTTAGATACAAATTTATAATTTATAATCTAACGGTTAAAGTATTTAATCAAAAAATGATGGATTAACTTTCTAAGTTATCTCTCATGTTTTGGATGTAAGCCGCTTTTTGAATTTTAATTCTGTTTGTCACAGAAGGCTTAATGAAAGCTTGACGTGCACGTAACTGACGAACAGTTCCTGTTTTATCAAATTTTCTTTTATAGCGCTTTAATGCTCTATCGATATTTTCTCCGTCTTTAATTGGTATAATTAACATAATATTGACACCTCCTCTCGTTAAGGGTGCAAACTTAAATAAAAATTATGAATTATGAATTACGAATTGAAAATTATTTTTAAAACAACTATTTAACTGCTGGTTTATAATTTTGATTATCAATAATCATTTTTGATAAAATCTCTTTCAAAATTTCTGAAGTTCCTCCACCAATTGGTCCTAAACGACTGTCTCGTAATAAACGCGCTAATGGATATTCTTCCATATAGCCATATCCACCAAGCATTTGTAAGCAATCATAAATAGCCAAATCGGCTACTTTTGTAGATTTCAATTTTGCCATTGTAGCTTCTTTTACAACGTATTCACCATTATTTAATCTAGCCACCGCTGCATAATTGAAGATTTTACAGTGTTCTACTTCGGTAGCATGTTCCACCATTGTATGACGTAGCGCTTGAAATCTATTAATTTTACTTCCAAATGCTTCGCGTTGCGACATGTATTCTATAGTATAATCAATAGCATATTCCGCTCGAGCGTGAGCGTTAACAGCCATTATTAATCTTTCAAATGCAAAATGCTGCATAATATATGGAAATCCTTTTCCTTCTTCTCCCATCAAATTTTCTGCTGGAATTTCTACATTATCAAATGCAATTTCAGCAGTATCTGATGCTCTCCAACCTAATTTATCAAGTTTGGTTGCAGAAATTCCTTTTAAATTGGTATCTACTAAAAAAATACTAATTCCTTTATTTCCAAGTTCTGGATTTGTTTTTGCAGCTACTATATAATAATCCGCATACACACCATTTGTAATAAATGTTTTCGAACCATTAATAATAAATTTATTGCCTTGCTTTACAGCAGTTGTACGCATTCCTGCCACATCACTTCCACCAAAAGGTTCGGTTACGCAAAGTGCACCTATTTTTTCACCTAATATACTTGGCGCTAAATAATTTTGTTTAATAGCTTCACTTCCTTCTGCGTTTAAATGCGTCATTGCCAAATAAGCGTGTGCCCACATAGCAGCAGCAAAACCAGAAGATTTAATTTTTTGAAGTTCTTCTAAAAACACAACGGTATAAAACAAATCTAAGTTTAATCCACCATATGCTTCTGGATAATTAATTCCAAAAAAGCCCATTTCACCGAATTTTTTCCAAATAAAGCGTTCAATCGTACCTGTTTTTTCCCATTTTTCAATATGAGGCACTACTTCTTTTTGCAAAAAATCTTGTAAACTTTTTCTAAATAATTCGTGTTCTTCTGTAAAATATAATGAATTCATTAATTAGATTTTATTGGTTTGTTTTTAGAATTCCAAATATAAGGCTATTATTTTTAATTTTTCAAGTGGAAATTGCTTAACATTTGTTAAATCTTCACTACGTTTAAAATCACCATTCATACTTCTAAAAGTTACGATATTCTTAGCTATAGTGTAATTAAAGTAAGGGAATTGCTGTAATTCTTTAATAGTAGAAGTGTTAATATTTATCTTTTTAATATTTCCAGTTGATTTAATTTGAAATTTTTTATTCAAATCAGCTATAGCTTCAGGTGAAATTCCCCAAATAAAACCTAATTGTTCCATTGAAACGAAATTTCCAAATTTTTCTCGTTCCGATATTATTTTTAGCGCTAATTTATCACCAATCATGTATACTTTTTCCAATTCTATTTGATTGGCTGTATTTAAATCTTGCACAATAATTTTAGATTCTTTTTTATCCAGTTCTTGAAATTTATTTTCGAATTTCACTTGATATTTTTTAGTATGTGCCTCTGTTACCCAATCTGGAAATTTAAAATATATTGCATACTGTTTCATCCACTCCTTTGAAACACCTGTAAGACTTTGAAATTCAGAATTGGAATTTACATATTTATTCTGCTTTCTAAAGTGATGCAGCTTGTCAATTTGTGCTTCAGTCATTCCTAACTTGTACCCTTTATAATCTGAAATAAAATTTGGGTTAAAGGGATAAATTTTACTTGAATTTTCCTGATTTACTTCTTTTATACTATCAATCTCATTTTGAACTAAAAGCCAGCTTTTCTCCTCTTGAGTTAATTCGAAAGACGTTATGTCCTTTTGGTTATTATACCAATAAATAAATAGTTGTAACAACCCGATACAACAAATCAAAATTGCAATTCCGAAATAATGTCCTTTAGAAAATCGTAACATAGCTAATTATTATAAATCAAAAACCGAACTTCTTTTCGTATAAATTAAATCTTTTAACTTTAAAATAAAAGCCAATGTTAAATAAAAACCAAATCCTAATCCTACCGTAATAAAAGATATATATACAAAAAACAAACGTACTTGGGTGGCACGCATACCTAATCGGTCCGCTAATCGTGACGCAACAAAAAATCCATTTTTTTCGAAGAAGTGTAGTAAGTTGTACATATATAAAAGTAAGCTTTTAAAGTATAAAGATACTTAGTTTTTTAACAATTGCAAACCTACAGCACAGTTAAGACATTTATTTTTATTACAATATTCGTTTTTAAGTTCTAATAACGATTGCGATTGAAAAGCATTCTTTGTTTTTATATTAAAATCGGAAAATTTTTTAAGAATTGCATTTTTTTCTGCTGGCATTTCTTCTAAAAGACATATTAACTCTTCAATATTTAATTTTCCTTGATTTTTAGCATAACAAAATTTTATAGGAATTACTGTATTTATTATTATCAAATCGATAAATGGATTGGTTAAACCTTTACTTTTTGTTTTACTTGTTTTTGAAAAATTATAATGACTTTTCCAATAGTCTGAAGTTGAGGATTTTAATAATTGCTTAATTTGAGAATAGGAATTAGCCTGAATCAGTTGAGAAAACAAGTTTTGATTCTTACTAATTAAAACAGCCAACTGCGACAAACGTATTGTTGGAAAATTGTCAGGACGTAGTTTAAAAAATTGTGGATACAAACCATATTCTGAATCTAAATTATATTTTATTTTTAGATAGTTCCACTTTGAGGCTAATTTTATATGATATTTATCTTCTATTGGCTCATTTAACAAATTCAATTTACCAAAAAACAAGGCTTCCAAATTTTCAACATCAAAACGTTCTTTTCTAACAATCGAAAAAGGAATAGACTTGGCTGCTTGCAAAAAACAATCACCATTAGTGTTTAGACCAAAGTTTTTGGATAGCATTTCAAAAAAAACAGCTTCCCAATTAGAATTTGTTTCTACTAATCGTTTATCAATAATTTCAGATTTTCTTTCTAATCTATTTAAAAACAAACTTTCTAACCAATTTTCCCAAATAAAATTATCAATTATTTCGATTTGATTTTCGCAATTTATCCAAGATTTGGAAGTTATTAGTGATTTATACTTGTTTATTTCAGAAAGTGGTACATACTTTTTTAATTCTAAAGTTGGAATTTCAGAATTGTCTTTTCTAAAAATAGGCGTATCATTTTCCCAGACCACGTGAAGAATTACGTTATCATAATTAGCATTTTTTTCGTGATTGTGTAAGTACCAATCGGAAGACTTTATATGAATTTCAATATTTCCAGCCCATTTTTGCTGATTGATAGAAATTTGAGCGTTAAAAATATCAGGACCAGCATTTTGCAAATACTGTCCAAAATGATTGATTTCTAATTTTTCGTTAAGATGTGTTTTGAGTTGGGTAAATGGTAGTTTCTTATTTACCCATAAATAATGGAGAAATTCTTCATGCATGGCGTGTACTTTTAATTTGGCTTATATATAAAAACAAATATAAAAAAAACGGATAACATATTGCTATCCGTTTTTAAAAAAATTTATTTAGATTTTCTATTTAATAGAACTAATAATATCGTGTTTTGTAATGATATGATGTTTTCCGTTTCCTAAATCTACTAAAACTGCTTGATTGTATTTATTAATTAATTTAGAAACTTCATCTATTGATGCTGAAGCCAAAACAATTGGAAAGGGTTTTCCCATAACCTCTTTAATAGGCAAATCTGCGATGTCTTTATTTTCGAAATAGCTTCTAAATAAATCCGACTCATCCAAACTTCCAACAAAACCAGTAGTATCAATTACTGGAATTTGAGAAATTTTGTATTTTTTTAATCTTTCAATAGCATGAGAAACCAATTCTTCTGTTCTCACGATAATTAAAGGTTTGTCTTTGTGATCCTTAATTAAATCCTCAGCCTTGGTAATGTCTTCCTCCAAAAATCCGCGTTCACGCATCCATTCATCATTGTACATTTTACCAACATATCTACTTCCAGAATCGTGAAATAAAACTACTACAACGTCGTCTGGCTTAAAATGATCTTTCAATTGCAAAACACCCTTGATAGCAGCACCTGCTGAATTTCCACAAAAAATTCCTTCTTCTAAAGCTAATTTACGAGTATAAACAGCTGCATCTTTATCCGTAACTTTAGTAAATCCATCAATTAAAGAAAAATCCACATTTAGCGGTAAAATATCTTCACCAATTCCTTCTGTGATATACGAATATATTTCATTTTCATCAAAAATACCTGTTTCATGATATTTTTTAAATACAGATCCATACGTATCAATACCCCAAATTTTTACATTAGGATTTTGTTCTTTCAAATATTTAGCTACTCCAGAAATCGTTCCACCGGTTCCTACTCCAACTACAAAATGGGTAATTTTACCTTCGGTTTGTTTCCAAATTTCTGGCCCTGTTTGCTCATAATGTGCCGTTGCATTACTAGGATTGTCATATTGATTTACATACCATGAATTTGGAATTTCATCACCTAATCGTTTTGAAACAGAATAATAAGAACGTGGATCGGTTGGTTCCACATCTGTAGGACAAACAATAACTTTTGCGCCTACTGCACGTAAAATATCCGCTTTTTCTTTAGATTGTTTATCTGAAATTACAAAAATACATTTGTAGCCCTTAACAATAGCCGCTAAAGCTAAACCCATTCCTGTATTCCCAGAAGTACCTTCAATAATGGTTCCGCCAGGTTTTAATCTACCATCTGCTTCAGCATCTTCAACCATTTTTACAGCCATTCTGTCTTTTACAGAATTTCCTGGATTAAACGTTTCTAATTTTCCAAGAACCAAACAAGGTATTTCAGCTGTAATTTTATTTAATTTTACAATTGGCGTATTACCAATAGTTTCTAATATATTTTTTGCGTATTTCATATTATTTTTTTGTGAGGACAAAGTTACATGTAATTGTAAGATATACAAACAGAAAACACATATTGACTGATACTTATTTAAAGAAATTCCATTCTAAACCGAAGCGGATATGAAAATCACGAAACGGAGAATTTGGCGTATTATAATAATCTACTTTATTAGTAAACAAAGCATTAAAATGTTCTGCTTTAAGATATATTCTACATTGCTGAACACGCGCATTTAAGAAGAAATCTAAGACAGGAAATCCTCCGACTTTTGATTGATCTTGAACATAAAATTCACCCAAAACACCAATATAATCATCCGCATAATATTTACTAAAGTAGTTTAGTGTAATACCTGTTTGCAACAACATGGCTTTCTTAAATACTGGTTTGGTATAATATAGCGTATTTCGTAGAATAATATTTGGCAAATTTAAAATTTTAGCATCTTGTTTTACTTCTTGAAATTTCACTCTGTTATCTAATGCCCAATTTCTAAATTTAATTTCCTTAGCTACTTCAGCGCTAACATATTGAATAGATTTATTGTATTGAAATGGTTTTACAACCAAGCTATCCAATCGTTGTGTTGTATTGTAAAAATACAAATGATCATTAATATTGGATATTTGAATAGTAGCATCTACCAATTTATTTTTAGTTTCTACTTTAATAGAACTATTTTTTTCATTTTTAAAAGATGTATTCCAATTGTAATTATCATAATCACTTTTATGAAATACAAAAATATTATCCGGAATTTTGCTGACTTGTTGAGCAGAAATCTTTACATAATTCTCCTTTGAAAAAGTATACTTAGCAAAAGCTTCAAAATTTGAAGAAGGTTGATTTGAAATAGCATTTTGTACTAAAATATTAAAATTCCATTTCTTTCTATCAAATTCGTATTGCCCCCCTACTGAAGTTAGACGATTATGTAGGTTATATTTATCATTTTCATTGAATGCTATATTTTGTGGGATAACATAAAAATGATTATAAGAATAATTATCCAAAAAAAAGTTGATTTCACCTAGTGTTTTGGTTCTAAAACTTACTCCAACCTTATTATAAAACACATCATAACGTGTTTTATTGTTAATTGATGTTGTTGTCGCAGCTCCTAAGCGATCACTTTTGGTAGCTTGAATGTATTCGTAAAACTTGTTTTCGTAATAGGTCTGATGTTTTAACACTAATGAATTACCCGTAGAAAATTGATACGATTGATCTAAAAAATAGCGATTTCCTTTTAATTTAGATGAGGCATCATTAAAATAAACATCGACTCTTTCTCGTTGACTAAAAGATGGGTTAGTTCCATCTAATTGTTCTAACGTTTTTATACCACCATTTTCTTGATTAAAAATATCTTGGCCAATAAAATTAGCTTTCAAAAAATATTTTTTGTTTAAGGAATGGTAATTAGTTATAAACCTAAAATGCCCAGAGCTCGTTAAATTATTAAAATAATCTCCAATGGATCGAATAGATTTATAGGCAATTGTGAAGTTTAAATTTGGTTTTGTGTTGACTGACAATAGCGCATCTAAACTTTGTCCTTGACGCATAACGGTTTTGAAATAAATATCTGTTAATGGCGTTGGTACGGAATAATAATAAATATCATTAGTATTTAAATAAGCAACATGTTTAGCATTAAAACCAAATTGGGGCAAAAAGGAAGTTACCTTTTTAGAATAATCCAATTGATTATATAAATACCCTTCATTTGAAAAAGAAAATAAGCCAAAATTATCTTTTCTTAAATAATTGTATTTATATTCATCTTGAATAGTTAAAGACGTATCAATATAAACGGTATCTTTTTGAGTATTGAAGGTTTTATAGAGTTTAATATCTGCTTTTAATTCAACCACTTTAGTAGTATCTCTTTCTTGAGAATACAAAGAAAACGATAACGTAAAAAACAATATAATAAGTAGGATTCTCATTTTTACAATTTAAAAAGCAAATGTACTGAGAATTTGTTGTAAAAAAAAACCCCGATACAATCGGGGTTTAATTTGAATATAATAAATATATTATTGTTTCCAGAAAGGAGTTTTACTATTGATAGTAAAAATCTCTGAAGTTGTAACATTTGGTACATTACCACTATTTGCAACATACTCAGAAACTGGGTAAATTAATCTGTAAGGCTTACGAGGATTAATTGCAACTGATGATAATGGAGTTAAAGGATAACCAGTTCTAGTATAGTCAATATAAGACTCAATAGCGTGAATACCCATTAAAGCAACCCATTTTTGATACATTACTGCATGTAATTTTTGAGTATCAGTACCTGTCCAACCAAAGTTAGGTTTAGTATTAATAGTAGAAATATAAGTTCCTACAGCTGCATTTCTGAATGCAAAATTATCAGCTATACCATTTTGGAAATTAGTTTGACCACCTGAAAATAATGCAGGATATCTAATTGCTGCTTCAGCAAGTAAGAAACAAGATTCTGAATATGTCATAACAAAACCATCAACACCAAAGAAGTCTTGAGGATAACCTAAGTTAACTCCAGCAAAAATTTGCGCTTGATCATAAGGGTTAATATTACCTTGAGCACCTAAACGACAAGGAGGTCCTGGATAAGCAGCAGTAGGCACACCTACATCTACTTGAGTAGATCCTTGATTAACTGCTCTTCTTGAAGTTGTACCCGTACCAACTGTAAATAATCTAGCAGATCTGGGGTCAGTAACGTTAGCATAATTTACACCTGAACCTGTAACAATTTCTTGAGAACCAGCAGCAGGATAATTAGTTGTAGCATAAGACTGTAAAGACTTGTATGCGTGACCTGACATTGCAATAAATAATCTATTTGCTTGGTTGTTTTGAGCCACATCATAGAAGAAAGTATTAACTACTGGGTTAACATTTGCATCTGTAGAAGCATCAAAACCAGGATTGATAGAAACATTATCAGATAAGAAAGGACCAGCTGCGATATCCGCTAATTTAGAATCTCTAAAAGTTGCCACAGCACCTGTAGAACCTGACATTCTTAAACACATTCTTAATTGAATTGTGTTTGCAAATTCTTCCCATCTTGTCATATCACCACCTAACATGATGTCTTTATCAGCCATTTCTAAAACTACATCAGGATTAGCATTTGCAATTAAATCTCTTGCATCTTCTAATTCAGCAATTAAAGCTTGGTAAATTGTATAATCATCATCATATTTTGGAGTAGTATTTGCATTACCTTTCCAAGCCTCAGTATAGGGTGCATCACCATATAAATCTACGATATATTGCATGTAATGTGCTTTACAAATTTTGGCAGCCGCTACATAATAATCATATTTTCCTGAATCATTGTTGTAATTAATAATACCATCAAAATTCTTTAAATTACGGTATAAACCATCCCAAATTCCATTATAGAAAGAGTTATCTACGTTTAATTGTAATTCTTTATCAAAACCATTACCATATGAGTTTACGTTTCTTGTCCATGAGTTCATGAAAACGTTACCTAATTGGTTCATAGTTGTTGCTTGTACTCTGTAAGTTGATAATTGAGCACCAGGCAATAATTGCGCAGGAGTAACTTGTTCATATAACAAGTTGTTCTCACTTTTGTTAATATCAAAATACTGGTCACACGAGAATAGCGCTAAAGCTAAAACAGGTGCTAAAAATTTTATTTTTTTCATAACTGTTATTATTAAAATGTTAAGTTCACAGTAAACCCTAAAGTTCTTGTAGTTGGATATTGTCCAATGTTCATGATACCTTGCGCATTACCATTAGTGTTTGAAGCTTCTGGATCTCCATAACTATGATTTTCTAAACCATTTTTAGCTTTGATTAATTTACCGTCAGCTAAGAAAACGAATGGATTTCTTGCGTTAACACCCACTCTAAAAGATTCTAAACCTGCTTTACCAATTAATTTTTTAGGTAAAGAATAGCTTAAAGATAATTCTCTAATTTTTAAAGCTGCTGCATCAATAACATTAGCTTCTCCAACTGCTCTATGAGTAGTAGTAAAATAATTTAAAGCACCTGCATAAGTTGCGTTATTAGCCGCTGGAACTGTATTTGCAGCACCGGTAGTAGTAACACTTCCTGGTACAACGTAACCTTGAGTTCTATCATATCCAGCAGTATCTAAATCTCCACCTGTAAATAACAATAAGTTTTTAGCAAATGAATAGGTAGATGCACCTGTTCTGAAATCAGCAACTGCAGTTAATCTGAATCCTTTGTATTCGAAAGAGTTCGTTAAGCCAATGATATAATCTGGCACCCCTTTTCCTAATTTTTGAAAAGTAGAAGTTCTTTGTGGAGTACCATTACCATCTACAATAATGTTACCATTAGCATCTCTTACAAAAGCAGTACCTTTAATTAAAGGGAATTGTTCACCTACTTCTGCAAAAATACCGATTTGAGTATTTGATTGTAAATTCACACTATTTACACCATTAGATAAAGATATAACTTTCGTCTTATATGTAGAATAGTTCGTTTTAATATCCCATTTGAAGTCTTTAGTTTTAATTGGAGTGAATCCTAAATCAATTTCAAATCCTTTATTTTCTAAATCTCCAACGTTGGTTAATAAACTACTATTACCAGAAGCACTAGATGTAGTTGCTCTTGTCATTAAATCATGTGTTTTTGCCACATAATATGAAGCCTCAAGAGTAACTCTATCATTAAAGAAACCTAATTGTCCACCAACCTCTAAAGTGTTTGTGAACTCAGGTTTGATAGCAGCATCGGTTTGAGACGGATTATATTGATAAGCAGCTAAATTACCGAAAGGGAAACCAGAAGGTAAAACAGACAAGTTAGTAATTGAATAAGCTCCTACAGCTGAAGTGTTACCTACTGAAGTATAAGAAGCATTTAATTTAGCATAATTTAAGATTTTGTTATCTTTTAAAGCAGCAATTGCTTTTGTTGGAATAAACGAAACCCCTACTGAAGGATAAGGATATGATTTAGCCACATAAGATGTTTGCTCTACTCTACCTGTTAAATTTAAGAATAAATAATCTTTATATGCTAAGTCTGCATTAACGAAACCAGCAACTACTCTTGATCTAACTTTTCTATTGTCTAATAAAGATGGATTTGTTGGGCTTAACACATTTGTAATATGATAAAATCCTTCAACATCTAAATTAGAACCTCCTTGAGAAGTAATTCTGTATAATCTGTCTTGAATATTGTTACCTAAGTTAACTTTTAAATTTAAATCTTTAGTTAAGTCATAATCAAAATTAATTAATAAATCTCCATAGAAATTTGTTGATGCAGATTGATTAGCAAAATAAGATGATGTTGATGCAGAACCTCCTAAAGCTTCATAAGATAAATCTGAAGTACCTCCATAAGAATATACACCAGCATTCCAAGGAGATGAAATATTAGTAAATGCATCTCTATGTTGTTGCGCTTCAGAACCAATCATTTGAATATTAGCTCTATAGTTTACACTAATGTTTTTATTTAATTCATAACCTAAACTTGCAATACCATTAAAGATATTACTTTTATTATCAAAACGTGCTGTTTTAGAAATCCAGTAAGGATTTTGAGCATAAACAGTCCAGTGTCCTTCATTTCCAGAATTTGCAAATCTAGAAACTGGTACGTTAGAAGCTGTTTGAATTAAATCATCC
Source organism: uncultured Flavobacterium sp. (assembly GCA_964593435.1). Classification (GTDB taxonomy): domain Bacteria; phylum Bacteroidota; class Bacteroidia; order Flavobacteriales; family Flavobacteriaceae; genus Flavobacterium. The sequence goes on along the minus strand of CAZQGY010000025.1, from coordinate 24,668 downwards.
ATTAAATCAGAATCTGTCTGAGAAGTTCTTTGAGAAATGTAATTCACATTACCATCAATACTAAATTTACCTGATTTTTTACCTGCTTTAAATAAGAATGAATTTCTTACTAAATTATCACCATCAACAACAAAATCAGTATTTTGTCTGTTAACAGATAAAAAAGCATAAGAATCAGCACCACCAACATTAAAGTTGAAACCATTTTGATAAAGAGTACCTGTTTTAAAGAATTGTTTGATATTATCTTTAATTGGTGCCCATTCAGTCATAAAGAATTGGCCATTAGCTTGTGGCATACCTACTGGCACCATTGAAGGCATTCCAGAACCTACGAAAGAAGGTCCCCAAGAACCGTTTTCCCAAGCCACAAAACCATTTCCTGCTGGTATACCAGGACCTGCAAAATTTGGATCAGTTGCCCAACCTTGACCATATTCCATTTGTCTTTGTGGAACATAATTTACAGATTCAAAGTCTACAGAAGAATTTACACCAAATGTAAATTTATCTTTTTTAGCCCCTCTTTTAGTAGTAACCATAATTACACCATTTACCCCTTGCGCTCCATATAAAGCAGCACCTTGAGCACCTTTGATTACGTTTACATTTTCAATTACATCAGGTGGCAATTGAGCCAAAATTCCTGCAGATGAAATAGCGTTATCAATAACGATTAAAGCTTGGTTATCACCAGTAATAGATCTGTTACCTCTTAATACAATTCTTGTACCAGCTGTTACACCATTACTAGTTGTATTAATTTGTAAACCAGAAACTTTTCCAGCTAATGCTTGAATAGCATTTGGATTAGCTGCTTGAGTAAGCTCTCTGTTACCAATTTGTTTTTGAGCAGCAACTACTGCATCTCTTGTTCTTTTGATCCCCATAGCTCCTTCAACCTTAACCACCTCAATTACTTCGGCAGACGTTACTAAAACTATGTTAATCACATTACCAGCACCAACAGTTACTGTTTTAGAATCTTTTCCTAAGAAAGAAACTTCTAAAACATCGCCTTGAGCTGCTTTAATAGAGAATTTACCATTCTCATCTGTTTGAGTACCTTGTTGTGTACCCGAAATACTTACAGTAGCACCTGGCAACTTAACACCATCACTTGTTACTGTACCCGTAACAGTTTTCTGTTGTGCGAAAGAAAACTGCATTGTAAACGCTACTAAAAGCGTAAAAATCCATTTGAACTTCGATCTCATATTAATTTTATTTGAGTTAGTTATTCCGCAAACTTCTTAATAATTTCTTAAATAAACAAATAATACTACAGAATATTATCATTTTTTTTGTGTTAAATTTTTTTTCGAATTTAAAAACTATGTAGAACCCACACTATAATAGCGTTGAAAAAATGTTAAATGTTATTTGAAATTTAATTATTTTTGTAAAAAATATTTTATGTTAAATAAATGTTACAGTAATTTTACTATTGAGTGCGGCACAGATGAAGCAGGCAGAGGTTGCTTAGCTGGTCCAGTAACCGCTGCAGCAATTATTTTACAAACTCCTAACATTTTCTTAACAAGAGAACAAAAAAAACAACAGCAATTTTTATTTCAAGTAATAAATGATTCCAAACTGTTAACAGAAAAAAAACGTTTTGAACTGAGACCCATAATTGAAAGTTTATTTGATTTTTCTTTTACACATATATATAATGTAGAAATTGATGAAATAAATATCCTTAACGCGTCTATGAAAGCCATGCAAGAAAGCATATTGAAATTGAAAACCATACCAGAATATATTATTGTAGATGGAAATAGACCTTTAAACGGAAAATTAGGTATGAAACAAAAAGAAGGAAGGATTTTTAACGCCAAAGAAATTGAAATGTTGTGCTCAATTCCAAACACTTCAATTATTAAAGGTGATGCTAAATTTTTAAGTATTGCTGCTGCTTCTATTTTAGCTAAAACGTATCGAGATGATTTTATGGATACGATTCATGAAGAATATCCTATGTATAATTGGAAAAAGAATAAAGGATATCCCACAAAAGAACACCGAGATGCCATTAGAAAATATGGAATTACAAAATACCACAGAAAAACATTTAGATTACTTCCCGAACAATTAATGTTAGAATTATAAACGCTAAATAAATGAACTTTCAAATAAAACTGAAAAATGTTTTATTATTTTCTGTTTTACTTCTTCTTCATTTATATCCCTACCCAACTCAACGTGCATAGATGTCACTGCCTTACCACGAATTCCACAGGGAATAATATTATCAAAATAGCCTAAATCGGCATTTACATTTAAGGCAAAGCCATGCATCGTAACCCAACGAGAAGCCCGAACACCCATAGCGCAAATTTTTCGAGCAAATGGTGTACCTACATCAAACCACACACCAGTTTCACCGGGGCTACGTTCTGTTTTTAATCCGTAGTCTGCTAAAGTTAAAATAATAGCTTCTTCTAAAAATCTAAGGTATTTATGAATATCGGTAAAAAAATTCTCTAAATCTAAAATCGGGTAACCTACAATTTGCCCTGGCCCGTGATATGTGATATCTCCACCTCTATTTATTTTAAAGAAACTCGCTCCTTTTTCTTTTAGTTGCTTTTCGGAAAGTAATAAATTTGAAAAATCACCGCTTTTACCTAAGGTATACACATGAGGGTGTGTTACGTAAAGAAAAAAGTTAGGTGTAGGAATAGGAGAAGTTGAATTTCGATTTTGAATTTTTAAATCTACAATTTCTTTAAATAATTCTTCTTGATACTCCCAAGTTGCTTTGTAGTCTTTATTTCCTAAATCAAGAAGTTGAATTTTTTTATTCATTTTATTCAAACGCTATGCTTAAGTTTAAATCTTTTATTTTTTTGGTAAACTCTTCAAATTTATACTTAATAAATATTGTTTTTTTATCGTCACTTAATTTATAACTGGATTTAGGCAAAGAAACATTTTTTATTTTTCTAGTAAAAGTGTATTGAAATTCATAAGCCGAATCTTCCATCGCTTTTTTCATCATTTCACCCATTTTTTTAAAATCTTTTTCCATTTTTTTAATGTCTGCCTCACTCATTTCTTCTTCAACAACGTTTTCCTCTGCTTCCACTTCTTCTATTGCTTCTTCATCATATTCAACACTCGCATCTTCAATTGCTAAAGTATCAACAGGCATTTCGTATGCAGCTGTATCAAGAATTTCTTCATATACTTCTTCAACAACGACTTCTTCAACATAAGGTTTTTGTTCTACAGATCTTGAGAATTCTTTTCCATCAAATGAAAATTTTACTTCTGTATTTGTTTCTTGATTTGCAGCATCTAAAGCACCCGTTTTTTTACCAGACAAACCTTTAATTATGGATAGCGCTGAACCTACATTTCCTACCTCAGCTATAGAACTAAAATCGGTATACATAATATACTTCATTTCACTTTTTTCTTTATTTAAAAGTATTCGCATCGAATAATTTTTCATTTGCTCCATATTTGCCAATTGCTCAGCAGTAATTTCTTTTCCTTCTTTTTGATATTTTGAAACAAGGTCTTTAAAAACAATAACACTATCCATGTCTTTATCGGTTCCTTCAGTTAATTCTTTAGTCATTTTATCCGACTTGTCTAAATCTTTAGTCATAGCAATCATTTTTGACATATCAACTGTATAAGATAACTTTCCAGAACCGTCTTCATTAAAAATAATTTGCTCAGAAATCGAACAACCAATCAATGAGAAACTAACCATAAAAGCAACCAGAATATTTTTCATTTTATATTATTTATAAATTTTTTCCAAAGATACAACTTTGAAATCATTCTGCTAAAAAATTCTCACTTTGAAACTATCTTTCTATTACCTATCTTTGCCTTCTTAAAATAAAATACATTATGCAACTTTCCGAACAAGAAATCATTAGAAGAGAGAAATTACAAGCCCTAAGAAACTTAGGAATTAATCCTTATCCTGCAGATTTATATCCTGTAAAGCACACTTCAAAAGCTATAAAGGATAATTTTGAAGAAGGAAAAAAGGTTGTGATTGCTGGGCGCTTAATGAGTGTGAGAGATCAAGGAAAAGCGGCATTTGCTGAAATTCAAGATAGCGAAGGTAGAATTCAAGCCTATTTTAATAGAGATGTAATTTGTGAAGGCGAAGACAAAACCTTATACAACCAAATTTTTAAAAAATTAACTGATTTAGGTGATTTTTTAGGAATCGAAGGCGAATTATTTACCACACAAGTTGGTGCGAAATGCATTAGAGTAGACAACTTTACTTTTTTAAGTAAAACCCTTCGTCCATTACCATTTCCAAAAACAGATGAAGAAGGGAAAGTATACGATGCCTTTAATGATGCGGAACTTCGTTATCGCATGCGTTATGTAGATTTAGTTGTAAATCCGCAAGTAAAAGAAGTGTTTGTTAAAAGAACCAAATTATTTACTGCGATGCGAACTTTCTTTAACGAAAGTGGTTATATGGAAGTAGAAACACCAATTTTACAATCCATTCCGGGTGGCGCTGCAGCACGGCCATTTATGACACATCACAACAGTTTAGATATTCCTTTATATATGCGAATTGCTAACGAATTATACTTAAAAAGATTAATTGTAGGTGGTTTCGATGGTGTGTACGAATTTTCTAAAAACTTCCGCAACGAAGGGATGGACCGAACGCACAATCCAGAATTTACGGCTATGGAAATATATGTGGCGTACAAAGATTACAATTGGATGATGGAATTTACCGAAAACCTTTTGGAATATTGTGCCACAAAAGTAAACGATACTCCAGAAACGACTTTTGGCGAGCATAAAATTAGCTTTAAAGCGCCTTATGCTAGAGTAACCATGACGCAATCCATTATTGATTTCACTGGTTTTGATATTTCAGGAAAAACAGAAGCTGAATTATTTGAAGCAGCCAAAGGAATGGGGATTGACGTAGATGAAACCATGGGTAAAGGAAAATTAATTGATGAAATTTTTGGAGCAAAATGTGAAGGAAATTATATTCAACCGACTTTCATTACGGATTATCCGAAAGAAATGTCGCCTTTATGTAAACAACACCGAAATAATCCTGATTTAACAGAGCGTTTTGAATTAATGGTTTGTGGAAAAGAAATTGCTAATGCCTATTCAGAATTAAACGATCCAATTGATCAAAGAGACCGTTTTGAAGCACAAATGGCTTTAGCAGAAAAAGGAGATGATGAAGCCAACGGAATTATTGATGAAGACTTTTTACGTGCTTTAGAATACGGAATGCCTCCTACATCTGGTTTAGGAATTGGAATGGACAGATTAATTATGTTTTTAACTAATAACGCCTCTATTCAAGAAGTGTTGTTTTTCCCACAAATGCGTCCTGAGAAAAAAGTAACGTATGAATTAACTGAAGACGAAAAATTCATTGTTAGTTTATTAGAAAAAGAAAACAATCAAGCAATTGGTGTTTTAAAAGACAAATCGGCTTTAAGCGGAAAAAAATGGGATGCTGCTATGAAAGGTTTGGCCAAACACGGCTTAACTAAAGTAGTAGTTGAAGGAGAAAATAAAGTAGTGGTTTTAGGATAAAAAATAACGCCAAGAAAACAAAGAGAACCACAAAATTATAAACAAAAAAACCTCGAAGCAATTAAGTCTCGAGGTTTTTTGTATCTTGGAATTTGGAATTTAAATATTGGAATTTTTTATTTAAAATCTCAAACCAAACATAAATCCTTGTCCGAAGTTGTTTCCTTGAAAACTTCTAACGTAATCTACACGGAAAATTTTAAACTTTCCAAATCCTATTCTGTCTAAACCAACAGTTATTTCTTGATAGGGTCTACTATTTGGAGTAGCTAATTGGTGAAATCCTCCAACTAAATTCCAACCTAATTTATTTATTAATGGAATTTTATTCATAAAATAACCATTGTCGTTATAATTTGCATGCCATTCAAAATATTGATTATTAGTAGATTGCGAATAGTAAGGCAATAAATTAAAGCTTGAATTGTATTGCCCATCAATACGAACATGTGTTTGATTACCGTTAAAATGTTTATAATCTACAAATGAGATATTGTCAGCACCAAAAAACGTTCCTGCTTTTAAATTCAATTCCAAATCACCTTTATTTGCTAATGTTTTGCTATATTTTAAACGTGCTTCTAAAAAGTCATATTCATACGCTTTTGAAGTGGCTAAAAATGCTTTTGTATAAGTAAACCCAAGTGTTGGATATTTCCCTTCATTCATATTCATTTTTCCATCGGGTCTGGTAATGTATTTTTGGCCAAAAACAATTCGAGTGCTCAAACTAAACTTAGTAACATGATGTTCATTAAACGATGGAAGCACATCAGAATTTGGATTTTGTGGATTGTTTGAACTATACAAATCATCTGATTTTACCCAAGAATAATCTGTGGTATTATACAATGGCTTTCTGTTTTCATAGGCAATATTCGCATTTAAAAACAGACCATTTATCACTTCTCTACCTGCTCCAATTTCAACAAATTCTTTTTCGTATAATTTCATGAAATTATTCTTAAAAATTAAAGAACTCACTGAGTTTTCAATTCCGGAAATAGGTTCTGAACTATTAAATTGATTGACTTTGTTTCCACCAGATAGTCGGAAATAAGCATCATTTGTATTATTGAATTTATGATAAAATGAGGCAGTTGGTCGGATGCGTTTATCTGAAAATCCGTATTGAAAATCGGTATTAATTATGGTGCGTTTTTGTTTTTCTTCATTATAACTTGAATACGAAAACCCTGAACCAATATGATAACCCTGAACAGTATTAAAATTAAATGAAGACAAATTAAAGAGTCCTTGATAATTGAATCTTTTCTTTTTGAAACTATTTTTAAATGAATATCCGGTTATCAACTTAATTGCCTTAAATTTATTAGAAACCGCATCAACAGAATCCATATAGACTTGTGAATTTCTAATTTTATAAACACTGTCTTTCTTTACATAATTAGTCGTTTCTTCTTCCGTTAAAGGCACTGGGCGATTTTCTAACCAATACGAATCTTCCTTTTTATTCGATTTTTCGGCAAACGTAACTACTTCACTACCAAAGGTTTTCTTTTCAAAATTAGATACAAAATTATAATTACTAAACACATGTGTAAATTTTCCATTGAATTTCATCATAAACACACCTGCTTTAAAATCAAATGATTGCAAGCTTTTAACCCACATTTTAGTGTCTGGATTAAAACTGAAATTTTGCACCACTTTAAACGATTCTAAAAATTCTTGTTGTGATCTATATCCTTTAACATCTAAATCGGCAGCATAAATAGCAAAAGTGTCGTCAACTAAGTAAATATAGCCTTCAAAAACGGGTTCTTTATCGCGTTTTGGCGTTACTTTTATTTTGTATATATAATTGTTATAACTATCAGTAAATGAATCTTCTATTTTATATTTATAATACGTAAAAGCATTGGAAGCAATAGGAGAAATCATGGGGATATTGAAATCAACGGTATTTTGATATAAATCATAATTAGTGTTTAAAGCTGTGTTAAAGCTAAATCCATTATCGTTTCCAGCCACTTTACTAGCAATAATTTCTTCTTTTAAATTATTAGGTTTTTCAAACTTAATTTTAGAAACGGTTTCCGATTGATAAATAATTCCAGCACCTGTAGAATCTACATTTCCATCTAAATCACCAATTTCAATACCCATAAATTTTTTAGGAATATCCTTTACTCTAAAAATTCCTCTAGAATAAAAATCGGCTTCATATTTATCCGTTTTATCCGTATTTTTTTTTCGATTGGCTATTGCATTTCTAATAATCGCATTTGCAGGATTTTCGCCACTTTTTACAACTACTTCTTCGATAGAATATTGTTCATCAGATAAAGAAGCATTAATTACTACTGGAAACGTATTAATTTCTTGTGAGATTGTTTTGGTTTTGTATCCTAAAATCTTAAAAACCAAGGTGTAATTCCCTGATTTTTTAATATTTAGCTCGTACTCTCCATTTTCATTAGTGGAAGTTCCAATATAGGTTTTTTCGATGGTTACACTTGCATAAGGCAAAGCATTTCCTTTAGAATCAGTCACTTTTCCTTTTATTTGTGCTATCGAAAAACAAGAAAAAAGTAGCAGTAGAAGATGTATTTGGAGCTTCATAATAAATTATTTTACTTGTTCCACAGAGCCAGAAGTACTCTCAGTTATTTTTACTTTATCCAATTTGCCATAATATTTTATTGAGGCACTCGTTGAAGCGGTAGCATCTAATCCTTTTAATGCCAAAACGTGTACATCTGAAGAGGTGCTTGCAGACACTTGTGCTATATTTGAAATTAACTCTTTTGCATCGCAATCTGCGGAGCTTGAAGCATCAATAGCTAAATTATCTGTTTTTCCTTTTAATGATACGCTTGAACTACTACTTAAGTTAACAGCTATATCATCTGTAGCCATATTTAAAGCCACATTTGAACTGGAAGACGCATCAATAAAAATAGAATTACAAGTTACCGTTCCTGAAAAATCGGCACTTGAAGAAGTATTTATTTTCAACAAACTTACGTTCAAATTATTTTTAATAGAAAACGTAGCCGAAGAACTTACCGTAACGCTTCCAATACCCGGATTTGAAACAGTTACAAGCAATTTACTGGTGTCCATTTTTTTATAGTAGTTGGTGTTTTCAATAAAAATTTTTAAAATATTATTTTTAGTTTCCACTTTTAAAAATTTCATCAAATCTTTTTCCCAAGTCACCTCAACATTTTGCACAGGCCCTTGTGAATAAACTACATTTACACCTGAGGAAGCTTTAATAGCTGTAAAATTCCCTACACCTCTAGTTTCTTTAACTTGACCATATGATGTTGAAAATAGCGCAAAAAATGCAAAAAGAAATACTGAAATTTTTTTCATTATTTTAATAGATTTAGAATGTGAAATTATAGACGATTTTTTTTATTAAAGAGTTGCATCAATTACAAAAAACTTTGAATGGCTATGGCATAACTTTTTAAACCAAAACCAATAATAACTCCTTTTACATGAGGAGAAATATATGATTGATGACGAAATGTTTCTCTAGAAAATGTATTTGAAATATGTACCTCAACCACTGGTGATGTAATGGCTTTAATACAATCGGAAATGGCTAATGAAGTATGTGTATAGGCTCCAGCATTCAATAGTATTCCATCATATGAAAAACCTACTTCTTGCAATTTATTGATAATTTCACCTTCTACATTTGACTGAAAATAATCCAATTGAACCATAGGGAACTGCAATTTCAATTCGTCAAAATACGAATCGAAACTTTGATTGCCGTATACTTCTGGTTGACGTTGCCCTAATAAATTTAAATTAGGTCCATTTAAAATTAGCAATTGCATTATTTTCCGTCTTTGTCTACCACAATTCTATTTTCTCTATTGGCCAATTCCCAAGCTAAAGTAAAAGCTAATTTTACACGCATGGCTAATAAATCGTACTCAATTTTATCAGCTGTATCGTTCGGCCCATGATAATCTTCATGTACGCCATTAAAAAAGAAAATAGAAGGAATTCCTTTTTTAGCAAAGTTATAATGATCAGAACGGAAATAATATCTATTTGGATCATTTCTTGCGTTAAACGTGTAGTCTAAATTTAAACCCACATATTTTGTATTCATTTCTTCGTTTATGGTGTGTAATTCAGAACTTAATCGGTCTGAACCAATTACATATACATATTTTCCGTTTTCCTTATGATTAGCTAGTGTGTCTCTACGTCCCACCATATCAATATTTATATCTGCAATTGTGTTTTTTATAGGAAATAAAGGATTTTCAGAATAATATCTCGAACCATGTAAGCCATGTTCTTCTCCGGTAACATGCAAAAATAAAATAGAACGTTTTGGTGTAAAACCATCTTTTTTAGCTTCAGCAAATGCTTTAGCGATTTCAATTAAAGACACCGTTCCAGAACCATCATCATCCGCACCATTAAAAACTTCCCCATTTTTCATACCAACATGGTCGTAATGTGCAGAAATAACAAGTACTTCATCTGGTTTTTCAGAACCTGGAATGAAAGCCCAAATATTTTCTGAATCACCCAATTTTGGTGCAAAACCTTTTTTCATAAATTCTGCAGGCACTTTTTGATAAAAATCAGTAGAACCTGGAGGATTTGAGATACCTAACGCTTTATATTGTTCAATAAGATATAAACCCGCTTTTTTCTGTCCTAGTTCTCCTGTGTTTCTGCCTTCCATTTCATCAGAAGCAATTACATGAAGATTTTTTGACAAACTGGCTTCGTTAATTGTATTCACGTATTTTGTAACATCTACAACTTTTTTTGTCGAATTGGCTACAACGATTTTTTTTGGAGAACAACTTAGCAAAAATACTGCTGTTGTAAGTAATACTAATAACTTTTTCATTTGAATTGGATTTAAACAATACAAATCTAAATTAAAAAAGTTTGATACCAATAAATTTTATAAGAATTTTAAGAAGAGAAGTAAAAAATGGCAAGCGACCTACATCGCACCGCTACAACCACATACCTTTGCTGCGTTCCCACCCTGGAGGATTTTGAGGGAGCTGGTCGTGTAGGACTTGCCGGTGCAAATATACAATCTTTTATTATTTCTACAAATCAAAAATTAGTTTAAAATAAATTGTAATATTGTAATATTAAATAATTTGAATATGAAAAAAATTAACTTACTTATAATCACAACATTAAGTGCTTTTTTATTTAATTGTAGCGAAACAAAAGATCTGTTTTCTATTGCGACAAAAGACTTAAAGCAAGTTTATAAACCTAATGAAAGTGTTAATTTAAGTATTGAAAATATAGAAAATGCTAAAATTGATTCGGTAATTTATTTTTCAAATGATATTAAATTAGGCAAATCAACAAAAAATGCAGTTTTTAATTTAAAATTAGAAAAATTACAATTTGGTATTCAAGACATCAAAGCAATTGTGCTTTCTGAAGGAGAAAAAACAGAATGTGTAACCTCTTTTGAATTGGTTTCGGATATCACACCAAAACTATATGAAACAAAAGATTATAGTCTTTTAAATACATTTAATCATGACATCAATGCCTACACACAAGGTTTAGAATTTTACAAAGGCATTTTGTATGAAGGAACAGGCCAAAATGGCGAATCAACTTTAAGAAAAACAGATTATAAATCTGGGAGTGTTTCAAAATCCGTGTCTTTATCACCAGATTATTTTGGTGAAGGAATTACCGTTTTTAATGACAAAATTTATCAATTGACTTGGAAAAATAAAGTTGGATTTATTTATAATTCAGAAACTTTGGTGCAAGAAAAAACATTTGATTATTTTTCAGAAATTGAGGGATGGGGTTTAACACATAACGACAAACATTTGATAATGAGCGACGGAACCAATAAAATTTATTTTCTAAATCCCGAAACTCAAAAAATGGAACGCTTTATAAATGTGTACTCTGACACGAATGCCATAACAGAACTCAACGAATTAGAATGGATTGACGGAAAAATTTGGGCAAACATTTATCAAAAAGATGTAATAGTTATTATCAATCCCGAAAATGGCGCCGTTGAAAGTGCTATCGATTTTTCCGAGTTAAAGAAAAATGTTAAACAACATCCAGAAATTGATGTTTTAAACGGAATTGCATACAATCCATCTACAAAAACCGTTTTTATTACTGGTAAAAATTGGGATAAAATGTTTGAAATAAAATTGAAATAAATATCAAATTAAAATAGCAAAAACTATGAAAAAAATAATCTTAGCATCAGTTTTACTGATATTTAGTTCGAAAATACAATCACAAAACCAAAATCAAAAAATGAAAACCATTCAACCACCAATTGCGAAAATAATTCCAAAGAAATTAGAAAAACACGGAGATATTAGAACGGATAATTACTATTGGTTAAACGAAAGAGAAAATCCAGAAGTAATTGACTATTTAAATAAAGAAAACGAATATTACCAAAAATCAACTGCACATACCAAACAATTGCAAGACGATTTGTTTGCTGAAATGAAATCTAGAATAAAAGAAGACGACAGTTCTGTGCCTTATTTTTATAACGAATATTGGTACATCACTCGCTTTGAAACGGGTAAAGATTATCCAATTTATGCCAGAAAAAAAGGAAGTTTAGATGCGAAAGAAGAAATTTTATTCGATTGTAACGAAATGGCAAAAGGACAATCTTATTTCAATTTAAGCGGAATGAGTGTGAGTGGCGACAACAAATTAGTGGCTTTTGGACTGGATTTAGTATCAAGAAGACAATACACCATTCATATTAAAAATTTAGAAACTGGTGAAATTCTTTCAGATAAAATTGAAAACACAACTGGTGGTTCCAGTTGGTCTACCGATAATAAAACGCTTTTTTATACTGGAAAAGATGCGCAAACGCTTCGTTCTGATAAAATTTTCAAACATAAATTAGGCACAAATGCTTCTGAAGATGTGTTGGTTTTTCACGAAAAGGACGACACCTACAGTACGTTTGTATATAAAGAAAAATCGAAAAAATACATCATAATTGGTTCTGGAAGTACGCTTACAACCGAATATCAAATCTTAGAAGCTAATAATCCTGATGGAGAATTCAGAGTATTTCAACCAAGAACTCGTGGTTTAGAATATTCTATTTCTTTTTATAAAGACACTTTTTACATCTTAACCAATGCCGATAAAGCGACCAATTTCAAATTAATGACTTCGCCTGAGCATGCTACATCTAAAGAAAATTGGACCGATTTAATTCCGCATAGAAAAGATGTTTTATTAGAAGGCATTGAAATTTTTAAAAACTATTTAGTAGTGGAAGAACGTTCAAATGGTTTAAATAAAATTCAAATTAAACCTTGGGATGGCTCTGGCGATTACTATTTGCCATTTAGTAGCGAAACCTATACGTGCTACACCACTTCTAATGTAGATTTTGATACCGATGTGTTGCGTTATGGCTACCAATCTATGGCTACACCTTCTTCTGTGATTGATTTCAATATGAAAACAAAAGAAAAAACCATCTTGAAAGAGCAAGCTGTTTTAGGCGGAAAATTCGATAAAAATAACTATATTGAGGAGAGAATTTGGGCTACTGCAACTGATGGAACTAAAATTCCTATGAGTGTGGTATACCGAAAAGACATAAAAAAAGACGGAAAAAATCCTTTATTACAATATGCTTATGGTTCATACGGTTCTTCAATGGATCCTTATTTTTCAAGTACACGATTAAGTTTAATGGATAGAGGATTCATCTACGTTATCGCACACATTCGTGGTGGAGAAGATTTAGGCAGAGAATGGTATGAAAACGGAAAACTGTTAAAAAAGAAAAATACGTTTACAGATTTTATCGATTGTAGCAAGTTTTTAATTTCAGAAAAATACACTTCTGCCGAACATTTATATGCTGAAGGTGGTTCTGCGGGAGGTTTGTTAATGGGTGCAATTGTAAATATGGCTCCAGAATTGTATAATGGTGTGATTGCACAAGTACCATTTGTTGATGTAATTACCACGATGTTAGATGACACTATTCCATTAACTACAGGAGAATATGACGAATGGGGAAATCCAAATGAAAAAAAATATTATGATTATATGTTATCTTATTCACCATACGATCAAGTAAAAAAACAAGCATACCCAAATATGTATGTATCAACAGGTTTACACGATTCGCAAGTGCAATATTTTGAACCTGCAAAATGGGTAGCAAAATTAAGAGTTATGAAAACCAACAACAAACAATTGTTTTTAGATACAAATATGGATGCCGGTCACGGTGGTGCTTCAGGCAGATTTGAAGCATTAAAAGAATTAGCTAAGGAGTTTGCTTTCTTATTTGATTTAGAAGCTATTAAAAAATAATTTGCATTATCACTTTACATTTGTGGTAAAAAGAAAAATGAAAAATGAAAAACGAAATAAACGCCCATAGTTCAGTAATTGATTTAATTGGTAATACGCCAATAATAAAGTTGAATAAAATTGCAGCTGGATTAACTGGAAATTTTTATGCCAAAGTAGAAGCTTTTAATCCCGGACATTCTGCAAAAGATAGAATAGCCTTACATATTATCAATTGTGCTGAAGAAAAAGGCATTTTAAAGCCTGGTGCAACTATTGTAGAAACAACCTCAGGAAACACAGGATTTAGTTTGGCAATGATTAGCATTATTAAAGGATACAAATGTATTTTAGCGGTTAGTGATAAATCGTCACCAGACAAAATTGACATGCTAAAAAGCATGGGAGCAAAAGTATATGTTTGTCCGGCAAATGTTGCTGCAGATGATCCAAGAAGCTATTATGAAGTGGCAAAAAAAATTCATAAAGAAACACCAAATTCAATTTACATCAATCAGTACTTTAATGATTTAAACATTGAAGCGCACTATTGCAGTACTGGAAAAGAAATTTGGGATCAAACAAATGGTTCAGTTACTCACGTTGTTGTGTGTAGCGGTACTGGAGGTACTATCTCTGGAATTGGAAGGTATTTGAAAGAAAAAAATCCAGCTATTAAAGTTTTAGGTGTAGATGCTTACGGATCCGTTTTAAAAAAATACCATGAAACCAAAGAGTTTGACGAAAAAGAAATTTATTCATACAAAATTGAAGGTTTAGGTAAAAATTTAATTCCAACGGCTACTGATTTTGATATTATTGATAAATATGTGAAAGTTACCGATAAAGAAAGTGCTATTACAGCCAGAGAAATTTCAAAAACCGAAGGATTATTTGTTGGTTATACATCTGGCGCTGCATTTCAAGCTGTAAAGCAATATGCCGCATTAGGAGAATTTAACGAAAATAGTAATGTAATAGTTGTTTTTCCTGATCACGGATCGCGTTATATGAGTAAAATTTATAGCGATGAATGGATGCAGAAACAAGGCTTTTTAGATGCTGAAAATATCGATGATTCAATGAAAATTGAGGTGGTAAAATAAACCAAACTAATACATAAAATGAAAAAATATTTATATTTTACAAGTCTTGTTTTAAGTTTAAATTCTTTTGGACAAAATAAAGAAACAAGTTGGAAAACAATTAATGATAATACGTATTCAATTCAATACCCTGATAATTGGGAATTGAATATCAGTGAAACAATGGGTACGAGCTTTATTTTGTTATCGCAACAAACTTCTTCAGAAGATAAATTTCGAGAAAACATTAATTTAAGTATTCAAAATTTAGAAGGTTATAATTTAAATTTGGATGCCTATGTTGCTATTTCTGAAGAACAAATATTAAAAATGGTTACAAACGGAATTATTATTGAAAGCAAAAGGTTAAACACAAACAATACCGAATTTCAAAAAATTATTTTCACAGGAAAACAAGGGCTGTTTCAACTTAAATTTGTACAATATTATTTCGTAAAAGATGAAAAAGCTTATGTTCTAACTTTTACCTGTGAAGAAATCCAATACGAAAAATACAATATTATCGTTGAACAGATTTTAGAAAGCTTTCTCTTAAAATAACCATGAAATAAACTTAATAAAATCGTTTAATTTTAAATAAAAAGCATACTAAAAAATAAAAAAAGATAATTATTTAAAAAAAATGCTTTGATATTGAAAATATTTTTTATTTTTGGTAAAACTATTAAAAAATTTAACAATGAAAAATTTATTAGGCGCTCTTGTTTTGTTTTTAGCTTTCACAGTAAATGCTAATGCTCAAGAAACATTTAAAAAAGTAGACGAGAAAATTGAAGCTAAAAAAAATATGGTTGCACTTTCCGAAGTAATAACTTTAGAAGGGACTTTGAGCGATGATTTAACAAGATTATTTGAACACAAATTCAGAAACTTAAACGAAAATCTTTCAGCAGAAAGAAAAATCGAATTAGCCAGAGTAATTGAAGCTAAATTGAGAGCTACACTTTCTCAAACTCAAATGGAAAGTATTGAAAGTAAACCAGGTTTGTTGAAAAAATTAACAAACTAAAAATAAAGCATTTAAAAAAAGCCCGTCTCGTGTATAATGAGACGGGCTTTTTTTTATAATATTTTTGCCACTTCTTGAATTGACTGTATTGTATAATCTAAGTCTTCATAGCTTAAAGCATCAGTAATAAACCAAGTTTCATATGCTGAGGGTGCAATATAAATACCACGTTTCAATAATTCATGAAAGAATTTCTTAAATCTTTCGTTATCCCCATTTTTTGCGGTTTCAAAATCATACACTTCATTTTTATCAAAGTGTACAGAAATCATAGATCCTACTCTATTTATAGTAAACTCAATATTATTTTCCGACAGAACTTTGTGAATTCCGTTCTCTAAATAAGCTGTTTTTTCTTCTAATCTTTTAAATAATTCTTTATCTGAATTTAATTCCAATAGCATTTGGTACCCTGCCGCCATAGCTAATGGATTTCCAGATAATGTTCCCGCTTGATACACAGGACCTAATGGCGATAACAAATTCATAATTTCATTTCGAGCAGCAAAAGCGCCTACAGGCAAACCACCTCCAATTACTTTCCCAAAACAAACTATATCAGCTGCAACTTGATACAATTCTTGTACGCCACCTTTAGCAAGACGAAAACCAGTCATAACTTCATCAAAAACAAGTAAAGCTCCATTTGCTTCACAAAGTTGTTTTAAACCGGATAAAAAACCTTCTTTTGGAGGGATACATCCCATATTTCCTGCAACAGGTTCTACGATAATTGCTGCGATTTCATTTTTATTGGCATCAAAAAGCGCTCTTACATGCTCTAAATCATTATATTTAGCTAATAATGTATCTTTAGCAGTGCCATCAGTTACTCCAGGACTATTTGGCACACCAAACGTACTTAATCCGCTTCCGGCAGCAATTAAAAACGAATCGGAATGACCATGATAACATCCTGAAAATTTTATTATTTTATCCCGTTTTGTATAACCACGAGCTAAACGAATTGCACTCATACAAGCTTCTGTACCCGAATTAACAAATCGAATTTTATCAATATTTGGCACCATTGAAATGGCCAATTGAGCTATTTTCGTTTCTAACTCTGTTGGCGTTCCAAAAGAAGTGCCTTTTTTTGCCTTTTCAATTATTGCATTTACTACAGGCTCGTGGGCGTGACCCAAAATCATAGGCCCCCAAGAGTTGATATAGTCTATGTATTTATTTCCGTCTTCATCATATAAATAGGCACCTTTAGCTTCTTTAATAAAAATTGGAAAACCTCCAACACCTTTAAATGCACGAACAGGAGAGTTAACACCGCCAGGTATCACTTCGTTTGCTTCAATAAATAACTGACTACTTCTTTGATATAACATTATTTTTTTACTTTTAATTTTTGACCAATTGAAATTCCTGAATCTGTAATCGCATTTAAACTTTTTAACTCCTCAACAGGAATATTATATTTTTTTGATAATGAATACAAGGTATCTCCTTTTTCAACTATATGCTCTCCTATAGCTTGTACTTGCGCAACAACTCTTGGTTTTGGAATAAAATTTCTTCCTAAAACTTCGTTGTCAATTTTATATAATTCATAACGTTCAATAATTCCAATTAATTTTGATGGATAAAGCGTATCTGTTGCATAACCCGCTTGTTTTAAACCATTTGCCCATGATTCGTAATCACCTTTATCTAATTTAAACAAACTTTCATACCGTTTTCTTGAAGATAAAAAAGCAGAATGATCTTTGTACGATTCTGTTGGGTCTTTATATTTTCTAAAACACTCTTGTTCTGCATCATCATCGTATTTTACAGATTCACCTGTCCATCCTGTATGGCATTTTATTCCGAAGTGATTGTTCGCTTCTTTAGCTAAAGATCCAAATCCAGCACCCGATTCTAAAATACCCTGTGCCATAGTAATACTTGCAGGAATTCCGTGAACTTTCATATTGTTTTTTGCCGTTTCTTTAAAATCTTCAATGTATTTTTTTACATCTTCTGTCGTAGCTTTTACTTTAGATGTTGCAACTAATATTTCGCTACCCGAAGGATTTTCCTTAGTTGGAGATTTTGCTACTGGTGCTGGTTTTGCAATAGGTTTTTTTGAAGCAGGATACGTTTTAGAATACGTTTTTCCTTTAGTAGTAGTGATTTTAGAACCTCTACAACTTGTTAAAAGCAGCACAAAAAATAGAATTAAAATTTTATTCATCATATCATTATCTTTGTTTTTCCGGATTTTTCTAATTTTAAATTCATACCTGCAATACCCTGTAAGCCACCGGTATGAATGGCTAAAATTTTTGAATTTGGTGGAAAAAAATCTTTTTGTATTAAATCTAAAATACCAAACATCATTTTTCCAGTATAAATTGGATCCAATGGAATTCCATATTGAATGTAAAAGGAATTCATAAATTCAATTAACTCGTTTGTTACTTTTCCATAACCTCCAAAATGATACTTACAATTAATAGTCCAATTCTTTTGATTTGCAAATTTAGCAATATCCTTTTGTAAAAAATCACCTTTTAAGGAAGAAAATCCAATAATATTTTGATGAGAAGCAGCACTATTAATAATTCCTGAAACAGTACCGCCAGTTCCTACAGAAGTACAGACATAAGAAAATTCCGAATCGAGTTCATTTAAAATTTCTTCACATCCTTTTATCGCTAATTCATTTGTGCCTCCTTCGGGTAGTAAATAAAAATCACCAAATTGAGACTGCATTTTTTCTAAAAATTCGGGCATTTCTTTTGACCTATAGGTATCTCTTGAAACAAAAACAAATTTCATTCCAAATTGTTGTGCAACTGCTAAACTTGGGTTTTCATTTATCTTTTCTTCTAATTCTTCGCCTCTAATTATTCCAATAGTTTCAAAATCAAATTCTTTTCCAGCACCTGCAACAGCTACAATATGATTAGAAAATGCCCCGCCAAAGGTCAATAGCATCTTTTTATTTTGGTCTTTGGCAGCTTGTATATTATATTTTAATTTTCTGAATTTATTTCCAGAAATTACAGGATGCAATAGATCTTCTCTTTTGATAAAAAGTTCAATTCCGTTAGAAAAATGAATGGGTATTTTTTGGTTACTTGATTTCATAAAAAAGAAATAATTGTTTCATTAGTTAAATATTTAAAAAACTAATACAATCATTTGCTGCAAAGTTGCTAAATTTGCGATTATGAACAATGAAATAAATTCAAAAAATTTAAAAGAAGGAGAAGATTTTTATTTTACTCCTGAAGGCTATAAATGTTTTACAGAAAAACATCACTTAAAACGTGGCTATTGCTGCAAAAGTGGTTGCCGACATTGTCCATATGGTTTCGACAAAAAAACAGGAACAAATAAAAAATAGCTTTTAGATAAATGATTATCAAATAATAATTTCTGAAAATCAAAAATCTAAAAATCTAAAATCTAAAAAAAAAATGACATTTCAAGAGCAAATACAACAAGGTATTCCGGATATTTTACCACAACAAAAACCGTATGAGGTAACAATAAATCATGCGCCAAAGCGAAAAGAAATTCTTTCAGAAGAAGAAAAAAAATTAGCTTTAAAAAATGCTTTACGCTATTTTGATGCCAAACATCATGCCACGTTGCTTCCAGAATTTAAAACCGAATTAGAAAAATATGGGCGTATTTATATGTATCGATTTCGTCCAGATTACGAAATGAAGGCCAGACCAATTTCTGAATATCCAGGAAATTCTGAGCAGGCAAAAGCCATTATGTTGATGATCCAAAATAATTTAGATTATGCAGTAGCACAACATCCGCATGAATTAATTACATATGGAGGAAATGGCGCTGTTTTTCAAAATTGGGCACAGTATTTACTTACTATGAAATATTTGTCTGAAATGACAGATGAACAAACGTTATCTATGTATTCTGGCCATCCGATGGGATTATTTCCTTCACATGAAGAAGCACCAAGAGTTGTAGTTACCAACGGAATGGTTATTCCAAACTACTCCAAACCAGATGATTGGGAAAAAATGAATTCTTTAGGTGTATCGCAATATGGTCAAATGACTGCAGGAAGTTATATGTATATTGGACCACAAGGCATTGTTCATGGAACTACAATTACCGTTTTAAATGGTTTTCGAAAAATAAAAAAAACACCAAAAGGAGGTTTATTTGTAACTTCTGGATTAGGTGGCATGTCTGGCGCACAGCCAAAAGCAGGAAATATTGCCGGTTGTGTAACAGTTTGTGCAGAAGTAAACCCTAAAATTACGCACATTCGTCATTCGCAAGGATGGATAAATGAAGTAATTGAAGACATTACGCTTTTAGTAGCGAGAGTTAGAAAAGCATTGGAAACTAATGAAGTAGTTTCTATTGCTTACTTAGGAAATGTAGTAGATGTGTGGGAACGATTTGATGAAGAAAATTTACACATCGATTTAGGTTCTGACCAAACGTCACTTCACAATCCATGGGCGGGTGGCTACTACCCTATTGGCTACTCATTTGAAGCATCCAATGAAATGATGGCAAATAATCCGGAAAAATTCAAGGAAGAAGTACAAAAAACATTGCGTCGTCATGCAATAGCAATTAATAAACATACTGAAAAAGGCACCTATTTCTTCGACTATGGAAATGCGTTTTTATTAGAAGCTTCAAGAGCTGGTGCAGATGTATTTGCAGAAAATCATATCGATTTTAAATACAATAGTTATGTACAAGACATTATGGGTCCAATGTGCTTTGATTATGGATTTGGACCATTTCGTTGGGTTTGTGCCTCAGGAAATCCAGAAGATTTAGCCAAAACTGATGAAATTGCATGTGCCGTTTTAGAAGAAATGATTACAACTTCGCCAGTTGAAATTCAACAACAAATGGCAGATAATATTCAGTGGATTAAAGGCGCTCAAGAAAATAAATTAGTTGTAGGATCGCAAGCTCGTATTTTATATGCTGATGCAGAAGGACGAATTAAAATTGCAGAAGCATTTAATCAAGCTATAGCTCGCGGCGAAATTGGAATGGTAATTTTAGGGAGAGATCATCATGATGTTTCAGGTACCGATTCGCCATACAGAGAAACATCAAATATTTATGATGGTTCCCGATTTACGGCAGACATGGCGATTCAAAATGTTATTGGCGACAGTTTCCGAGGTGCCACTTGGGTGTCTATTCATAATGGTGGTGGCGTGGGCTGGGGTGAAGTCATAAACGGTGGTTTTGGCATGCTTCTTGATGGTACAAAAGAAGCGTCTAAACGTTTAGAAATGATGTTGTTTTGGGATGTAAACAATGGCATATCAAGAAGAAATTGGGCCAGAAACGAAGGGGCTATATTTGCTATAAAACGCGCAATGGAATCACAACCTTTGTTAAAAGTAACACTGCCAAACTTAGTTGACGAAAAATTATTAAATTAAATAATAGAATATGAAATTAGTTAAACTTCTATCGGTTTTAGGATTTTTTATCCTTACTTCTTGTTCGTCTGTATATGTAAATACAGATTATGACAAAAAAGCAAATTTTGCAGCTTACAAAACCTATGCCTACAATAAAAGTAGCATAGATAAATTAGAAATTTCAGATTTAGACAAGAAGCGTATTTTATATGCTATTGATGCTGTAATGCCTACTAAACAATTTTCAAAATCTGAAAATCCCGATGTTTTAATCAATATTTTCACCAAAGAGCGTGAACGTGTTAATGTATACAACAACATGGGTTGGGGCTACGGTTTTGGCTGGGGCTGGGGTCCAGGTTGGGGAATGGGAATGGGAATGGGTTTCGCGCAAACAACGACTACTCCAGAAGGCACGTTATATATTGATATTGTTGATGCTAAATCAAAAGAATTAGTTTGGCAAGGTATAGGAACAGGATATTTAACAACAAACTTTGAAAAGAAAGACGAACGAATTGCTGAATTTGTTTCAAAAATTTTAGAGAAATACCCACCAGTAATAAAATAAAAGTTCAAGTAAATATATTAATCCTGATACGTTTTTTAAATTCTTGTCAGGATTTTTATTTGCATGATAAAAATCATAATTGGATTTAAAATTTATTGTAATTTTACAACAAATAACACACAGCCTTTATGGAACTTAATTTTGAAAGCAACCCTCTGATAGACAGATTACCTAAACATTTAAAACAGTTTATAATCCCACAAGATTATTCTGATTATACGCCAATTAATCAAGCGGTTTGGAGATATGTAATGCGTAAAAACGTAAATTATTTATCTAAAGTGGCACATAATTCTTATTTAGAGGGATTAGAAAAAACGGGGTTAGAAATTGATAAAATTCCTAACATGTACGGTATGAATCGTATTTTAAAAGAAATAGGATGGGCGGCTGTAGCCGTAGACGGTTTTATTCCACCAAGTGCTTTTATGGAATTTCAAGCTTATAATGTTTTAGTAATTGCTTGTGATATTAGACAATTAGAACATATTGAATATACTCCCGCTCCAGATATTATCCACGAAGGCGCAGGACACGCTCCTATTATTGCCAATCCAGAATATGCAGAATATTTACGCCGTTTTGGCGAAATTGGTTGCAAGGCCATTTCATCTTCAAGAGATTACGAATTATATGAAGCGGTTCGATTATTATCTATTGTAAAAGAAGCCGAAGACACTCCGGAAGCTGAAATTAAAGCTGCAGAAGATCAAGTTGAATTTTTACAAAACAACATGGGTGAATTGTCTGAAATGTCAAAAATTAGAAATTTACATTGGTGGACAGTAGAATACGGATTAATTGGAACGGTGGAAAACCCAAAAATATATGGTGCAGGTTTGCTATCATCTATTGGTGAAAGTGCTTGGTGTATGACAGATGAAGTAAAAAAAATACCTTACGATATTTCCGCAGCAGACCAAAGTTTTGATATCACTAAACCGCAACCACAACTTTATGTAACGCCAGATTTTGCCAAATTAAGTTCTGTTTTAGAAGAATTTGCTAATAAAATGGCATTGCGAACAGGAGGTTTATCTGGAATTCAAAAATTAATTACTTCAAAAGCAATGGGTACAGCAGAATTAAGTACCGGCTTACAAATATCAGGTATTTTTACAAACGTAATTGAAAACGAAGGAAAACCAGTATACATTCAAACCACAGGAAAAACAGCTTTATCGTATAGAGAAAAAGAATTAGTAGGACACGGAACAGCATCGCATCCTGATGGATTTGGTTCACCAATTGGAATGCTAAAAGGTATTAACTTGGCCATAGAAGATATGGGTCCAAGAGATTTACGTGCATATGATATTTATGAAGGCGAACAAATTACTTTAGAATTTGAAGGAAATATAAAAGTTTCAGGTGAAATTATTACTGGAACAAGAAATTTACAAGGAGAAATTTTATTAATTAAATTCAAAAATTGTACGGTTACACATGGCGAAACCGTTCTATTTGCTCCAGAATGGGGAATATATGATATGGCAGTAGGTAAAAAAATAACATCTGCTTTTTCAGGACCTGCGGATGTTTCAAGTTTTGATATGATTAACCATGTGCCTTCAAGTCATACGATCAAACAAAAAAAATCTAGCAAACGTGAAGAATTAGAAAATTTATATCTAAATATTAGAAAATTAAGAGAAGGAAATTCAGCTGAAATCACGCTGAAAGAAGCATTTGGAGCAGTAACTGCAAATCATGAAAACGATTGGTTACTTTCAGTAGAAATTGCTGAATTGGCTAAGAAAGAAAACCATTCTGACTTAATTGATAAAGTATTAAATCATTTAGAAAAAGTTAAAACAAAACGTCCAGAAATTGCTCACCTAATTGACGGTGGAATAGCTTTAATTTTCGAAAATAAATAGAAAAACAAATAGTAACAATTGTTACATAACTTATTGTAAGATTCCCATATATTTGCTAAAAACAAAACAATATGGGAATTTTAAATTTTTTAGGATTTGGTGATAAATCCGCTCAAATTGCAGCATTTAAAGAAAAAAATGCAATTATCATTGATGTGAGAACCTACGAAGAATTTGCTGGAGGACACATTCAAAACTCCAAAAACATTCCTTTACAAATTATCGAATCGAAAATTAACGACATAAAAAAACTAAACAAACCGGTTATTGCATGTTGTAGAAGTGGAAATAGAAGCGGTATGGCATCAAGAATACTAAACCGAAACGGCATTGAATGCATCAATGGTGGTAGTTGGCAAAGCTTACAAAGCAAATTATAATTGTTGCCTTAAAATTTCATTTCTGGATATTTAGCTAAAATGGCATTCATTTTTTGTTTTAAATTATTCTGAAATTTTATGTGACTTTCAGAATTTGGATTAAACGGTCTATGACTCAATGCTTTTTGAATTTCTAAAACGTGTTGCATCGTTTCAAATTCGATTTCATCTATATAATTTTGAGAAAATTTCATCCAAATATAATCAATTGCGATTTGATTTGGATGTAACATATCTTCCGAATAAAAACGATAATCACGTAACTCATCCATCATAATTTCATAACTCGGAAAATAAATACTTGAGGTAGCATTTAAAAGGAATTGATAAAGCGCAGTAATTAAATGCGATTTACTTACATTGTTTTCTACAAAACCGTTTTTACTATGACGAACGGGAGAAATGGTAAAAACAAATTTACAATTTGGATTTACAACTTGAATTTCTGAAATTTCCCTCC
>CAZQGY010000024.1:0-37357 GCA_964593435.1 uncultured Flavobacterium sp. | reverse complement strand
GGAGAAGGGGTCCAAGGTGAACCAGCGAAACCAATCAACGGCACCTCATCGTTCAACATTTGTTTGGTCAATTTAATCGCATCAAAAACATAGCCTAAGGTTTCGTTCACATCTGGAACAAATACTTTTTCTACATCTTGAGAAGTACGAATTGGATTCGGAATTATCGGCCCTAAATTGTCTTTTAATTCCACGTGAATTCCCATCGCTCTGGGCACGACCAAAATATCTGAAAACAAAATCGCTGCATCTGGTTTAACAATACGAATCGGTTGCACGGTAATTTCGGCAGCCAATTCAGGAGTTTCGCAACGGGTAAAGAAATCGTATTTGTCACGCAAAGCTCTAAATTCAGGTAAATATCTTCCCGCTTGGCGCATCATCCAAACTGGTGGGCGTTCTACTTTTTCGTTATTTAAGGCCCGTAGGAATAAATCGTTTTTTATCATTTTGATTGTATTAAACCTAACAGGTTTCGAAAACCTGTCAGGTTATATTATATGTAATATTCTATAACTTGTTCAATTACGTTTTCAACACTTGGTTGATACGCTGTTTTAATATTTTTAATTTTAGTTTCAGACAATACCCCTCTTAAAGCATCTGCTGTTGTATTGCCTATACAAAACAATTTTTCGTTGCCAAGTGTGTTTTTTTTTAAATAACTGGTTACAGCAGATGGACTGAAAAACAAAATTCCATCAACTTTATCTAAAATTTTATGTGGTGTTAAAATCGTGTCATATACTTTAATTTCATCGAACGTTATTTCGTTTTCGGTTAACATTTCCGGCAAGGTATCTTTTCGAAGATTGCCACTAAAAAAAGTAAAACTTTCATCAGAATAAACTAAGGTAATAATCTCCGCTAAATCTTCTGCATAACCCGTATACGCTTCTACTGTAAAACCATTTTCGTTTAATAATTCTTTGGTTTTTAATCCTACACAAAAAACGTTTTTTTGCTTTAATTCATCAATTTTTGGATGTTGCAAAATGCTTAAAACGGCATTTTGACTCGTGAAAATTAAGTTTTTGTTCAGATTATTAATTTCGAAAGAAGCGTTTTCTGTTTTAATAAAATCTGTTTCTATTACTTTAATATTCGCTTTCACTAATTCTTGTTTTTGAATTGGTGAAAGTGTTTTAGTGGAAAGTATTGTGGTTTGATTTGTCATAATTTTATATAAAAAACGGTGTCAATAAAATATAAAACTCCGTCTTTGGTTAAAACGTTTTCATCGTGTAAGTCTTCTAAAATAATTCCTAATTCAGAATTAAAATAATCGTGATTTCTTGTATTTTCAAAACCGTTTTCCAACATAAACTCAGCGACTTTTTCTAAATCTGTTGATTCATTAGCCGTAACAAATGGTTGTTCTAACAAAGCATAAAAGATTTCATCAATCAAGCAAAAACCAACTAAAGTATAGGTTGTGTCAGGGAAAAAATAATTATTAAGCTGTAAATTAATTAAGTAATCTTGCCAAGATTCATAATATATAGCATCGTTAAGTTTAAAAACTGTTGTGTTGTTTTTAATATACACTTTTTGCTCAGCTCCTTCAGAAACAAATAAATGAAAATTAACTTTTTCGTTTACCCAGAGGTTATTTTGGTTACAAAATTCAATTAATTTCTTAGTTTCTTCTTGTTTGTATTGCTTATCTTTTTTAACCAAAGTGCTTGCTCTTTCGCTTGCTCTAAGGTAATCGGCAACTGTTCGGATAAGAGTTTTTTGGCTATTTCCGCTCTTTCCGTAAATGATATTTTGGATTTCATCTTTTATTGCTTTATAATTCATCAAAGATACTATTTTTTTATTTCGTTTTTAATAGATAACATTATGGATTCGCCACCATTACTCAAAATTTCTTGAGCGGTATGAAATCCTAATTTTTTCCATTCCGAAACAGCTACGGTTTTAGTAACTTCTAATTTTTGTTTTCCGTCTATTGATAATAAAACTCCTGTAAAATCAATTACATCTTCTTTTTCATTGTACGTAGCGATTGCTCCAATTGGTGCTGTACAACCTCCTTCTAAAGTTCTAAGAAATTGACGTTCTATGTACGTACAAATTTCTGTTTCAATATGATTTAATTGCGAAACGGCATCTAAAGAAAAGAAATCATCTGCATTACACACCACAACCATAGCCCCTTGAGCGGGTGCTGGAATCATCCAATCTAAAATAATTGCTTTTTCTGGTTTTAAGTTGATGCGCTCCAAACCGGCTTCTGCAAAAATAGCACCGCCCCAATTTGAATCAGCTACTTTTTGCAGGCGCGTATTCACATTACCCCTGATATCTTCTATTTTATGACTTGGGTATTTGTGTAACCAACTTGCTTTTCTTCGCAAGCTACTGCTCGCAATAGTGCCATTTTCTTCGTTTAAGAAATCTAAATTTTCTTTATAAACCAAAATATCAAATGCTGAAGCTCTTTCCAAAACAGCGCCTTGTACAATTCCGTTAGGCAATAATGTTGGAACATCTTTCATGGAATGTACTGCAATGTCAATTTTGCCTTGAATCATTGCTACATCTAGCGTTTTTGTGAAAATTCCGGTAATTCCTAATTCGTATAAGGGTTTGTCTAAAACAATATCACCATCGGATTTTACTGCGATAATCTCTGTTTTGTAGCCCAAATCGTTCAACTGTTTTTCAACTGTTTTGGCTTGCCAAAGTGCTAATTCGCTATCGCGTGTTCCTATTCGTATGGTTTTACTCACTATTTTATATTTTAAAACATCAACAAAATTAATGTTTTTGGTTTTCTATCTGAAAAACTTTATTAATCCACTCTACACTTTCGTCTACAACGGTGTTGTCATCTTTTAAATGATTGGCAAAATGACTGGTTATTTTTTGAATTAGTTTTGCGGTAACAATTTCGGTATATTCTTCATTGAAATCGGCATTTTTCTTTTTTAAATGATTGATTTCAGATTCTTTTATGGCGTTTAATTTTGCCTTTAGAGCGTGAATGGTTGGCGCATATTTTCTACCTTTTGACCAAGTTAAAAATTCAGTTAACACTTCTGTAATTATTTCTTCTGCTGCAGGTATATGTAGTTTTCTATTTTCTAAAGTTTCATCGGTAATTTCCGATAAATGATCCATATGTACTAAAGTAACTAATGGATTATGCTTTACATTTTCGTTGACATTTTTAGGGATTGATAAATCTAAAATCAACAACGGCTTTTTCAGATTTAATATATCTAAATCTACAGTAGGATTTTGAGCGCCAGTGGCTACAACCACTACATCTGCCTTTTGTAATTCTATTTGTAAATCGGAATAATCTTTAACAACAAGGTTTAGTTTTTTGGCTAATTTTTCTGCCTTATCCTTGGTTCTATTAATCAGTGTAATTTGATCGTGTTTAGAATGTTTAACCAAATTCTCACATGTATTTCTTCCAATTTTTCCTGTTCCGAAAAGTAAAATGTTTTTATTAGAAATGGCTTCTACATTCTTAAAAATATATTGCACTGCAGCAAAAGAAACGGATGTTGCGCCACTTGAAATTTCAGTTTCATTTTTAACTTTCTTACTCGCTTGAATCACCGAATTTACCAACCGTTCCAAATACGCATTGGCTAAATTGTGTTTTTTACTTTCTACAAAAGCATTTTTCAATTGGGCAATGATTTCAAAATCACCTAAAATTTGACTATCCAAACCCGTTCCTACTCTAAACATATGGTTTAAAGCTTCCTTTTGTTTGTATACGTAGGCGTATTTTTGGAATTCTTCAACTGTTCCTAAACTATTTTCGCATAACAAATGAATCAATTGAAAAGGATGCAGTGCAAATCCGTAAATTTCAGTTCTGTTGCAAGTAGAAGTAACAATCAAACTTTCAATCCCGTTTGATTTAGCCTGTTCCAAAAGATTGGTTTTAGCAGTTGCGTCTAAACTAAATTTACCTCTACTTTCGGCATCCGCTTTTTTGTAGCTTAGTCCGATCGCATAGAAAGTAGTTTGTTTTGCAGGTGAATGATTGTCCATAAATTGCTTTATCTCTTTAAGATGCACAAAATTATTGTTTCCATGTGTACAAAAACAACGCTGAAAGTACTTTTTATATCGGAATTGGATTTTTTTAAATAAATTGCACTTATTTTGATATAAACTACTAACTTTGTAACAAATTCAGCACTAAACAACAGATTTGTTTAGATTAATTATAAATAACAAGCTTGTTTTTTGTTAAACAATTCATAAAAAAATAACGCTATGAGTTCATTTGAAGAAATTAAAATTGATACCGATTTTACGTTATTACGATTTCAAAACGATTCTGATAGCACAGAAACGTTAGAAAAACAAGTAGGTTCTGGTTTAATTCAATTCCATTTTAATGTAAAAGGAAAAGGGAAATTTATCTTTAACAATAATTCGTACGTTTTAGATTTAAATGAAGAAAAAGCACTTTTACTTTACAACCCACAAAAAGAATTGCCACTTCATTTAGAAATTGCTCCTAAAAGTTGGATTATTTCTATTTTGATTTCCATAAAAAAATTCCATACTTTATTTTCTTCTGATTCGGAAATGATTCCGTTTTTGAGCAAAGATAATTTAGAAAAAAAATATTATACCGAAGAAAGCATAAGCCCGTCAATGGCAATTGTATTGAATCAAATATTTCATTACAACCAAAATTCGTCAATAAAAACATTGTATTTAAAAGGAAAAAGTTACGAATTATTGAGTCTGTTTTTTAATACCAATGAAGATCCAAATGCAGAACATTGTCCGTTTTTATCCGACGAAGAAAATGTATTAAAAATTAAAAAAGCCAAAGAAATTATTATTAAAAACATGGCAGAACCACCAGGTTTACAAGAATTAGCTGATGAAGTGGGTATTTCATTAAAAAAATTAAAAGCTGGTTTTAAAGAGATTTATGGCGACACCGTTTTTAATTTTTTATTCGATTATAAAATGGAATTCGCACGTAAACTACTGGATACCGGTTCCTATAATGTAAATGAGGTGGGATTAAAAATTGGCTACAGCACCTCAAGTCATTTTATTGCTGCATTTAAAAAGAAATTTGGCACTACGCCAAAAAAATACCTATTAAACTTAAACGTTAATTTATAAAAATAAAAAAATAACATAATGAAAGGAGTATTATTAGTAAATCTTGGTTCACCAGAAAGCCCTACTGCTAAAGATGTAAAACCCTATTTAGATGAGTTTTTAATGGATAAATACGTAATTGACGTTCCGTTTTTATTACGTGCTTTATTAGTAAGAGGAATTATTTTACAAACAAGACCAAAAAAATCTGCTGAAGCATATGCAAGAATTTGGACTGATGAAGGGTCGCCATTAATTGTAATTTCAAAAAAAATGCATGAAAAAGTTAAAGGTTTGGTTGACATTCCGGTCGCTTTAGCCATGCGTTATGGAACCATTACTATTTTAAAAGGTTTGCAAGAATTACACGACAAAGGCGTAACGGAAGTGATGCTTTTTCCATTATACCCGCAACACGCTATGGCTTCAACCACAACTATTTTAGTATTGGCAGAAGAACTTCGCGTAAAGCATTTTCCAAATATGAAATTTACTACCGTTCCTGCATTTTATAACAAACCTGGTTATATTGAAGCGTTATCTAATTCTATAAAAAAACATTTGGAAGGTTTTGAATATGATCATTTATTGTTTTCATATCATGGTATTCCAAAACGTCATATTCGTAAAACAGACATTACGAAATCGCATTGTAAAATTGATGGTTCTTGTTGCAATACGCCTTCGCCAGCTCACGAATTTTGTTACCGTCACCAATGTTACGAAACTACCAAACAAGTAGTAAAATTATTAAATATTCCGGAAGGAAAATACAGTCAAACGTTTCAATCTCGTTTAGCAGGTGACAAATGGTTAACGCCTTACACTGATGTGGAAATCAACAAAATGCCAGAAAAAGAAATTAAGAAATTAGCCGTTGTAACTCCAGCATTCGTAGCGGATTGTTTAGAAACATTGGAAGAAATTGCTATGGAAGCTAACGAGCAATTTTTACATCACGGCGGAGAAGAATTTATGGCCATTCCGTGTATGAATGACGAAGACGAATGGTGTGGTGTAGTGGCAAAGTGGATTAAGGAATTTAAGAGTAGTAATTAGTAAAAAGTGATTAGTAAATAGTTTATTTTATGTATGAATACCTAAAATCTTTACATTTAATCTTTGTAATTACTTGGTTTGCTGGGTTGTTTTACATTGTACGATTGTTTGTATATCAAATTGAAGCGAATGACAAACCTTCGCCAGAAAAAGAAATTTTACAAAAGCAATACAAAATAATGACGTATCGTTTGTGGTACATTATTACATGGCCAAGTGCCGTTTTAGCTACAATTTTTGCCCTTTCCTTATTACATTTGAATCCCACTTTTTTGGAAATGCCTTGGATGCAAGTCAAGTTAGGCTTTGTGATTTTATTGTTCATCTATCATTTTAAATGTCAGAAAATATATACCGAATTACAAAACAATCAGGTAAATTACAGTTCTAATTTTATGCGATTATGGAATGAAGGAGCGACACTAATTTTGTTTGCCGTAGTTTTTTTAGTAATTTTAAAAAATGCAATCAATTGGATATATGGCGTGATTGGAATTATTTTGTTTTCAGTAATTATCATGCTGGGTTTTAAATTCTATAAAAGAATAAGAGATAAAAAAAGTGATTAAATTTTTAAAAATACATACCCTTTCCTTACGACGACGAATATTTTTGTCGATGTTGTTTATTACGACTTTTTCAACTATATTAATTACTGTAGTATCATTAATACACTTTCGGTACGAAGCCAAAGAATACCATGAAGAACGATTGTCTCGAAAAGAAAATGCCATAAAAGAACATATAGAATACATTTTACAAACTACAAAATATCCTCTTACAAGCGAAAATGTAAGAAATATATTTAAAGCTAGAATTCATGAATTATCTGATATTCATAGTTTGGAAATAAATTTTTTTGATTTAAATGGAAAACTAATACTTTCTTCTAAAACCAATTTAAAGAAGAAAAAACCGAAAATTCAAGCAGAAATTTTAAAAAATTTAAAAAATTCTTCTGAAAAACGAATTGTTATTACAAAAGCCAAAGAAAACGAAACGTACATAAAATCATCATATAGTTATATTAAAGATACCGATTTTAAAAATCTTGCCATTATAAATATTCCGTATGAAGAAAATAGCGATTTTTATAACCAAGAAGCGGAAAATTTCTTGACAAGATACACACAAGTTTTTGGAATAATGTTTATTATTTCTATATTAATTTCTTATTTATTATCCAGTACAATTACCAAATCGATTTCTCAAATCTCAGAAAAATTAGGGATTACACAATTAAATGAACGCAACCAAAAACTAAAACTTCAGCCGGGGAATCAAGAAATTAATGGGTTAATTTTAGCCTATAACAATATGGTGGACACCTTAGAAGAAAGCGCGCAAAAACTAGCCCAAAGTGAACGAGAACATGCCTGGCGAGAAATGGCAAAACAAGTGGCTCATGAAATTAAAAACCCACTAACGCCGATGCGTTTAACTATTCAAAGTTTTCAAAGAAAATTTGATATTAACGATCCAAAAATAAGTCAGAAAATTCATGATTTTTCAGAAACACTTATTCAGCAAATCGATACCATGAGCACTGTAGCTAGTGCCTTTTCGAATTTTGCTAATATGCCAACACAACAAAATGAACAATTAAACCTTGTTCAGGTTTGTAAAACGGCTATAGAAATTTTTAATGAAGATTATGTTGATTTTAAGACTTCAGAAAATGAAATTTATACTTTATTTGACAGAACGCAATTGACAAGAATTGTAACAAATTTGGTAAAAAATGCCATTCAATCTATACCAGAAAACCAAGAAATTAAATCGGTAGTGGTTGAAATTTTAAAAGAAGATACAAATTTTGTTTTAAAGATTTCAGATAATGGAATTGGAATTTCAACTGAAAACCAAGCTTATATTTTCGAACCAAAATTCACAACAAAAAATTCAGGAATGGGATTGGGATTGGCTATTATTAAAAAAATTATTGAAAATTATAACGGAAGCATTACTTTTAAATCCGAAGAAGAAAAAGGAACGCTATTTACAGTAAAACTACCTATAAAAATATAAAAATGGAAACTATTTTAATTGAAAAACAAGACAATTTCGCTATTGTTACTATTAACAGACCCACAAAATTAAATGCTTTAAACAAAGCTACAATTGAAGAATTGCATACCGCATTTAGTAATTTAAATAACGATAATAGTACCAAAGTTATTATTTTAACTGGAAGTGGTGAAAAAGCATTTGTAGCTGGAGCAGATATTGCTGAATTTGCTCATTTTTCTGCGGCCGAAGGAGAACAATTGGCTGCAATAGGACAAGAATTATTATTTGATTTTGTACAAAATTTACAAACTCCAGTTATAGCTGCAGTAAACGGATTTGCTCTAGGTGGCGGATTAGAATTAGCTATGAGTTGTCATTTCAGAATTGCCTCAACTAATGCAAAAATGGGATTGCCAGAAGTCACTTTAGGTGTCATTCCAGGATATGGCGGCACACAACGATTGACACAATTAATTGGAAAAGGTAGAGCCATGGAATTAATTATGACTGCTAATATGATTGATGCTGAAACTGCAAAATCATACGGATTAGTAAATCATGTGGTGCCACAAGAGGAGTTATTAGATTTAGCGAAAGCTTTGGCTACAAAAATCAGTCAAAATTCAAGTGTAGCTATTGCAAAAGCTATTGAAGCAATAAATGCCAACTTTATAGATGGTGTAAATGGATTTCATGTTGAAATAAAAAACTTCGGGGCTAGTTTTGCTACTGAAGATTTTAAAGAAGGCACCACTGCATTTTTAGAAAAAAGAAAAGCGGTTTTTGTTGGGAAATAAAAATAAATTTTAATTTAATTTAATAAAAAATCCCGAGCAATGCTCGGGATTTTTACTTGTATAGAAAATTGAATTATTTTTTCTTTTTTCCACCTTTTTCTGCTTTTGCCGCTTCTTGAGCCGCTTTCATAGCAGCACGAGAAATTCTTACTTGACAAACAACAGTATTGTCTGGGTGTAAAATTTTGTAATTTTCAGCAGCTAATTTAGTAACGTATAATTTGTTACCCATTTCTAATTCAGAAATGTTTGCTTCTACGAAATCTGGTAAGTTTGCAGGTAAAGCTCTTACTTTAAGTTTACGTTGATTTAAACGTAAAACCCCTCCTAATAAAACCCCTGGAGATGTTCCAGTAATTTTTACAGGAACTTCCATAGTAATTTCTTTTGCTGCATCTAGATTATAGAAATCTACGTGTAAAATTTTGTCAGAAACTGGGTGAAATTGAATATCTTGTAAGATACCGTCAAATTTCTTTCCACCTTCTAATTCAATTACTACAGTGTGCGCTTCTGGAGTGTAAACTAAACCTTTAAATGCTCTTTCTTCAGCACTAAAATGTACTGGATTTTCCCCTCCGTAAATAACGCAAGGAACCATTCCAGCATTACGTAAGGCTTTAGTAGCTACTTTGCCCACGCTTTCTCTTTGTGATCCTTTGATCGTAATTGATTTCATTTGAAATAAATTAAAATTAATAAAAAAAATTGGTTAGTAGTTTAAAGGAATGAACATCTTCAAACCCACTAACTTTACATTAAAAACTTCCCACTTATGGAAGTATTATTCTGAACCATGCGCATTACTTCTGCAAATAACGGCGCACAACTCACCACTTTTATTTTCTTAGATTCTTTCTTTAACGGAATAGAATCTGTTACGATTAACTCTTCTAATTTTGAGTTTTCAATTTTTTCGTACGCCTCACCAGATAAAATGGCGTGTGTACAAATGGCTCTAACACTTAATGCGCCTTTTTCAATCATAACATCAGCAGCTTTTGCTAATGTTCCACCAGTATCAATCATGTCATCTACTAAAATAACATGTCTTCCTCTCACTTCACCAATCAATTCCATAGTGTCAATTACATTGGCCACTTTTCTTTGTTTATAACATATAACCACATCAGATTCTAAAAATTTTGAATAAGCATATGCTCTTTTAGAACCGCCCATGTCAGGTGATGCAATTGTTAAATTTTGTAACCCTAAACTTCTTACATAAGGTAAAAAGATAGTGGAAGCAAACAGGTGGTCTACTGGTTTTTCAAAGAAACCTTGAATTTGATCTGCATGTAAATCCATGGTCATAATTCGAGTAGCTCCTGCTGTTTCTAATAATTTTGCCACCAATTTTGCCCCTATCGGTACTCTTGGTTTATCTTTTCTGTCTTGTCTTGCCCATCCAAAATAAGGAATAACAGCGGTTATATGTCTGGCAGATGCTCGTTTAGCAGCGTCAATCATTAATAACAATTCCATTAAATTATCTGCACTCGGAAATGTGGAACACACTAAAAACACACGAAGACCTCTAATAGATTCTTCAAAAGAGGGTTGAAATTCACCATCACTATATTTTGAGAATGTTACTTTACCTAGCGGCACACCATATTTACTGGCGATTTCTTCTGCTAGATACACACTTTGAGAACACGCAAATATTTTTGCTTCAGGCTCTTTGTATGACATTTTAATTTGTTGTTTAGTAGTTAGTTAGTTGTTGTGTTATGCAATTTGGGTGCAAAGTTAGTAATTTAATTGAACTCTGAAAGTAAAATTTTAAGTATTTTTACAATGAAATTGGAAACTTTAGTTATATTTGCACTCACTTTAAAAAGCTGTAAAGTAAATATTAATTTATTTTTGCTTTTCAATGCCCGGATGGCGGAATTGGTAGACGCGCACGACTCAAACTCGTGTTCCTTGGAGTGTGGGTTCGATTCCCACTCCGGGTACTTTAAAAATCCTTAATTAACTAATTTATAGTTTTTTAAGGATTTATTATTATTACATAGTATCCAAAATTACAATAAAACCATATCGATATGAAAAATAGTATTTAAAATAGTATTTTTGCGAAAAATTAATACTCATGAGTTTCAAAAAAGAAATTGCCCGTAGAAGAACTTTTGGAATCATCTCGCATCCAGATGCTGGAAAAACAACATTAACAGAAAAACTGTTGTTGTTTGGAGGTGCAATTCAAGAAGCTGGTGCTGTAAAAAGTAATAAAATAAAAAAAGGTGCTACTTCCGATTTTATGGAAATTGAACGTCAGCGTGGAATTTCGGTTTCTACTTCGGTTTTGGCTTTCAATTATAAAGAAAAAAAAATAAATATTTTAGATACGCCAGGTCATAAGGATTTCGCGGAAGACACATTCAGAACACTTACTGCTGTAGATAGCGTTATTGTGGTAGTTGATGTAGCAAAAGGTGTGGAAGAGCAAACCGAAAAATTGGTGGAAGTTTGTAGAATGAGAAACATTCCAATGATTGTTTTTATCAATAAACTGGATCGTGAAGGGAAAGACGCGTTTGACTTAATGGACGAAGTAGAAAAAAAATTAGGATTACACGTTACGCCTTTAAGTTTTCCAATTGGTATGGGTTACGATTTCCAAGGAATTTATAATATTTGGGAGAAAAACATTAATTTATTTGAAGGCGATAGTCGAAAAAACATTGAAGAAACCATAGCTTTTTCAGACATCCAAAATCCGGAATTAGAAAAAATTATTGGAGAAAAACCCGCTACTAAACTTCGTGAAGAATTAGAATTAATTACCGAAGTGTATCCTTCATTTGATAGAGATGCGTATTTAGCTGGAAAATTACAGCCTGTGTTTTTTGGCTCGGCATTAAATAATTTTGGCGTTCGCGAATTATTAGATTGTTTTATCAATATTGCTCCTACGCCACGTGCTAAAGAATCGGATACCCGATTGGTGCAACCTGATGAGAAAAAACTAAGTGGTTTTGTGTTTAAAATTCATGCTAATATGGATCCAAAACATCGCGACAGATTGGCATTTATTAAAATTGTTTCGGGAACTTTTGAAAGAAACAAACCTTATCTTCATGTTCGACAAGGAAAAAATATGAAATTTAGTAGTCCAAATGCGTTTTTTGCAGAGAAAAAAGAAATTGTAGATATTTCTTATCCTGGAGATATTGTAGGATTGCACGATACTGGAAATTTTAAAATTGGCGATACACTTACGGAAGGTGAAATGATGAATTTTAAAGGAATTCCAAGTTTTTCTCCAGAACATTTTAGATATATTAATAATGCCGATCCCTTAAAAGCAAAACAATTAGAAAAAGGTGTCGACCAATTAATGGATGAAGGTGTAGCACAATTATTCACTATTGAAATGAACGGCAGAAAAGTAATTGGAACTGTAGGTGCGTTACAATATGAAGTAATTCAATATCGTTTAGAACATGAATATGGCGCCAAATGTACCTATGAAAATTTTCCTGCATACAAAGCGTGTTGGGTGCTTCCAGATGACCCAAAAAACGAAGAATTTAAAGAATTTAAACGTGTAAAACAAAAGTTTTTAGGACACGATAAACACGGACAATTGGTGTTTTTAGCTGATAGTGAATTTTCTATTCAAATGACGAATCAAAAATATCCAAGTGTTAAATTATATTATACTTCAGATTATCATAAAAACGAAAATTAATATTTCTATTTGTAACATTATGAATATTAATAACTATTTTTGCTAATATGCTAGAAGTTGAAAAACATATCTTTGAAAGAACCGCAATTGTTGGACTTATTACTCAAAACCAAAACGAAGAAAAACTAAACGAATACTTAGACGAATTAGAGTTTTTAACCTATACGGCTGGTGGCGAAGTAGTGAAACGTTTTTGGCAAAAGACAGATAAACCACATCCTAAAACATTTGTAGGGACTGGAAAACTTGAAGAAATTAAAACGTACATCAAAGAATATGATATCAATTCGGTAATTTTTGATGATGAATTAACACCTTCTCAACAAAAAAACATCACAAGAGAATTAGATTGTAAAGTTTTAGATCGTACCAATTTAATCTTAGATATTTTCGCACAACGTGCCGAAACGTCTTATGCCAGAACACAAGTTGAATTAGCACAATGTCAATATTTATTACCCCGATTAACCGGAATGTGGACGCATTTAGAACGTCAACGCGGTGGAATTGGTATGCGTGGTCCAGGTGAAACAGAAATTGAAACCGATAGACGAATTGTAAGGGATAGAATTTCCTTGCTAAAAGAAAAAATAAAAATCATAGACAAACAAATGTCTACCCAAAGAGGTAATCGTGGTGCTATGGTACGAGTGGCTTTAGTGGGCTATACCAATGTTGGAAAATCTACTTTAATGAATGCTGTTGGGAAAAGCGAAGTATTTGTAGAAAATAAACTTTTTGCCACGCTAGACACCACCGTTAGAAAAACAGTTATTAAAAATTTACCTTTCTTGCTTTCTGATACCGTTGGTTTTATTAGAAAACTACCTACTCAATTGGTAGATTCTTTTAAAAGTACTTTAGATGAAGTAAGAGAAGCTGATTTGCTTTTACATGTGGTAGATATTTCTCATCCTGAATTTGAAGATCATATAGCTGCTGTAAATAAAATTTTATTAGACATCAAAAGTGCCGACAAGCCAACAATTATGGTTTTTAATAAAATTGACACTTACAAATATGTGAAAATTGATGAAAGCGACGAAACTATTGAAAAAACTTCTAAAAATTTCTCACTTCAAGATTGGGAAAAAACGTGGATGAGTAATTTAGGCGAAAACAACACGCTTTTTATTTCAGCAACCGAAAAAGAAAACTTTGAAGCCTTTAGAGAAAAAGTATATGAAGCGGTGCGACGAATACATATTAGTCGTTTCCCTTATAATAAATTTTTATATCCAGATTACAAAGATGTAATTGAGGAAGAAGATTAATGTAAAATCTCAAATTCCAAAAAAATTCCAAAATTTGAATTTTTAAAAAGTACTAGATTGGATTGTTATACTTATTTCAGAGACACTTACAGCATGACAAGTTTGCGGGTGAATGTAATGGACAAATTACTTCTTTTTAAACAACGGTACAGCGGAACACGCTTCGCCAAACATAATGCTTTTTGCTGCTTTCATTAATTTTTGAATGGCTAAAGTGTACACTTCATTAGGTACTTCTTTTTTAGAACATCCTTTTAAAATAACCGGTTTTTCAAAATAATCTGTGTAGTCTAATTTGTTTAAAATATCTTGATACCATTCTATAATCGCTAATTCTTTAGTGCCTTGAATTACTTTTAAAGCAAATGGCGCCAAATGCACAGCCACTAAAGCATAAGTCCAAGCAGGCAAAATGGCTTCTTCTGAACAATATAATGCCACGTATTTATCTTCGTAAACTGACCAATTAGTAGCATTTAATTGCGCTCTAAATTCGGTTTCTTTTAAAACAACACCACCAAACAACCATTGCGATACATCAACTGCTATCACATGATTATCTGGATAATAATCTTCTAAATCGAAAACCATTAAGGCGCTGTTGGCCACTTTATTTACTATTTCACTCATAACTAGTAGTGTCCAGTGTTCAGAAATTAGTGTTCAGAAAACTGACTACTAAAACTTTACACTGCTAACTGATTTAAAGCATTCCTAATTCTAATTTAGCTTCTTCACTCATCAAATCTTTACTCCATGGTGGATCAAAAGTAATTTCTACTTCACAAGATTTAATTGTATCAATTTTTTCAACTTTTTCTTCCACTTCTTTTGGAAGCGATTCGGCAACTGGACAATTTGGCGATGTTAACGTCATTAATATTTTAACTTCATTGTCTTCGTTAATCATTACATCATAAATCAAACCTAATTCATAAATGTCTACAGGAATTTCTGGATCATAGATTCCTTTTAATGCAGTAACTACACTTTCGCCTAAGTTTATTTCGTCTTTAAATTCTTCCATTTTTCTGGATTTTTATTTTAACATATAAGTCATATAAGCTTTATTATAATTCACTTATATGGTCAAAATTCTTAATTTTTTGCTTCAAATGCTAAAGCATACATTTTTATTTTTTTAATCATCGAAACCAACCCGTTTGCACGAGTGGCCGATAGGTGTTCCTTTAATCCAATTTCATCAATAAAATCGGTATTTGCTTCTAAAATTGCAGCTGGTGTTTGGTTCGAAAAAGCTCGAATTAAAACAGCAATTATTCCTTTAGTTAAAATGGCATCGCTATCAGCTGAAAAAACGACTTTTCCGTCTTTTTCTTCAGCATGAACCCAAACTTTAGATTGACAACCTTTAATAATATTATCTTCTGTTTTGAATTGCTCTTCAATAATTGGTAAGCCTTTTCCTAATTCGATAATGTACTCGTAACGTTCCATCCAATCATCGAACATAGCGAATTCAGAAACAATTTCGTTTTGTATTTCTTTAATATTCATTATTTTTTTTCTGCTAGTTTTGTAATTTTAGTAACCAATTTTTCTATTTCTGCAGGTGGAAAACCATGGTCGAAACCATTGGCTGGATATTTAACGCCATTTGCTTCGAAAATAATATTAGCGTGTGCTGCGGCATCGTAATATCTTTTTTCAGTTGGCCACTTCAAGTCTTTTACTTTTGCTAAATCGACTGCTTTGGCTAATGTTGAAATTTCTGCCCATTCTTCCTCTGAAAGAACCAATTTATCTGAATACTCTTTACTATTTCTATCTTTATAGATATAAATTACTTTATTTTCTACTTTTAAAGAAAAAAAATAACCTCTAGTACTTGCCTCATAATAAATTGTAGGTACAGTTTCTACAACGACACTTTTGGTTTCGCTACAGGCAAAATGAAGTAGCGTCGCGGTAAATAAGATTAAAAATCTTTTCATTTTTATGGTTTTAATTACGATAACATCATTTTAGCTTTTTTAACAGCTGCTACAAATATATCAATTTCTTCTTTGGTATTGTAAAAGGCAAAACTGGCTCGTAACGTTCCTGGTATTTTGAAAAAATCCATAATTGGTTGCGCACAATGATGACCCGTTCGTACCGCTATACCTAATTTATCTATAATCGTGCCAATATCATACGGATGAATATTTTCGATGTTAAATGAAATTACTGAAGCTTTTTTAGTTAAATCTGAAGGGCCGTAAATGGTTACGTCTTCAATTTCTTGCAGTTTTTTTGTTCCATAAACTAACAATTCATGTTCGTGTTTGGCAATATTGTCAAAACCAACCTCATTCATATAATCAATAGCCGCTCCAAAAGCAATTCCACCGCAAATATTTGGTGTTCCTGCTTCAAATTTATGAGGTAAATCTGCATAAGTTGTTTTTTCGAAAGTCACGGTAGCAATCATTTCTCCGCCGCCTTTGTAGGGTGGCAATTTGCGAAGCCATTCTTCTTTGCCGTAAAGCATTCCAACACCTGTTGGACCACACATTTTATGAGCAGAAGTTACATAGAAATCAACATCTAAAGCTTGTACATCTGGTTTAATATGTGGACAAGATTGTGCCCCATCAATTAAAACGGCTGCCCCAACAGCATGTGCTTTTTTAATGATTTCTTCAATTGGATTTAGCGTTCCTAAAGCATTTGAAATGTGATTGCAACAAACTAATTTGGTTTTATTTGAAAGTAATTTATCGTATTCCGACATAATTAACTCGCCATTACTATCTATTGGAATAACTTTTAAAATCGCACCTGTGCGTTCACATAACATCTGCCAAGGCACAATATTACTATGATGTTCTAATGCTGAAATAATAATTTCATCATCTTTATCTACTAAAGAAGCAAAACCATTGGCAACTAAATTAATACTTTCAGTTGTACCTGATGTAAAAATGATTTCAAACGGTTGTTTCGCATTAAAATGTTTTTGAATTTTAAATCGCGCTTGTTCGTAGGCATCAGTTGCCAATTGGCTCAACGTATGCACACCTCGGTGAATATTTGCATTGTAATTAGAATAATAATCTACAATCGCATCTATTACTACTTGAGGTTTTTGAGAAGTAGCCCCATTATCAAAATACACCAAGGGCTTTCCGTTAACCGTTTGAGCTAATATTGGAAATTGGGCTCTTATTTTCTGAACATCGAACATATCATAAGTATTTGATGCAAATTTACGATATGATTATTTAAAACAGGAATAAATAAGAATTAAAATAACAGAAAATTATGTTTTGTTTTTAGTTAAAACATCTTTTGTTGAATACAATTAAAATTCCAAATCCGGTAGAAATAGCTACATCGGCCACGTTAAAAATAGCGTTAAAAAAAGTAAACGGTCTTCCTCCAATAAATGGCACCCATTCGGGCATTGGAATATCTTTAATAATTGGAAAATAAAACATATCCACTACTTCACCATGAAAAAGTGTTCCGTAAGGTTTATCAGCAAACATTGTAGCTATTTGACTATAACTATCATTAAAAATTACCCCGTAAAATACAGAGTCAATTATATTACCAATAGCACCTGCTAAAATTAAAGTAATGGCAAAAGTTAAATAATTTGATAACCCTTTCTTAATAGAATCATACAACCACCATGAAATTCCACCCACAGCAATAATTCTGAAAAGTGTTAAAAATAATTTGCCATAATTACCTGGAATTTCTGCGCCCCAAGCCATTCCTTCGTTTTCTACAAAGTAAATTCTAAACCAATCGAACACTTTTACTTGTTCGTTAATATAAAAATTTGTTTTGATATAAATTTTACTTGCTTGATCAATAAGTAAAATTAGAAATACAAATAAATAAGCTCTTCTTAGATTCATTTTTTTAATGTTTGTGCAAAAGTAGCAATTTTAACGAATAAAAAACGCCCCAAAAGGAGCGTTTATATTTTTATTAACGTTTTTTAACGCTGTAAATTTTTAGCTTCAATGCTCATTGTGGCGTGA
The DNA here is from genome assembly GCA_964593435.1 of uncultured Flavobacterium sp. GTDB lineage: Bacteria > Bacteroidota > Bacteroidia > Flavobacteriales > Flavobacteriaceae > Flavobacterium. The sequence continues at coordinate 19,416 of CAZQGY010000024.1, read as the reverse complement.
GGTACAATTTTTAAGCGTTCTTTATTAATTAATTGTCCAGTCACTTTGCATATTCCGTAGGTTTTATTTTCAATACGAACCAATGCGTTTTTTAAATCGCGTATGAATTTTTCTTGACGAATAGCTAATTGCGAATTCGCTTCTTTACTCATGGTTTCACTTCCTTCTTCAAAGGCTTTGAAGGTTGGGGAAGTATCTTCCGTTCCGTTATTAGAATCATTTAAATACGCACTTTTAATTAATTCTAAGTCGTTTTTAGCTTTATCTAACTTTAAATTAATTAATTCTTTAAATTCTTGTAATTCTGCATCTGAGAATCTTATTTGTTGATCTATCATAATTGACATTTTTTTTAAATTTTTAATTTCAATCCAATAGCACCAAAAGGTTTTATTATTTTGAAATTAGTATTGTTATTTTTAACTCATCAAACTCAATTTCCGTACCATTTGTTATCTCTGATACAAAAATTAGTTCCTTTGTTAGTGTTTCTGATTTGATATACGATTCATTTGCGAGTACTGCTTGTTCAATACTATCATTTTTTGTTATTTGAACTTTAATTTTATCTGTAACTTCAAAACCAGAATCTTTACGAATATTTTGAATTCTGTTGACTAACTCTCTCGCTATCCCTTCCTTACGTAATTCTTCAGAAATTGTAATGTCTAAAGCTACTGTAATTCCGTTTGAATTGGCCACTAACCAACCCGGAATATCTTGAGAAGAAATCTCTACATCTTCGACTGTTAAAGTAATACTTTTTTCAGAACTAATTATGGTTAGTTCGCCTGTTTTATCTAATTCATTAATTTGATCTTGCGAAAAAGACTGTATCTCTTTGGCAATCAAGCCCATATCTTTACCGAAACGTGGTCCTAAGGCTTTAAAATTAGGTTTAATTTGTTTAATTAATACTCCAGAAGCATCTTCTAATAATTCTATTTCTTTTACGTTGACTTCTGCCTTAATTAAGTCTTCAATAGCTAAAATTTCAGCTTTAAAAGTCTCGTCAAGTACTGGAATCATTACTCTTTGTAAAGGTTGACGTACTTTTATCATTTCTTTTTTACGAAGTGATAACACCAATGAAGAAATAGTTTGTGCTTTCTGCATTCTACTTTCCAGTGATTTATCAACAAAGTTTTCAACCGAAATAGGGAAATTAGCCAAGTGAATACTTTCAAATTTTTCCTTATTAGTATTGGCATTCAGGTCTTTATATAGTCTATCCATAAAGAAAGGCGCTACCGGCGCGGCTAATTTTGCAACCGTTTCTAAGCAAGTATAAAGCGTCTGATAGGCGGCAATTTTGTCTTGAGCATAGTCGCCTTTCCAGAATCTACGACGGCATAAACGCACATACCAGTTACTTAAATTCTCCTGCACAAAATCAGAAATTGCTCTTGTGGCACGAGTAGGTTCGTAATCCGCATAAGCAGCATCAACTACTTGAATAAGCGTATGTAATTCGGATAAAATCCAACGGTCAATTTCTGGTCTTTCTGCTAAAGGGACTTCGGCTTCACTGTAGTTAAAACCATCAATATTGGCATATAAAACAAAGAAAGAATACGTATTATAAAGTGTTCCAAAGAATTTTCGGCGCACCTCAGCAATACCTTCTAAATCGAATTTTAAATTGTCCCACGGATTGGCATTTGAAATCATATACCAACGCGTAGCATCAGGGCCATATTCGGCTAACGTATCAAATGGATCGGCGGCGTTACCTAAACGTTTTGACATTTTTTGTCCGTTTTTGTCTAATACTAACCCATTAGAAACCACATTTTTATATGCGATTTTATCAAAAACTAACGTAGAAATAGCGTGTAGGGTATAAAACCAACCACGCGTTTGGTCTACTCCTTCTGCAATGAAATCGGCTGGAAAGTCTTTGTTTCCGTCAATTTTATCCTTGTTTTCAAAGGGATAATGCCATTGTGCATAAGGCATGGCGCCCGAATCGAACCAAACGTCAATTAAATCACTTTCTCGTTTCATTGGTTTGCCTGATGCGGAAACCAATACAATTTCGTCTACTACATTTTTGTGTAAATCCACTAAATCGTAATTTTCTTCTGACATATTTCCGATTTCGAATCCTTTAAATGGATTTTCAGTCATACAACCAGCGGCAATTGCTTTTTCAATTTCTTGAACTAATTCTGCTACAGAACCTACTAAAATTTCTTCAGTTCCTTCTTCATTTCTCCATATTGGCAAAGGAATTCCCCAATATCTTGAACGCGATAAGTTCCAATCATTAGCGTTTTTCAACCAATTCCCAAAACGACCTTCTCCTGTAGCTTTTGGCTTCCAATTGATGGTTTCGTTTAAATCGAACATTCTATCTTTGATTTCTGTTACTTTAATGAACCAAGAATCTAATGGATAATATAAAATAGGTTTGTCTGTTCTCCAGCAATGTGGGTAACTGTGTACGTATTTTTCAACCTTAAAGGCTTTGTTTTCTTCTTTTAATTGGATAGCAATTTCTACGTCGGCAGAGCGTTCTGGCGCTTCGCCTTCGTTGTAATATTCGTTTTTTACGTATTTACCTGAATATTCGCCCAAACCTTGAATAAATTTTCCTTGCAAATCTACTAAAGGAACTGCATTTCCATTTCCATCTAAAACCAACATTGGCGGCACTTCTGGAGTGGCTTCTTTGGCTACTTTTGCATCATCTGCTCCGAAAGTAGGTGCGGTGTGTACAATACCTGTTCCGTCTTCAGTTGTAACGAAATCTCCAGCAATTACTCTAAACGCATTTTCTGGGTTTTGATACGGTAACGCTAATGGCATTAATTGTTCGTAACGCATTCCGACTAAATCTGAACCTTTGCATTCGGCTAAAATTTGGTATGGGATATTTTTATCGACTGCTTTAAAATTTTCAAAATCAGTTGCTTCTGTACTTGCAAAAAATCCTTTTCCAAATTGTTTCCCCACTAAATTCTTAGCTAGAATAACATTTACAGGCTCAAAAGTATATTGATTGAATGTTTGTACTAAAACATAATCGATTTTTGGCCCTACTGTTAATGCCGTGTTACTTGGCAAGGTCCAAGGAGTGGTTGTCCAAGCCAAAATGTGAATGTCTCCAAAACCTTGTAAAAAGTTTGGTAACGTTTCGTTTTTGGTTTTAAATTGTGCTACAACAGTGGTATCCGTAACATCACGATACGAACCCGGTTGATTTACTTCGTGCGAAGACAAACCTGTTCCTGCTTTTGGCGAATACGGTTGAATGGTGTAGCCTTTGTAAAGCAAATCTTTGTTGTAAATTTGTTTTAGCAGCCACCAAACCGATTCCATATATTTTGATTTATAGGTCACATATGGATCTTCCATATCTACCCAATATCCCATTTTTTCAGTTAAATCGTTCCAAACGTCGGTATAACGCATTACTGTTTTTTTACAGGCTTCGTTGTAATCTGATACAGAAATGGTTTTCCCAATATCTTCTTTGGTAATTCCTAAAGCAGCTTCAGTACCTAATTCTACAGGTAATCCGTGCGTATCCCAACCTGCTTTTCGTTTTACTTGAAATCCTTTTTGAGTTTTATATCGACAAAAAATATCTTTAATTGCACGCGCCATTACATGGTGAATTCCAGGCAATCCGTTTGCAGAAGGTGGTCCTTCAAAAAATACAAATGGTTGGTTTCCTTCACGTGTAGATACACTTTTTTCAAAGATGTTATTTTCCTTCCAAAAATCAAGAACTTCTGAAGCTACCGTTGGTAAGTCAAGTCCTTTATATTCTGTAAATTTTGTACTCATTTTGTCGCTATCTTAAATCAATTTGCGAAAGTAAGGATTTAAAGAGAAAAGGCAAAAGGTATAGGGCAAAAGTTGTAGGTTAAGAAAAAACTTCTTTTAAGACCTCTAATGATTTTGGTTTTTTAAAGCCGTCTAAATGAATGGCATAATAATCTAGAAGGATTTTTAACAGTATTTGTCGTTCTGTTCCAGCAAATGCTTTTTGATTGTCGTCATATCTTAATCGTAATGCTTTTTTTAGCAAATTCGTTTCATGTGCGTTTAGGCAACTTGTTCCTTGAAAAGGTGAAAAAACACCGTCGATCATTTCAAAATACGCAAAATCTGTTTCTTGTATTTGTGGATAAAACCCTAAAAATTTAGTGAGTTCTAAAAGAAAGATCAGATGAAAATTTGAAACCGAATCATTAGCATCTAACCACAACAAAGACGTTTCTAAAAATGAAAATAAATTCTCGTTTTTTTCTTCTTCAAAAACACTATTATGTACAACTTCTGACAAGAAAAAAACCATAGCACTTTTTATAATATCCGTATTTATATTTTGATAATTATACGCGAGTTTTACTTCTTTAAAATGCTCTAAGGTGCCTTTATTTTTATGATTGGCTTCAATATCTAAAATAGTTAACGGCTGAAAATAGGCTATTTTTTGATTCGATTTTTTGGAAGAAAAAGCGCTAGGTATGAAATAAGACTTTAACCCGTCTGATTGAGTAAAACATTTTACAATTAAACTTTTTTCTTGGTACTTTATCGCGCTTAAAACAATGGCTTTGGTTTTTATTTGCATTATCTAATTACCATTATTTTTTTTACCGTAGTTTCAGCTGCATCGCTTGACGAAACAAAAACCATATATACGCCAGAAGCCACTTTGTATTTTCCAAATGCTGTGGTATCCCATTCTACCGTTCCGCCAGAAGATGTGGTTTCAAAAACCAAATTTCCTTCAATATCTGTGATTTTCAAATTTACTTTGTCCATCAATCCAGATATTTTTACTGTTCCTAAATATTCAGGACGTACCGGATTTGGATATATGTATACGTTTTGTAAATCATCATCTCCTTTTGTAGCCGCTCCTAAAAAGGAAACTAGCCCTTTATCTGTAGCAAAAAACACTTCGCCTGAAACCTCATCAATTTCAATATCTAACACATTATTGCTTGGTAAAGGCGAGTTTTCTTTTGTAAATCTTCGTAAAGTTGTTTGTCCGTTTGGACTAACCTGAAAAACGCCAGCATCTGCAATAGCTACCCATTTGTTGTTCGCACCATCTACTTTAATATCTTGAATTACTTGTTGGTAAAATAATTCTTGAGCCAAATCGCCATCCTGAATGACAATATTTGTTGTGGTTAATGCTGTCTCGGAAATAAATCTATCTACGCTATTTAAAATTCTTAATCCTTTAAACGTTCCAATCCAAAGTTGGTTTTTATTATCCACAGCCACGCATCGCACGTCATTGTTTGGTAAATTCCCGTTTTCTTCATTAATAATTATGAATTTATTATTGTATTTTTCATTAAAAGCAAGTACACCACCAGCATACGTTGCCGTCCATTTTGTGCCGTTTTTATCGATGTCTATGTTGCCATAATGCAATGCTGTAGGATTTTGAATTACGGTACTTAAATTATATGACTGCCATGTATTGTTGCTTTTTAATACTTTTATTCCGTTGTTAACTAAAGCGTTTGTTAGCCATAAATTACCGTCTTTATCATATTTCATTCCGTTAATTCGCACTGAAACGTAGTTTTGGTTTGGTGGCGGTAGCGTTACCGATTCTAAAAAATTGGTTTGATTGAATAAAAAGGGATTTGTTTTATTCGTAAATTTCAATAAACCGCTTTGTCCAGAAGCAATAAAAACTTCACTGCTATTTCTTGGGTTTTCTGCAATTGCTGCAAGCGTAACAGCACCTAACACTTCATTGGATGGTATTTTGTTCCAACCTGTATTGGTATTAAAAACACTAATGCCTTGTAATTTATAATCTGGCGTGTATGTTCTGTCATAACTCCCGTGAGTTAGCCATAAATCGGTTTTGGTTTTAGTTACTTTAAAAGCCAAATCTTCAATAGGTCCGTTAGGTGAAATAGTTGTAAAAACAACAGAATTCGCACAAGTGGTTTCAAATAATCCATTTTTAGAAGTCCCAATGTATAATTTTTCGTTTTTAGTAAGGGCGCAAGTAAATGAATCCGGAAAATTAGGTACTTGATAAATACTATTTGCCAATGTGAAATTTTGATTATAAAGTAAAATTTGCCACTGATTGGTTATTGTTAAATAAACGGAATCGGTTCTAAGTTTTAAGCCATTTGTTATTTGTTGCGAAAAAGGAACCGCAATATTACCAGAAAATTTATAGGTAATTCCATTAGTGTTCATCGCAACTAATTGATTGCTAAACGTAACAATACTTAACCAATTTAACGAGTTAAAAACCGACCATTGTGAAAAATCGTATAAAAAAGGATTGGTTACACTTGCTTTTTTTATGCCTTGTGTTCGGGTTACTGCAAAAATTTCATTATTAAAAATTGTAGTTTGTAAAACATCTGTAAATTCGCCTGAATTTCCGATATAAAAACTGCTTTCAATTTCAAAATTAGACAATTTAATTACGCTAATTCCGTATTGTGTAGACACGTATACTTTACCATCATGTTCATAAAAATCGTTAATTTTTTTATTGTTGGGCGGCACTGGCACATCGGTAATGATGTCTACTTTATTTAACGTAGTGCCATCTGGTTTTATAAGGATAATTAATCCGTTTTTATTTCCAATTAAAGTATAATTATTTGATGTGTGGAAAATAGCTGTAATTTCATCTGGTTTTACGTCATTTATTGAAGTAAAAGTGGTTAAAATATTTGAGGAAATGTCTTTATTAAAAACAGAATTTTTAGTGCTGGAATATACCTTCTGATCAGAAATACAAACGTCTGTAATTTCATTGTATGAAAAATAGCCTTTCCATAATTTCTGTTGTGAAAAAGAAAGTATCGAAAAACCAAAGCATAAATAGAAAAGTGTTTTTTTCATATATGTAAAATTTATTTTTTAGCGGTCATATATGGTATCGCTTTTTTATTTATCGGTGTTTGCTTGCGCAAACTTGTTGTTAATGGCGATTTCATAAAATAAGTTGAACTACAAATATACACTAAACAAAATTATATTACGATTATTGCCTTTATACGTTAATAAGTTGTACTAACTGTTGTAGTTTTTCAAAATCCATTTGCATATTTCCATCAGATGTTGGCATATATCTTGCTTTTTCGCAATTTTGTAACAGCCTTATGAAATCGTTTGTGTTTTCTTGAGAAATGTGGTTTTCCTGAAATTTTTGAATGATGTTTTCTTTATTCAAGTCCGCTTTTTCTAAACCAAATTTATAGTGTAAAAATGTATTAATTTTGAGTTCCATTTCTTGGTAAAACACTTCTTTATTTGTTATAAATTGTTGCAAATCGTTTACAGAAAACTCCTTTTTTTCAGGTTCTATTTCTGTTATTAACGTTTCAGAAACAACCGATTTGTTTCTTTTGAGCGTAACAAACAATAAAGCTACACCTACTAAAGTTACACCTCTAATAAAATGTAAAAAGGTAAACTCAAAACCTGATGTTGGTGCTGTTTTTTGAGATTTTTCAGCTAATTTAGATTTTAAAACAGAAGTGTCATTCGCTTGGTTTTCACCTTGTGAAACAACTAAATTAATAGCTTCAGATGAAATGGTTTTATATGTTTTTGATGTTATATCGAAAAAAGAGAAGTTTTGTGATTTTATTTTAAAATTTCCTTTTTCTTGAGGGATTATGGTATAACTATCTACTATTTTTCCTGAAATTCCGTTTATGTTTTCGTTTACAAATTCTTGATGTTTTGGTTCGTAAATTTCAAAATTAGATGGCAAATTAGGTTTAGGAATTTCAAATAATTTTAAATTTCCTTTTCCTGAAACAATCAGATCTAATTGTAATGATTCGCCTGATTTTAATTCGTTTTTTGTAACATTTGCTTTAAACGCAAAAGTACCAACTGCACCTGAAAAATTATCTGGTTTTCCTTTTTCAGGCAAAGGAAGTACTTGAAGATATTTAGAATTAGAAACAATTTCTCTTCTGGCTACATCAAATTCTGGATCACCAAAAAAATCAAAATCTCCTGTTGGATAGCTAATATTTAAATCTAATGTAATAGGTGTTATTTCTAATTTTCCAATTTTTTGTGGATACAATATGGCTTTTTTGAAAATTTTAGATTTGTATACTCTGTTATTTACTACCTTTCGCTCCCATCCGCCTTGTACATCTTCCGTTTGACTCCAAAAATTGTTGAATTTAGTAACCATATTTTTGTTTAGTTCAATTTCTAAATTGGGTGCCAAATAAATACGATAAAATACCTCAACTGGTTCATTTACAAAAGCGATGGTTTTACTAACTTCTACATCAATAAACAATAAATTATTTGCGCCAGAAATGGATTTATTTACTATAGCAGGTTTCGGTATGTTGTTTGAATTTTGGTTTCTCTGTATGGCATCGTTCGCTTTTTCATTGGAAACAGAAACCGCTACAGATTTTGATGCAAATGTTTTTCCGTTAAATTTAATTGTTGCTGGAGAAATAAGTAATCTTCCTGCTTTAGCAGCCTGAATTACAAAGGTATATACTTGTTGTATGACGTAATCTCCATTACTGTATTCTTCATTCGATGAGACATACGAACCACCTTTATTAAACCCATTAAAATTAGGCGGTGTAAAGTTTGTGCCTTCTTCGTTAAAAATATAAGTAACCTGAATCACTTCACCTATTTTAAGGTTCGTTTTTTCTGCTTTTACCTCTAATTTTACCTGTGAAAAGGAAAGAAAAGGGAAAAGTAGTAAGGTTAATAGTATTTTTATTTTATTGTTCATATTACCAATCTTTTTCTGTGCTAGTAGTGTTTGTTTTTATTTTGTTTGCATTTACTTTTTCTTGTACTTTTTTTTCTTCATTACTAATTGCTTTTAGCACGTTATCCATTCGCTGTTTGTTGGCACTTGGTTTTTTTGGTGTTTTTTTATCTTTATTATTTGAATTGTCTTTGTCTTTTTTCCGTTTGTTTTCCTTATCTTTTTTCTTCTTTTTAGGATTTAGTTTTGGTGGATATTTCTTTAATAATTTTTTTGCTAATGCTAAATTATATCTGGTTTTTTCATCTTTAGAATTCGCCTTTAAAGCATTTTTGTAAGATTCAACTGCTAATTTGTAATTTTTATCTTGCATATAAGCGTTGCCTAAATTATGATACGCTTTGTGTTTTTGTAAATTGTTTTTTGCCGTTTGGGCAGCATTTTTATAATTTATTATGGCTTCAATATACTTTTTATTTTTATAAATTGTATTGCCTAAATTGTATTCCGCTTGTTGTTTTTGCGTTTTTTCTTTTGCTTTTATTACTCGTAATTGTTTTTCATTTTGTTGAAAATTCACCGTCTTATTTTCCTGTGAAAAAGCAGGTGCAGACACAAAAAACAAAAGAAAAACGAAGTTAATTTGTTTATTTTGAAACCAATTTTTGATAAGAAAACCTTTAAAATTCTGGTTTGTTATAAAAAATTCTAGTAATAGCAGCACAAAGGCTATACCTAAAAACCACTGAAATTGCGATTGTTTCTGTGCCAATTGTTGGGCTTTAAATTCTTGTTGTTTTACGGTTTTTAATGCGTTTTTAATACTAGAAACTACTTTTGAAATTTGATTTTCATTACAATATGTTCCGGAAGCATCTGAAGCAATTTTTTGTAATACTTCTTCGTTTAGTTTTGTAGTTACAACTTGTCCGTTTTTATCTTTTTTAACTTGTTGAAAACCCAATTCATCCACAAATTCAATTGTGCCGCCGTTTAAAGTTCCAATACCAACAGTAATTATTTTTACATTTTTTTCTTTTGTTAGTTTAGAAACATCAAAAGAAGTATTTTCATGATCTTCACCATCAGAAAGCAAAATAATAGCTTTTCCCGAAGTTGGATTGTCAAAGAAATCCACACTAGTTTGAATAGCACTTTCAATTGCTGTTCCTTGAGAAGATATTACGTCTGTATTCATACTTTGTGTAAACATTTTTGCCAATTCATAATCCGTTGTCATAGGCAACACAGGGTAAGCACTTCCAGCGTAAGCTACAATTCCTATTCTGTCACTACCAATTGAATTGATAATTTGTGTTATTATTTGCTTGGATTTTTCCAATCGATTAGGCTGAACATCTGCACATAACATACTTTTTGAAACATCAATGGCAAACACTATTTCTACTCCCTTAGCAGGAACTGTTTCAACTTTTGAACCCAATTTTGGATTCACCAACGCTAAAACAATAAAAAAAAGAGCCATAATTTGTAGCATAAATTTTATTTTTGGTTTGTTTTTAGACGCTTGCACAAAAAGTTTTTCCATTGCTTGCGGCGCTCCAAATGCAGCTTGTTTTTCAGTCTGCCATTTTACATAGCTATTTTGCGCTACTATACCAATTGGAATAAGCAACAACAAAATAAAATAAAAGGGCGATTCAAATTCAAACATTATATAAAACTTTTAAATAGCGTGCGACTTAAAATCATTTCTAAAACCAAAACGAATAATCCTAAAAGCAACCAAGTACGAAATTGTTCGTCAAATAGCATCAAGCGATTTTCTGAAATTTTAGACTTTTCTAAACTATCAATTTCATCATAAATAGCCTCTAATTTATTATTATCAGTAGCTCTAAAATATTTTCCTTTGGTTATTGTTGCAATTTCTTGTAAAATTTTTTCGTCTATTTCAACCTTTTGTGGTTGAAAAACAATATTCCCATTACTGTCTTTTGCAACAGGAAAATTAGCCATTCCGTTTGTTCCTACTCCAACGGTATATACTTTTATTCCATAGTCTTTGGCAATTTCTGCTGCCGAAATTGGATCTAAACTACCCACATTATTTACACCATCAGTTAATAAAATGATGATTTTAGATTTTGCTTTGCTATTTTTAATTCGGTTAATTGCAGTCCCTAAACCAATTCCTATTGCGGTTCCGTCTTGTAAAACCAAACCGTTATATTGTACTTCTCTTAACGCGTTTAGCAACATTATTTTATCTGATGTTACTGGCGTTTTAGTGTAACTTTCACCTGCATAAACCACTAAACCAATTCTGTCGTTTGTTCGTTTCTCTACAAATGATTCGGCTACTTTTTTTATGGCTTCCAATCGGTTTGGCTTAAAATCGGTAGCCAGCATACTTCCCGATACATCGGTAGCAATCACAATATCAATTCCGTTTTTACTATCTGTATAACTTGATTTTTGGGTGTTTCTTGGTCGTGCTAATGCAATAATTACAAATCCTAAGGCCACAATTTTTAACAAAAACAAAAATGGACGACATTTCATTACCCAAGATTTTGGTATGGAAAATCCTTCAGTTGTGCTTATTTTTATGGCTGGATGTTGTTGTTTTATTGTTATATAATGCCAAAACACCGCTATTGGAATAACCAATAACAACCATAAAAAATGAGGATGCATAAAGGCGCTATTCATCTTCTTGATTTATTTTTTCGAGACTATTTGTAATACGATCTATAAAATCTTTAGCTAATTTATCCTTTGCATCGTGAGTAATTCGGACTTTTTGCAAGCCGTAACTATCAGAAATAAAAACTGTAAAAAATCGCATTTTTTTGGTTTCATTCCCTTCAGTTATTTCAAAAGTTCCTTCTAAAACATCGCCAGAAAGCGCTTTTACGTTTTTAAATTTTTTAGCTGTTGTTTGAATTTTCTTAGCTTTTTCTTGCATTAACTGACTTAATTCTTCATTAAAAAACTGTTTTAAATTTACCTTTACGGAATCTTTGTACGCGATGGTTTGTACTGAGATTGCTAATTTATCATCCGGTTTTTGCCAAGAAAATTGCGCGATATTTTTAATATTTGGGTTCTTTGATGTTACCAAATCACGAAGTAAAATTTCTGGCGTTTCAACTTGCAAAATAGGTAATCCATATTCTGACACTATCCATTCTTTTTTTAAGTAATAATCGGCATCTTTTCCGTTTATTTTTGCAGAAAAATAATTGGTTACATTTTCCCATCCTAAAAAGGTTACAACAGAAACCATAGCCACTAAAAAGGTTACAATAAATGCCGTTTGTCTGATGTTTTTATATTTATTTTGTTGTTCTATTTCTACTAATTTGGCTAACGTAACTTGTTGTTCTTCGGCAGAAACGGGTATTGTTTTATGAAAAACATTAATTAAATTTTCCGAAGCTATTTTATCTGCATTTTGTTCTGGTAGTGAAATAATAATTTTTGCAAACTTTACTAAATCTGCCTTAGTAAAAAGGGTTTCAATTTGAGCAATAGCCGTTTCTGAGATTTGAAATTTCTTGTTTTTTACTGCGTTTTTTAGTTTAAAAATAAACTGTTCCGTAGTACTTTCTAACGCAGAAAATTCTAACGTTTTTTCAAAATACGATTTTATTATTTGAGTTAAATTAGAATAATATTCTTTAGAATTGGCATTGGCATTTACTTCTGAAAATGCCAAAAAGGCTCTATTATAAGGAGAAATATAGGCTTCTGATTTTGTTTTTTTACACTGTTTTATTCGCAAAATTATATAAAGTATTCCTGCTAAGAAAAAAGCAAAAAATACGCCTAAAATTATTTGATAGTCTGAAAGTTCTTGTTGCTTTTCTTCTGGTTGAATAGAAAGTATTTCGTCTTCTTTTATCTCGTGCATTTTTTGCTTTGTAGTATCCACAGACACATCTGTTACCACAACATTAATACTTTCGGAATTTATTTTTTTGGTATTTATAATTACTTCTAATGCTGGAATTTTATAGTTGCCTGCATCAAATTGCGTAAGGTTGTATTTTTTTATCCACTCGGTTTCGTTGCCTTTTTTGATTTTTTCTGGTGGAAATGATTGCACCACTTCCAATTTGCCTATCGAATCTAAATCTGGGAAAAATACGACCTCTTTTTCGTTTACTTTTGTTTTTATAGTAAGCTGAATTTGTTCGCCAATTTTAATTTCTTTTTTAGAAACAGCCGTTTCTATTGTTTGGGAAAACCCTACAACTGATGAAAAGATGAAAAGAAAAATGAATTTAATTCGCATTAGGCTCTACTTTTAAAATAGGTTACTAATTTTGTTACGTAACTTTCATTTGTTTCGGTTTCTACTAATCCTGCGGCACATTTACGAAAAATATTTTGGCAAATTTCAACCTTGGTTTTGTAATTTTTCTCGTATTCCAAACGGGTAACTGCGGTTTGTGTATCTAACCAAATCAGTTGTTCGGTTTCTGCATCTTGCATTTGAATAATGCCAACATTTGGAAGTGTCTTTTCACGTGAATCAAAAATTCTAATTCCTGTTACATCATGTTTTTTAGAAGCAATTTGCAATGGTTTTTGGAAATCGGAAGTCATAAAATCGGAAATTAAAAACACAATAGCTCGTTTTTTTATTACGCTTGACAAAAATTCTAACGCAAATGCCACATTTGTAGTTTTGTTTTTTGGTTGCCATTCTACTAATTCGCGGATTATTCTTAAAACGTGTGATTTTCCTTTTTTAGGTGGAATATATAATTCTATTTCGTTTGTAAATAACACCAACCCTATTTTATCGTTATTTTGTGTAGCCGAAAAAGCTAACGTTGCAGCAATTTCGGTTACCATATCTTTTTTATTTTGAGGGGAAGTTCCAAAATTCTGAGATGCTGAACAGTCGATTACTAACATCATGGTTAATTCGCGTTCCTCTTCAAATATTTTTACAAATGCATCATTATTTCTTGCGGAAACATTCCAATCTATAGCTCTAAAATCATCTCCATATTGGTATTGACGCACTTCAGAAAAAGTCATACCTCGTCCTTTAAAAGACGTGTGATAGTGTCCCGAAAAAATATGATCGCTCAATCTTCGGGTTTTAATTTCAATTTTCTTGACTTTTTTTAGTAACTCTTTCGTTTCCATTTTGGCATTCTGTTTCAGTCTCTGTTTTTCAACTGCTACTATTTTTAAAACAGCCTTAAGGTACTTGTACCTGATTTAAAACTTTATTTATGATATCTTCTGAAGTGATGTTTTCGGCTTCGGCTTCGTAGGTAATGCCTATTCTGTGACGTAATACATCGTGTACTACGGCTCTAACATCTTCAGGAATTACATAGCCTCTTCGTTTGATAAAAGCATAACATTTTGCTGCCAAAGCCAAATTGATACTCCCACGTGGCGAAGCTCCAAAACTAATTAATGGCTTTAAATTGTCTAATCTATATTTTTCTGGGTAACGCGTAGCAAAAACAATATCTAAAATATATTTTTCAATTTTCTCATCCATGTACACTTCCTTTACGGTTTGTTGCGCTTTGATGATTTGCGCGATGCTTACCACTGGATTTATTGTTGCAGAAGTTTCCTTTAAACTATTACGAATAATAAGTTGTTCTTCTTCCATTTTCGGGTAATCGACAATGGTTTTTAGCATGAATCTGTCTACTTGTGCTTCTGGTAACGGATATGTTCCTTCTTGCTCTACGGGGTTTTGTGTAGCTAAAACTAAAAAAGGAGCGTCTAATTTATAAGTAGTTTCGCCTATTGTTACTTGCTTTTCTTGCATGGCCTCAAGCAAAGCAGATTGGACTTTAGCAGGCGCTCTGTTAATTTCATCTGCCAGAACAAAATTGGCAAATATGGGTCCTTTTTTTACAGAAAACTCATTTTCTTTGAAATTGTACACCATAGTTCCTACCACGTCTGCAGGAAGCAAATCTGGTGTAAATTGAATGCGATGAAAACTCCCATGAACGGCTTTAGATAAGGTATTTATGACCAACGTTTTGGCTAGTCCAGGCATCCCTTCTAATAAAACATGTCCTTGTCCTAATAAGCCAATTAACAAGCGTTCTATCATTGATTTTTGCCCTACAATTACTTTTCCTAATTCAGACGTTAGTAAATCAATAAAGGCACTTTCGTTTTCAATTTTTTCATTAAGCGCACTAATGTCTATCCCTGTATTATTTTCTTGCATTTTATTTTGAATTATTTTCTATAAATTTTAAAAAAACATTTTAAGAACGCAAGTTGCTATATAAAAATAATATAAGTTGTTAATTGTCCGTTAAATTATATTGTTTTCGATATTTTTTTAGAAAAAATTAAGAAATGTTGGTGTTTTAAACAAAAAAAAAGCAACTTTTATTCTTGATTAAGAAATTAAAAAGTTGCTTATATTTTTTAAAATTTTATGTTTTTTAATACCAATCTGAATGGTATTTGTTTTCACCTAAATAATAAATTAAACCAAATGAAAAGTTATAAAAGGCCCCTGATTGTGGCGCTTTGTTTTTATTTAAAATTATTCCGTCAAAACCATAATTTTGATCCATGGTGAAATTATGGGTGAAATCAGCCGTTAAAGCTAATTTATTAGAAATTTTATACATTGGTGTAATCCCAATTCCTACTACATTTACTTGCTCACTATCATTTTTACCAATAATATAACCTAATGCCATTCCTGCATCCAAGTGGGCATTAAGTCCTAACTTGTCTCTAGTTAAATATGTAAGTCCCAATTGTTTTCCAACGTTATAAATTCCTGATAAGGAAACCGTACTATAAGTAATTCCTATTTTTCCTCCTGGATCGTTTACAAAATGATCTAATTTGTAAGTGACTTTTGCACCGAATTTTTCATTGAACATATATCGTATCCCTATATCGTAATGATTCATTCCTGAAAAATTAGATTTGTATTTTTTTTGATACGGTGAAATAGCTCCAGTGTAACCATAATTCCCCTCTACAGAAATATTATTTACATTGAACTGGGAAAAAAGTGAGGAAGACACTATTAAAAAAAAGAATAAATGGAGTTTACTAGTTGTTTTCATAATTAAAATACTTATTTTGTGCGAATGTAAAAAAAATGTATTTATAAATGTGATTTTTTACATTATTTTGGTAAAAAATTTTAAAGATTTAAGTTAAAAGGGTGGTCTTTACTATTTAATTACAAAAAGATCCAAGAAAATAACAACTACCTATAAGAAATCCTAAAAAGCTAAATTTAAAGTATTAAAAACTATAACGTTACTTTGCGTTTAAAACAAAAACATATAAGTAATTTTATGAAAGAATTACGCGCTGTTTATGTTCAAGCAAGTTTTATGCTTTTTAATATCGAAGAACTAAAATTGAATTTTCAAATCTTCCAATAATATATTACCTCTTAACCAAACACCTGCTTAATTACCATTATAATTCGATTACGATCACTATCGGTAAGATTAGAACCTGAAGGCAAACACAAGCCGTTTTCAAATAGCGTTTCAGCTACCTTACCTCCATAGTAAGGGTATTTTTCAAATATAGGTTGTAAATGCATAGGTTTCCACAAAGGACGTGATTCGATATTAGCGGCATCAAAAGCCAAACGTAAGGTTTCTCTAGTGATCCCATTTGTTTGAGAAGCATCAATGGTGATGGCACTGAGCCAATAATTGGCAAAATAATCTTCGTTCGGTGTCGAAAAAACAGCTACACCTTCAATTTCCTTGAAGGCTTCCACATAAAATTCGTGCATCGCTCTTCTTAAAGTTACATGCTGATCCAACACTTCCATTTGTCCTCTTCCAATTCCTGCACAGATATTACTCATGCGGTAGTTGTAGCCAATTTCAGAATGTTGGTAATGTGGTGCATTATCTCGTGATTGTGTGGCATAAAAAACGGCTTTCTCTTTTTGAGCAGAGGTTCTCGTTACGATAGCCCCACCACCAGAAGTAGTAATAATTTTATTACCATTGAACGATAGTACTCCAATATCACCAAAGGTACCGCATTTTTGTCCTTTGTACGAACTACCTAAGGCCTCTGCGCTATCTTCTAATATAGGGATATTATATTTATCTGCTACAGCTCTTAGCGCCTCCACTTGATAGGGCACCCCATATAAATGAACCGCGATAATGGCTTTAGGTTTTTTCCCTCTGCTAATTCGATCTTTTATAGCTTGCTCTAATACTACTGGACAAATATTCCAAGTTTGTGTTTCACTATCAATAAAAATAGGAGTCGCACCCAAATATAAAATTGGATTAGCAGAAGCTGAAAAGGTCATGCTTTGACAGATTACCTCATCTCCAGCTTTTACACCTAACAAAACTAATCCTAAATGGATTGCTGCTGTTCCTGAACTTAGGGCACCTACTTTAGCGTCGTTAGACAGATAATCTTGTAAATCTTGTTCTAAACCATTAACATTAGGGCCTAACGGGGCTACCCAATTGGCTTCAAAAGCTTCATGTATATATTTTTGTTCGGTACCTCCCATGTGAGGAGATGACAACCATATTTTAGTTTGGGACATACTATAATTTTTTACAAATATAGTCAAAGGAGTCAATTTTACAAAAACCATGTAGCATTCGATTGATCATAATAATAAGCATTGTTTTATTCCTTAATTCTGCAACTTCTATTTTTGCTAGCAAGGCTTCCATAAAAATCTGGATTTTCTGTTTGAAATTAAAGATTCTTATTGTGATTGTTAGAACGTTTTAAAGAAATTTTCTGTCTTTAATTTATTAGGTGTTTTCCCTCTATTTCAAAATTAAGGATTTTGAAAATATGCGCATCATTTTTGACTACATGAACACCCTTTTTTCTGATTATTTATAAAATATTTTAAAATATTTTATATAATTAAATCAAAAATTTTATATTTGTGGATTAATTTTATTAAATTCATTACTATGAAAAAACTTTACACTTTATTATTTATTTCATTAGCGTCTATTTCATTTGCTCAAGTATTTACAGCGACTTATGATTTTGCTAATGTAACTGCTACATCTGGAGCTACTGACACTACCCCTGTTCCAACTGTAGCTGGTTTAACTTTCGGAAATTTTACAGCGGTAAACACAACTACACCTCCAACAAATTCTGCAAGTACTGGAAGATTTGCTTTTGCAAATCAACCATTGGGAGCTGCAAATGGGGATAATGTATATGCTAATTATACAGGTGCTTTGAGCTCAACTACTTACTATCAAGTAACTATTACTCCTACTGCTGGTACGGCTTTTAATTTAACAGGAATCACATTTAAAGCACAAAGATCAGGCACAGGTGTTAGAAATTATTCAGTTAGATCAAGTGTAGATTCTTATGCCGCTAATTTACCCGCTTCAATTAATCCTGCAAATGCTAGTTTAGAGGTGGTTACTGGTAACGTCTTCTTTTACAATACAGATAATAATACTGCACAAGTAGGAAGCACTGTAACCCTATCTGGATCTTCTTTCACAAGCATAACTAGCCCAATTACTTTCAGATTTTATGGATGGAATGCAGAAGCTACTGGAGGTAACTTTAGTATAGATGATGTAGTAATTTCTGGAGAAATAGCAACAATGTCATCATCCTCATTCGACACAATTGATGGCTTAACAATGTACCCAAATCCTTTAAAAGGAGATACTCTATTCTTTACTTCAACGGCTAATGTAGATAAATCTGTTCAAATTTACGATATATTAGGAAAAGAGGTTTTAAACTCAAAAGTAATTAACAACACGTTGAACGTTTCTGGGTTATCAGCTGGAATTTATGTTGTAAAAATTACAGAAGAAGGAAAAATTGCAACAAAAAAATTAGTAATTGAATAAATTATTTACTGACTTGAGTATTGTGAATCGCCACAATAATTAAGATATGTATTACAAAAAAAAGCACCAACTTTTCGTTGGTGCTTTTTTTGTTATAGCAAATTTGTTTGGTCCATTTTACATTGGACAAACTAATTTCTTTATTTTAAGTAAAATTTATAGTTTTATTTTTACTTATTTACGCGTAATATACAATTTATGAAAAACAGTCTTCATAAGCGATAAAATAGTATAATTAAGCAATTTTAAAACTAATTCATAAAGTAAAAGTACTATTGTAAAACGTTTACTTACTTTGCAAAAGGCAAAAAAGACATTAAGAATCTGTTAATGTAAATTTCACTGCCAAAGTGAATTTTAAACAAATAAGAAATCACGAAAAAATTCAAAATCACGAAAAAATCTTGCAAAAAATTAATATACTACTAATTCAAAATGTTAGTATTTCAAAGAAATATTGAATAAAAATTAAGCCAACATGAGTTTGATCTTATTACACCACTTTTATTCAAGCCTAAGTAAGATTTTAAATATTTCACAACAATCAATCATTGATTATACAAAGAAAAAATAATAGATTGGATGTTGACTACTTAATTAGTACTGAAGAAACAGCTCAAGCTACTTAGAAAATAGCAATAAAATGATGGGCTAAATAGAATTAATTTTTCACTACAACGTAGAGGCTTCAGTATGCCAACAAAATCTAATATAACAAAAATATCCTATGATACAATAAATTATAAAACATGTAAAGGATTTAATACTCAATAAAGTATTTACAAAAACACAACAATAAAGCTATTACAAAATAGTAATACAAACAAAAAGAGGCTGTCTTTCGACAGCCTCCTCTTA
>CAZQGY010000023.1:0-38616 GCA_964593435.1 uncultured Flavobacterium sp. | reverse complement strand
ACCATTAGCAGAAGGTATTTTACAATCAAAACTTCCTAGAAATAAATGTATTGTGGATAGTGCTGGAACAGCAAACTATCATGTTGGAATGGCGCCAGACAAACGTTCTATAGTAACTGCAAAAAAATTCGGTATCGATATCAGCCAACAAAAGTGCAGACAAATCACTAAATCTGATTTTGAAACTTTTGATTACATTTATGTAATGGACACCTCTAATTACAAAAATGTAATTGCTTTGGCACCTGATGAAAAATCAAAACAAAAAGTAAAAGTAATTTTAAAAGAATTACACACAAACGAAGGTTTTGAAGTACCTGACCCGTATTACGGTGAAATGGAAGATTTTGAACATGTATTTCATTTATTAAATGAAGTATGTACAATAATTGCTTCAAAAATTAAATCAAATTAGTTTTAACTAGACTCATTTTTTTTACTAAAAAATATACGATGAATACAACTTCAACATTTGGTAAATTATATTTAATACCTTGTACTTTATCCAATCCTGGTGAAGTATCAGTTGATCCTAACGACGTTTTACCACAAACCATAAAAAGATGTGTAACACTTTTGGATCATTATATTGTAGAAAATGAAAAAACGGCCAGAAAATGCATAAAAGCAATTTGTCCAGAAAAATCGCAACCTAGTTTACAATTATGGCCTTTAAACAAACATACTGAAGTTAGCGAGCATTATGAGATGATTCAACCGCTATTAAACGGCATAAACATGGGTATAATGAGTGAAGCCGGATGCCCAGGAGTTGCTGATCCAGGAGCTGTGATTGTCAAATTAGCTCACGAAAAAGGAATTCAGGTAGTACCATTAGTAGGACCAAGTTCCATACTTTTAGCATTAATGGCAAGTGGTATGAACGGTCAAAGTTTTGCTTTTACTGGCTACCTACCTATTGAAAAAAACGAGAAGAAAAGTGCCTTGAGAAATTTAGAGAAAAGGTCTCAAGAAAAAAATCAAGCACAACTTTTTATGGAAACACCGTATAGAAATAATAAATTCTTAGAAGATATTTTAACCACACTTCATCCACAAACTAATTTATGTATAGCATGCGATGTTACGTTGCCAACAGAATTTATAAAAACAAAAACGGTGAACGACTGGAAAAAACAAAAGGTCGATTTACATAATCGACCTTGTATTTTTATTATTCAAAAAAATTAGTTTGTTATAACTTTTGCAAATCTATTAGAGATCACATTTGAAGTGTCATATCCATTAAATCTTTTAATATAAGACCTCAAAGAAGTTCCAAATCCGTCTTTAAAACCATTTTTTCCATTACTTCGAAGATAGGCTTTTACTGAACTTGCACCTGCTAAATGCGCTGCTGCTAACAAACCCGATTCTGTAATTTTGATTCCATTAATTATTCTTCCTGAATAATTTTTTATTTCTTTTCTTAACTCCCATTTATTTATGCACAATAAGGCATAAAATGCGTTTTCTTGTAAGTTAGGATTATTAAGGAAGTTTTTGAAGTTGTATACACCAATGTGTCTTAAAGTGCTTCTTCCGAATTGATATTTCCCCATATAACCATAAGGATTAACCAAAGTGTAAATACCCGCAGATTCTTTAACACCTAAGGCTTGTGTGAAACCGACAAAAGTATTTCCTGTATAAGGTATAGAAAAATTCAACTTGACCGATTCGTCTTTTGAAGGAACTCGATACTCGTAAACTTCCGAATCATCGATATGAAATCCTGTTACAGATTCCTCTTTAAATGCACTAAAACCAGAGCTAATTATTACAATAAATGCAAGGGCAACTCCAAAATAAAAAATGTCTTTTCTCATGTAAATTTATTTCTCAAAAGGGTAAAAAAATCTATTTTTTACATTGTGTTTGATTGACATAAATCATACCACTCCAATTGAATTAACATAGCAAATATATAACATTTTTTATTATTTTTCTGAAAATCAAGTAATTAACATTTTGTTAAGATGCTAAAACAGTCGAATTTAGGTATAAAAATGTTGATTAGTAAGCTTTTAGAGAAAACCAAAAGTTTAGAATAAAAAACAATAATAATGAAAAAATAGGTTGATTTTAAATGTTTTTGAAGAAATTATAAGCTTATAAAAATGAAAAAAACGCAAGATTTTGCTATTTGAAAAATGTATTTATAATATGATTGGTGTAGATAATAGCACCTTCGTTATTTAGATGCCCGCAAGATGCAAAATAGCGATCATCTGTAACTGTATTTTCAAAATTATTTATTTCTGGATATTGCTTTTTTACTTTATCAAAATAATCTAATCCTTTTGTGTTTTGGCACATGGGTGTCATTACAACAATTAAATTGATATTATTTTGATTACAGATTTTTTTAATGGCTTCATAATATTTATTTCGGATCACTTTTAATGTTGAAATATCATTTTTCATGCTTCCTTTTTTATCTGAGATTAATGGATAATATCCTTTATTATAAAGCGTATTTGTTGGTTTATTTATAAGTACTTCATATACTTCTCTAAAACCAATTTTTGCATCAAATTTTATGTATCTGTAAAAAGGCAAATAATATAGTTGTTTATAATCTAATTCGTTTTTATAATGTTCTTTAATAATAGAATTCGAATGAATATAAGGCATAAATCGCGCTGTGGTTCCTTCATCTCTTTTTTCATTACAAATACTTAAATCAGCTTCCAGAATTAAATTCTTAATTTGAAATTTATTTGCAATCATCACTTTTAATAACAAAGACGTTTCAAATAAATGAGAACCACTAATGCCGTAATTAAAGGATTTTAGCCCTTTTTTCTCAAACAAATTTGTGACAAAATGATTGTTGGCTCGAGAAGTCCCCATAATGACTACATCATATTTTTTACCGAATGAATGCATTATGTTTTCTACTTTATTTCTTTCAGATGATTGAGAAATTATTGTAGTAAAAACAACATCTAATAACAATGATGCAATAAAAAGTATAAAAACGAAAAGAACTGTGAGTTTAAAAAAACGTTTCATTAAAACTGAAAATAAATAAATTCTTTATAATCTGAGAAAACTCCTAATGCTAAAATGGCTAAAATGCAAAACAATAATTTTATGTTTTCATATTTTCCAGAAATGGGTTCTGTTTTGTATTTGTTAAACCATTCAAATAATATAAAAACACCAATTAACCATACTAATTCTGGCGCATAACGAGCATTATTTAAATATTGACTATCAAAATTTAAATTAGTAAACATGTTTTTTATGTATAAAATAGCATCAGAAATTGATTTTGCTCTAAAAAATATCCAAGCAAAAGTAGTTATTGAAAAAGTAATAAGTATTTGGAAAATCGTTTTTACTCCTTCAAGATTCCATTTAAAATGAATATCTTCTAAATTACTTCTATTTTTATTTAACAACAATAAGGGTAAAAAATAAATAGCATTAAGAAAACCCCACGCAATAAACGTCCAATTGGCACCATGCCAAAAACCACTTACTATAAAGATAATAAACGTATTACGAACTTGCATCCATTTTCCACCTTTGCTTCCACCTAATGGAATGTATAAATAATCCCTAAACCAAGAAGATAATGAAATGTGCCAACGTCTCCAAAACTCGGCGATATCTCTTGAAAAATATGGAAAATTAAAATTTTTCAATAAATCAATTCCAAATAACTTTGAAGTTCCTAACGCGATATCCGAATACCCTGAAAAATCGCCATAAATTTGAAAAGCAAAATAAATTGCACCTAATAATAAGGACAACGAATTCATTTGTTCCTGATGATTGAAAACTTCATTTGCATATAAGGCACAAGAATCCGCAATTACTACTTTTTTTACTAATCCCCAAATAATTTGATGTAACCCTTCTTTAGCTTTTTCAAAATTAAATTCTCGTTTTACTTTTACTTGTGGAAGTAAATGCGTGGCTCTTTCAATAGGTCCTGCGACTAATAAAGGAAAATAACTAACAAAAAGTGAATAGTCAACGAAATTTATTTCAGCTTTTATACGTTTGTAATAAATATCGATAATGTAAGACAAACCATGAAAGGTATAAAATGAAATTCCGACAGGTAAAATTACTTTTATTAATACTGGATTTACTTGAAATCCAAATCCATTAATTAATTCCGTAAATGATGTAGCAAAAAAATTATAATACTTAAAAACTCCTAAAAACCCTAAATTAATTAATACACTTGACCAAAACCAAAATTTACTTTCCTTAACTGATTTACTTTTTTCAATTTGAATGCCTGAAAAATAATCTAAAAGAGTAGAAAAGACTAATAAAAAAAGAAAATGCCAATCCCAACAAGCATAAAAATAATAACTTGCTATAATTAACAAACTATTTTGCCATGATTTATTTTTATTAAAAACAAACCAGTATAAAATAAAAATTATTGGTAAAAAAACAGCAAAATGAAGGGAATTAAAAAACATAATTTAGGATCCAATTGCTTGATAAATAAATCCAATTTTTTCTAATTCTGTTTTATTTAACACGTTTCTTCCATCAAAAACAAAAGCGGGCTTTAACATATTATCATATATTTTTTGCCAATCGTAAGTTTTAAACTCATCCCATTCTGTTAATATAGCAATGGCATGTGCATTATTACACGCGTCGTAGCCATTACTTTCAACGGAAATATAATTTTTATTTTCTTCTTCTGTACGAGATTCTAAATAATATAAATCCGAAAGAATTTGATTTTCTTCAACTTTTGGATCAAAAACAGCAATATTTGCACGTTCACTTATTAAATCATTTGCCACATAAATAGCTGCAGATTCACGAGTATCGTTTGTATCTTTTTTAAAAGCCCAACCTAAAAAAGCTATTTTTTTACCTGAAACAGTATTATACAAGGTACTTATAATATTTTTAGAAAAACGACGTTTTTGATGGTCATTCATAATAATCACTTGCTCCCAATAATCGGCAACTTCATTTAATCCGTATGATTTAGCGATATATACTAAGTTTAAAATATCTTTCTGAAAACACGAGCCACCAAAACCTACTGATGATTTTAGAAATTTTGAGCCAATTCGACTATCTAAACCAATGGCTTTTGCTACTTCATTTACGTCGGCACCCGTTTTTTCACACAATTCACTCATCGCATTAATAGAAGAAACACGCTGCGCTAAAAAAGCATTGGCTGTTAATTTTGATAATTCAGAAGACCAAACATTTGTGGTTAAAATAAGATCTTTGTTTACCCAATTTGCATAAACCTCAACCAATTTACGAATGGCTTCTTGACCTTCAACTGTACTATCTCCTCCAATTAACACTCTATCTGGAGCAAACAAATCTTCAATTGCTGTGCCTTCTGCTAAAAATTCAGGATTTGATAAAATTTGAAAGTTTACACCGTTTCCTGTATTGTCTAAAATATCTTTTATTGCTTGAGCCGTTCGAACGGGTAAAGTTGATTTTTCAACTACTATTTTATCTGTTTTAGCAACACGAGCAATTTGTCTGGCACATAATTCGATATATTTTAAATCTGCTGCCATGCCTTTTCCTACTCCATACGTTTTGGTAGGTGTATTTACAGAAATAAAAATCAAATCTGCTTCATCAATTGCTTGATCAACTTCAGTGGAAAAGAATAAATTTCTTTCTCTTGCTTCTTTTACTACAGCATCTAAACCAGGCTCATAAATGGGTAAAAAGCTCATATCTTTATGATTCCAAGCGTTAATTCTGTCTTGATTTAAATCAACAACCGTTACCTTTATATGCGGACATTTTTGAGCAATAACTGCCATAGTTGGACCTCCAACATAGCCTGCACCAATACAACAAATATTTTTAATCATCTTATAACTTTCTTTATCTTTATATGTTTTCATTTAATGGAAGAAACCTTAAATAGATTTCATGGAAGATTCAAAAGGAATTCTTTGTAATAAACTTCTTCCTAATGTAACTTCATCCGCATATTCTAATTCGTCACCTACAGAAATACCTCTAGCAATTGTAGACACATTTATTGAAAATGGTTTAATTTGCTTAAAGATATAAAAATTTGTAGTATCACCTTCCATAGTGGAGCTCAACGCAAAAATAATTTCTGCAACTTTTTGCTGCTTTACTTTTTCTACCAAAGAAGTAATATTTAATTGGCTAGGTGAAATGCCTTCAATTGGAGATATTTTACCCCCTAAAACGTGATAAATTCCTTTATACATTCTAGTATTTTCAATTGCCATAACGTCTCTAACGTCTTCAACCACACAAATTATTGAATGGTCTCTTGATGGGTTATTACAAATTTCACATACCGCAAAATCAGAAATATTGTGACAATTTTGACAATAAATAATTTCATTTCGCATTTTAATTACTGCATCTGTCAATAATTGTGTTTGAGATGCAGGTTGTTTCAATAAATGTAACACCAATCGCATAGCTGTTCGCTTACCAATACCAGGTAACATTGCTACTTCATTAACTGCATTTTCTAATAATTTTGACGAGAATTCCATTTTGCAAATATATTAAAAAGAAAAAACCTATTTACATAAATATAAAGAGGTTTTTAAGATTTTATTTTGTGCTAATTTTTATAAAAATAACTGGGATAAAGATAATTCTGTTATTTTTGTAAAAAAAACATATGCAACCAATTACAATTTTACTATTTTTTGTTTCTTATTTTATTGTTTTGTTTGGAATTTCGTATTTCATGAACAAAAAATCAGGCAGTAGCAATGATACTTTTTTTAAGGCAAACAGTAAATCACCCTGGTATTTGGTAGCTTTTGGAATGATTGGAACGGCACTTTCAGGTGTTACTTTTATTTCTGTTCCTGGAGAAGTTGGTGCTATAGATGGAAATCAATTCAAATACTTTCAATTTGTTATTGGAAACGCAATAGGTTTTGTAATAGTTGCCACCGTTTTACTCCCGTTATATTACAAAATGAATTTGACTTCAATTTATGGTTATATTGAAAAAAGATTAGGCTATTTCAGTTATAAAACCGCTTCATTTATATTTTTATTAAGTAGAACTATAGGTTCGGCATTTAGATTATATTTAGTTGTAATTGTTTTACAAAAATTTGTTTTCGATTTTATAAAAATTCCTTTTTCTGTAACTGTTTTATTGTGTTTAGCTTTAATTTTCGCTTATACATACAAAGGTGGTTTAAAAACAATTATTATAACGGATACTTTACAGACTTTCTTTTTGGTAACGTCTGTTTTTTTTACCATTTATTTTATTTGTGATAGTTTAGAATTAAACGTTACAGAAGCATTCACAACAGTAAAAGAAAGCAATTATTCTAAAATATTCTTTTTTGATGATTTTATAGGCAGTAAATTTCATTTTATTAAGCAAATTTTAGGTGGAATTTTCGTTACAATTACCATGGTAGGATTAGACCAAGATTTGATGCAGAAAAATTTAAGTTGTAAAAACATTAAAGAAGCACAAAAAAACATGTTTACGTTTACAGGAATTTTTGTAATCATCAATTTATTTTTCTTAAGTGTAGGGGCACTTTTATATATGTATGCAACCAAAAATGGAATAGAGATTCCTACAGAAATTATTAATGAAAAAACAATTATTCGAACTGATTACTTATTTCCAGAAATTGCATTTAATCATTTTTCTTTACTTCCTGCCGTAGTGTTTTTACTTGGATTAACTGCTGCTACATTTGCTACTACAGATTCTGCATTAACTGCATTAACCACTTCATTTTGTATTGATTTTTTAGGAATGGAGAGAAAGGAACAAACTAATAAAATGGTACATACAAGGCACTATGTACATATTGGTTTTTCACTACTTATGTTTTTAGTAATTATATTATTTTATTACATCAATAATAACTCAGTTGTGAGTATGATTTTTAAAATTGCTATATATACATACGGACCACTTTTAGGATTGTTTGCTTTTGGTATTTTAGTTAAAAATCGTTCTGTAAAAGACAAATTGGTTCCGTTTATTTGTTTGTTATCGCCAGCAATTACATTCTTAATTAGTATAAATTCAGGAATTGACGCGGAAGCACCAAAATTAATTCCATATACTTTTGCAGAAGAACTAATAATTGTAAACGGATTGATTACTTTTATTGGATTATACTTAATAAGTAAAAAAGGTGAAATTAATACTGATTTGTAGCTAATAATACTAACGTACAGGCTACTTCAAATTCGATATTATTTTGTTTTAATATTTCATAAAATACTGGATTTTCAGTTCCAGGATTAAATAATACACGTCTTGGCTTTAATGAAATAATATAGTCGTAATAGACTTCTTGATTCTTAGGATTTAAATATAATGTAACGGTATCAATTCCTGTAAATGGAAGCTTTGCTGTTTCAATATTTACATCTAAAGCCATACCTTCTTTAGCACCAATAGCAACTACTTGATGTGATTTATTTATTAAACTTTGTATGGCTTTATAAGCATATCTATCTTTATTTGTGGTGGCTCCTATGACTAACGTTTTCATTTTTCCGGTTTTTAGTTGTACTAATTTACAAAATGTTTTTTTATTAACATTTAAATAATTGTATTATAAATTCTATCTTTGAATAACAAGATATATTTGCAAAAAAACTATGGACATTTTTATTTATTTATTTGCCGCCTTATTTTCTGTATTAAATCCTATTGGAACCGTACCTATTTTTGTAGGATTAACCCAAGGGTATTCTGCATCGGAACGATCTAGAACTTCATTAATTACTTCAATCAATGTATTTGTAATTTTACTTATTTCGTTTTTTGTTGGTCAATATGTATTGTCTTTTTTCGGAATTACCATTACAGCTTTACGAATTGCAGGTGGTATTATTATAGCCAGTTCGGGATTTTCATTATTAAATGGAAACTTTAGCAAAAACAAAGGAATTAATAAAAAGGTACAGAAAGAAGTGGAAATGCGTCAAAATATTGCACTTACTCCTTTGGCAATGCCAATGCTTGCTGGTCCAGGATCCATTTCGTTATTGATTGCTTATTATCAAGAATTAACAGAGACGAACGCCTCAATAACCACATCGGAAATTCTATTTTCATGTTTTGCCATTTTAGCAGTAGCCATTTTAATTTATTTAATATTACGAAGCGCACATTATTTAGCAAAAATATTAGGTTCATCAGGAATTGTAGCGATATCAAGAATCATCGGATTTCTAACTATAGCTATTGGAATTCAATATATTATTAGTGCCGTTTTAAGTATTATTAGAGGAATATAAATTTAGAAATTCCAAAAAACAAAAATTCCAAATTCCAACTGAGTATAGTTGAAATTTGGAATTTAGACATTTAAACATTTATATTTATTCCATTTTTGGTAAAAAAACTTCAGCCATCATACAACGAGCGCTTCCACCTCCGCACGCTTCAATAACATCTAAACTGGCGTGTAAAATCTCACAATGTTTTTCGATTTTATCAATTTGTGCTTTTGTTAAACTTTGATATGCTGAATTGCTCATTACTAAATAACGTTTATCAGCTGCACCTCGAACTTGTAACATATTTCCTGCAAAATTATTTACTTGTTCTTCTGTGATTAAAATAATTTCTTTACCGTCCGCTTTAAGGTTTTCTAAAACCATTTTACGTTCTTTTTTATCATCTATACAATCGGCACAAATTATAGCGAACGTTTCCGCAATACACATCATAACATTGGTATGATATATAGATTTTCTTGCTCCATTTACAGTTTGAAACGCTTCAAAAATAATGGGTGACATATCAAAATCTTCACAAAATTCAATAAATAATTCTTCGTCAGCTCTTGGTGAAAGTGCACAATACGCTTTATTAAATTCTCTATCTAAAACCAAACTTCCTGTTCCTTCTAAAAATACATTATCTTCTTCTGCAGAAGTATAATCCATAATCTCAGTTATTTCAAAGCCTTTATCTTCTAAAATATCTAAAACATCTTCTCTTCGCTCTAGTCTTCTGTTTTCAGCAAACATTGGATATAAAGCTACATCTCCTGTTTCATGAAAAGAAATCCAGTTGTTTGGAAAAATACTATCTGGCGTATCAGGTTCTTTTTTGTCTTGAATAACAATTACATGAACACCTACACTTTTTAATTTTTCAACATACGCATCAAATTCCTGCACAGCTTTAAAATTTACCGTTTCAGGAGTTAAATCATCTAAAACTTTTTGATAATAGTTATTTACAGCAGTTTGTTCGTTCATACGAAACGCCACAGGACGAATCATTAATATAGTATTGGAAGTTTGTTTCATAATTTGTTTCGTTATAAGATTCTTAATCTCTAATTAATGGTAAAGTAGAACAACGTAATAGCCCTTCTTGTTTTGAAATTTCGGCATATGGAATTTCTTCTACAGTAAAACCGTTTTTGCGTAACCAAGTATTTAATCTTGTGAAATTTTTCTCTGATACAATTACATCTGGAGCTATTGAAAAAATATTGGAGTTCATATGATACATTTCTTCTCTTTCGATATGAAACAAATTATCTTTACCAAACAAATTTACTAAAAACATATAGTCCGCTTCTTCACGAAAACCACTTTTGTAAATTATTCCTTTATTTGTTCCGATTGGCTGAAAGCAACAATCTAAATGCAAAGCATTATCTCTGGGTTCTATTTTAGATTTTACCAAATCAAAAGCTTTAACAATTTTATTAGGAAACAAATTTTGTATGTAAGCTACTCCTTTCATATTTGTTCTAGCTGTAATGTAATCTTTATAATCTGAACCTTTGTAAGTGCCAATAAAAACGTATTCATTCCATGGCATTACATCGCCACCTTCTATATGAACATCCTCTGGCGGACGGACTACTTTATTAGGGTCAATTTTATCAATTACATATTGAATAGCATCTAATTCTCGTTCTCTATCTGGTAAAATATTGGCCTTAATAAAAATATCATCTATTACAAAACCAATATCTCTTGAAAAAATTTGATTGTAATTTTCAATAATTTCGGGACGATATACTTTTACATCATATTTTTGAAAAACGGCATTAAATGCTTCCATTTCAGCAACCATATCTGCTTCAATTGGATATGTTCCTGCCTTGATGTGTTCTAATGATTTTGGGTCATAAGCTTCTTCAATTGTAGGCGTAGGTCCATTGCTAATAGCTGTTCCAAGTACAACTGCTCTTAATTGTGATGTCTCGTTCTTTACATTTAATGACAACATAAAACTGTTTTTTACAAATATAGAAAAATGATAGCGATTGAGAAAGTTAGAAAGTTGGTTTTACTATAAATTTTTTATACTTAAATATAAGTATTTATAAATAGTAAAAATTTTATTTTGTGTATTGATTTCCAATTACTTATCTTTGGTAAAACTTAAAACTAAATTATTATGGGATTATTAAATTTTTTTAGCTCATTATTTGGAAAAGCTAAACAAACTGCAAAAAACACTAATGAAAAAAAATCTGAACTTACCAATCCGGTATTGGAAAAAGTAACTAATATTGTTGAGGATAGTAAAGAAAGTGTAGAAAAAACAGAAATAAATGCAGAGAAAACCAAAGTTAAAAAAACGCCCTCTAAAAAACCAGCAACAAAAGAAAAGACAGAAATAAAAGCCGAAAAAACTAAAACTAAAAAAGCTCCTGTTAAAAAAGTAACACCAAAAGAAAAAACAACCGTTAAAAAGACAACTGTTAAAAAAACGAGTACTAAAAAAGAGTAATTTTTCACTAAAACATAAAAAAGCTTCAGAAAATTCTGAAGCTTTTTTATTACAAGTTTAATTTTCCAACTATTTTTTTAATGTCTTGCTCTTTTGATTTTGGATAAATAAAAAGCACATTTTCTTTATCAACTATAATATAATCCTTTAAACCATCAATAACTACTAATTTTTTTCCTTCAGTTCTAATAATGTTATGCGTTGCGTTTTCTAAATAAACCGTAGCATTTACAATAGCATTATTAGATTCATCTTTATCTAATTTATCGTATAAAGAACCCCAAGTACCTAAATCATTCCAATCAAAAGTTGCTGCTAAAACAAAAACATTTGGTGCTTTCTCTAAAATAGCATAATCTATTGAAATATTTTCTGCTAACGGATAATTTTCAGCGATAAACTTTTTTTCATTTGGCGTATTATAGCTATCCCATCCTTTTAAGAAATCTACATACATTTGGGGTTGAAAATTTTCAAAAGCCTTGGTGATTGAAGCTACACTCCAAATAAATATACCAGCATTCCAAAGAAAATTTCTACTTTGAATAAACTTTTGTGCGGTTTTATAATCTGGTTTTTCTCTAAATTGAACTACTTTTTTTATTAATCGAGAATCTAATTTATCATACTCAATATAGCCATATCCTGTATTTGGAAAAGTAGGTAAAATTCCTAATGTCATTAAAGTATCTTGGGTTTCACAATGATAAAAAGATTGTTTTAAATTAGCTGCAAATTGCATTTCGTCTTCAATCCAATGATCACTTGGCGCTACTAAAATTAAGGCATTTGGATTTTGTTTTTTTATTTTTAACGAAGCATATAAAATACAAGGAGCAGTATTTCGCATCGCAGGTTCTAAAATAACTTGTTCTTGTTTTACAGAAGGAAGTTGTTCTAAAACAATAGCATTATAACTTTCATTGGTTAATATTAAAATATTCTCTTTTGGAATAATTTGCGCTAGGCGACTAAATGTCTTCTGAATTAATGTTTCCCCAGTTCCTAACATGTCGTGAAATTGCTTTGGATATTCCGCTGTACTAACTGGCCAAAATCTAGAACCTACTCCACCTGCCATCAAAATGGCATAATAATTTTTATTCATTTTTTATTGAATTTCTTTAATTTGAAATCACTTCAACTTCTGCATTAGGTTGAAATAAGAACAATCTTCCTGAACTTATTTCTAAACATTCATATCGTTTCACCCGCAAGGCAATTTTTTTAAAAACTTTTCCGTTTTTAATTCTAAATGTACTTCCGTATGGAATTTCAAAGATATAATTATTCTCTGTATTTCTTTCATCAAATTGCTTTAAAGCTAAAGACAAAGTAGCATCCGTATCTGAACTTGCCTTTGGATTTCTAAAATGTCTTGCCATTAAAGGTAAAATTTGATGTGGAAATATTTCTGGACGAATAAACGGAATCATTAAATGTTGAAAGGTTATTTTCCATTCTGTTCCATGTGGTAAAATATTTCTACCATATTTTTCAAAGGCAACCAAATGAGCGATTTCATGAATTAATGTCATTAAAAATCGGTATTTATTCAAATTGGCATTAACCGTGATTTGATGAAAACCGTCAGGATGTCTCCTATAGTCACCATGACGTGTATTTCGTTCATTTACAATTTTTAAATGCACATGATTCGCTTTTATCAATTCAAAAACGGGTTCCACGGCATGTTCAGGTAAATATTTTTGTAAAACGTTCAAATAAATAGGTGTTTAAGGTGTTGAAGAGCTTACCTGTAGTACTTTTCCATTATAATATTTATTTCCCGTTAGGGCAAAATTAAATATGTAATCCGCCATTTCTTTAGCAGAAAGAGGTGCCTCGTAACCTGGAAAAGCTTCTTGTAACATTTCTGTATTGACAGCGCCCAATGCTAAAACATTAAAAGCAATTTCTCTTTCTTTGTATTCCTCAGCTAATAATTCCGACAAGGTAATAACAGCTCCCTTACTTGAACTATAAGCTGAAAGTCCTGCAAATTTCATACTCCCTTGAATACCACCCATAGAACTTATAGTGACTATGTGGCTTCCTTTTTCCATAAATGGAATACAAATTTTGGTTAATTCTGCAACAGCAAAAACATTTATTTTATAAATATTTTGAAATTCTTGAGTAGTAATTTCAGTAAAATTTTTATGAAGTAAACTCCCAGCATTATGAATTAGAACATCCACTTTTTGCCAGGTTTTTGATACAAAATTTTGTACTTGTTGCAATTGATTTTCATCTGATATATCAATTGATAAACACGTAATGTTTTTATGTTCAATTAAAATTTGGGGTGTTTTACGAGAAATGGCTAAAACTTGATGACCCGCATTAGCAAACTGCAAGGCCATTTCATACCCTATTCCACGGGAAGTTCCTGTAATTATTATATTTTTCAAAATAGTATTTGTTTTATGTAAATATAAAAAAAAATCCTGAAAAATAATTTCCCAGGATTTCATTATTATAAAAATATTTTTTTTATGCTAACATCGTAACTGGATTTTCCATAAACGCTTTAAATGTTTGTAGAAATTGTGCTCCAGTAGCACCATCAACTGTTCTGTGGTCGCAAGCTAAAGTTACTGTCATGGTATTACCAACCACAATTTGACCTTTTTTAACTACTGGTTTTTCAATAATAGCTCCAACAGATAAAATAGCTGAGTTGGGTTGATTAATAATTGAAGTAAAAGATTGGATTCCAAACATTCCTAAGTTAGAAATGGTAAAGGTACTTCCCTCCATTTCAGTAGGTTGAATTTTCTTTGATTTTGCTTTTCCTGCTAAATCTTTTACATTCACACCAATTTGAGTTAAACTCATTTGATCTGTAAATTTTAATACTGGAACCATTAAACCGTCTTCAACTGCCACAGCCACACCAATATTTACGTGATGATTGATTACCATTGCATCTTCTCTCCATTGAGAATTTACTTGTGGATGTTTTTTCAATGCCATTGCAGAAGCCTTGATAACCATATCGTTAAAAGACACTTTAGTTTCTGGCAAGCTATTAATCATATTTCTTGAAGCAATCGCATTATCCATGTCTAACTCAATTGTTAAATAATAATGTGGTGCTGTAAATTTAGATTCTGATAAACGTCTCGCAATAGTTTTACGCATCTGCGAGTTTTTAATTTCTTCTTGGAACATTTCTCCTGCTGGAACGAAAGGTTTCACAGCAGAAACTGCATTAGTTGCAGCTTGAACAGGAGTACTAGCAGCTGATGGAGTAAAGTTTTCTACATCAGATTTTGTAATTCTTCCGTTTTCACCAGTACCTTTAACTTGAGATAAATTCACACCTTTGTCCTGCGCCATTTTTTTAGCTAAAGGCGATGCGAAAATTCTGTCATTTGTATTGGGTATTGGGTGTTGGGTGTTAGGTGTTAGGTTAGTATCTTGTTTAACATCTTCAACCTTTGGAGCTTCAACTGTTCCACCAACCGTATAGCTAGCAGCTATTCCTGTAACATCTGTTCCAGCTGGTCCTAAGATTGCTAAAATTGTGTCTACTGGAGCGGTTCCACCCTCTTCTACACCTATATATAATAAAGTACCTGAATTGAAAGATTCAAATTCCATAGTAGCTTTGTCTGTTTCGATTTCAGCTAAGATATCACCTTCTTTAATGGTATCACCTACTTTTTTCAACCAAGTGGCCACAGTACCTGTTGTCATTGTATCAGACAAACGAGGCATAGTTACTACTTTTACACCTGCAGGAATCTCAGATTTTGTTGGAGTTACTACAGGAACTTCAGATTCAACTTCTTCAACTACTTTAGTTGTAGGGTTCCCATTTAATAATCCAGAAATATCTTCACCTTGTTTTCCAACAATAGCTAATAACGAATCAACTGGTGCAGATTGACCTTCTTGAATACCAATATGTAATAAAACCCCATCATAGAATGATTCAAATTCCATTGTGGCTTTATCGGTTTCTATTTCCGCTAAAATTTCACCTGTTTTTATTGTGTCACCCACTTTTTTCAACCAAGTAGCTACCACTCCTTCTGTCATGGTATCACTTAAACGGGGCATTGTAATTACTGTTGCCATAATTTATAGTCTGTGAGGAATAAATGGATAATTTTCTTGTTCGTAAACCACATCGTATAATTGTTGTGCTTCTGGAAATGGAGATTCTTCTGCAAACTTTTCGCATTCTGCTACTAAATCATTTACTCTTTGGTCAATTGTTTCAATTTCTGCTTCAGTAGCGTACTTTTTCTCTTTAATAATATCTAAAACCTGTGTAATTGGATCGATTTTTTTGTATTCTTCCACTTCCTCTTTAGTTCTGTAATGCTGTGCGTCAGACATAGAATGTCCTCTATATCTGTATGTTTTCATTTCTAAGAAAGTTGGTCCTTCTCCTCTTCTGGCGCGTTCCATAGCTTCATGCATGGCTTCTGCAACTTTAACAGGATTCATAGCATCTACAGGTCCACAAGGCATCTCATACCCTAAACCTAATTTCCAAATATCCGTATGATTGGCTGTTCTTTCTACTGAAGTTCCCATTGCGTATCCATTGTTTTCACAAATAAATACTACTGGTAATTTCCAAGTCATCGCCATATTAAATGCTTCATGCAATGACCCTTGACGTGCTGCACCATCTCCAAAATAGGTTAATGTAACACCACCTGTTTCAAAATATTTATCGGCGAAAGCCATACCTGCACCAACAGGAATTTGAGCACCAACAATACCATGACCTCCATAAAAACCATGTTCTTTAGAGAAAATATGCATAGAACCACCCATACCTTTTGAAGTACCAGTAACTTTACCTAATAATTCTGCCATAACCGCCTTTGGGTCTACACCCATACCAATTGGCTGTACGTGGTTTCTATAAGCGGTAATCATTTTATCTTTTCCGCCTAATTCCATAGCGTGTAATGCACCTGCTAAAACGGCTTCTTGTCCATTGTATAAATGAAGAAATCCTCTTACTTTTTGTTGTATATATAAGGCTGCTAATTTATCTTCAAACTTTCTCCAAAACTGCATGTCTTCATACCATTTTAGATATACTTCTTTTGTAATTGGTTTCATATATGTAACTATTTATTTTTTTACGAACCACAAAAATACTACAACGTATTTTATTCTAAAAATTTATTACTGTTTAAATTAAGAAAATAATCAATTTATTTTATTTTTTACTAACGAAATCGTTATAGATTACTTTTATCAAACATGAATGGCAATAAATTTTTCAAAGAATCTGATTTATGTATTGGTCCAATTGATCCCATATAATAAATTTCGATTGGCAAATCTTGTTTCACTTCATATTCAGAAATGGATTGACGACAAGAACCGCATGGAGGAATTGGACTTGTAGCCTCGCGGTCTGATGGTGCTGCCGAAATAAACATTTTTACAATTTTATTTTCAGGATAATTTGCGCCAGCATAAAAAATAACTACACGTTCTGCACACAAACCGGATGGATAGGCTGCATTTTCTTGATTTGAACCTTGTAATACCATACCATTATCTAATACAATCACTGCAC
This sequence comes from uncultured Flavobacterium sp., assembly GCA_964593435.1. Taxonomy (GTDB): domain Bacteria; phylum Bacteroidota; class Bacteroidia; order Flavobacteriales; family Flavobacteriaceae; genus Flavobacterium. The sequence goes on along the minus strand of CAZQGY010000023.1, from coordinate 21,328 downwards.
CTACTAAAAATTTAGAATAGGGCGCATACGCTTTTTTCCTAATTTCGATGGCTTTATTCATGTATTCTTTTTCTGCATTTGATAATTCATCAAACGATTCAAAGACAGACAATTTAGTTTCTAATCGTATTTCTTTCATAAGTGGTTTTTTTAATTTTTTACTTATTTTGGAAAAAAAATCCAAATTCAAAAAAGATTGAATTTGGATTTAAATTAATTATATTATGAATTAGTTATCATCGTATTCGTCTCCAAAATTAAACGACAAAGAAAATCGCAAGGTATTTTCAAGTGGGTTTCTAACTTTAGATGCAGAAAATAAATAAGATACGTCAATTTTAACAATATTATATTTAAAACCTGCTCCTAATGTTAAGTATTTTCTAGCTCCTTTTTCTACACTTTCGTTAAAATAACCTGTTCTTAACGCAAACGAATCTTGATACCAATATTCCGCTCCTAACGCCCAAGTAAATTCTTTTAATTCTTCTGAAAAACCATCTGGTGCATCTCCAAAAGATTGGAATATACCACTAGTCCAACTTATTTTTCTATAATTTTGATTATTAATTGATTTATCGGTAGCATCAATAACTCCATCATCATTTAAATCAGTAACTGTTTGAGGTGTTGGTACTAATAATTTTGTAGTTTCTCCAATTAAGCTTACTTTATTATAATCATCTAAAATAAAATCAAAACTTCCTCCCAATCGCATGTTTGCTGGAATAAAGTTTTCATTTAATAAATCATTATCATACGATAATTTTGGCCCTAGATTTTGAAAATTAAAACCTGCTCGCCATCTTCCATTAAAATTATCATAAGCTATCTCTTCAGACTGATATATACCTGATATATCTACAGCAAAAGTAGAAGCTGGTTTAACATCCAAATTCTCATTTGGTATTTTCATTGAAGATCTAATATAACGACCAGAAACTCCCATCGCAAACTCTGGGCTAAGCTTTAATGAATACGAACCATCTAAAGCAAATTCATTTGGACTAACAATTCTTGCTGGATCATCGTAAAACTGTCTTAATTCAATATCACCTAAACTAAAATAACGTAAACTACCTGAAAAGGCCATTCTATCATTAAATCTGTTGAAATAAGTTAGTTGTCCTAAAGAAATATCCCCAGCGATAGCAGTTAAATAAGGCGTATAACTCATTGAAAACCCTTGTTTTTGCTTTGAAAACGCATATTTTGATGGGTTAAATTGTTGTGAATAGGCATCAGCAGAAGTTGCTACGCCCATATCAGCCATACCCGCAGAACGTGCATCAGCGGCAATTAATAAAAATGGTACTGCAGTAGTAATTACTCTATCTTGTGCTTGAGTTAACTGAGCAATTACGATAATTGATAAAAATTTAAATAGATTTTTCATCTGTTTGATTAAGTTAATAGTTATTTATTTCAGATGTATTTTTATTTCAATATACTTGTTTTTATAGTGATTTGACAAATATACATTTTTTTTACAGGATTACAAGTTTTTCTATTTTTTCTGTTTTTTTACCTGTTATGGCTGACTTTACAGTAACTTTATATACATATACGCCTTTTCCTATCTTATCTCCAAAATCATCTTTTCCATCCCATTTAATATCTCTTGAAGTGAATCCTTCATTTACAACGGTTTGATTAATTGTTTTTACCAATTTACCCGTTATGGTTAATATCTGAACTTGTACATCTAATGGTTCAAAAGGTCGATTATGATTAAACCAAAATTCGGTATAATTTACAAACGGATTTGGATAATTTAAAACATGTTGTAATTCTAAATCGCCATCGCCAATAACCACAAACTGAATTTCAGCCGTAACTAAATTATTATAAACATCCCAAGCTTTAAACAAAATAGTATGTAATCCTGGTGCTAAATCTCTGAACGGATAGGTAACTTTTCCTTTTTTATAATTATCCGTTTCTGTTTCGTAATAATCATTTAAATTATATGGATTGTTCTCATCATTATCCAAAATAGCTACAATATCATGCCCAATTCCGCTTGCTGTGTTTATTCCGTTTTCGTCTTCAAGAAAAGCTAAAAAAATTGGTGATTCATTTGTAATCCCACCACTTACAAAATTTGTATCGTTCATGTACAATTTTAATTTTGGTGGCGTGGTATCAGAAGGGGCTGATGTATTTACACCACCTACTTTAATTTGCGTGTTATATCCAGTTTGATTTTGCAAAGTTGGTGAATTGCTTTTTACGTAAAAACTCACTCTACCATTTCCTACAGGAATTTGAATGTCTTGTGGTACAATAAAACTAAATTCAAACTTTCCGTTTACTACTGATGCATTTCCTCTGTAAATAACTTCTCCTAAACTCACAAAATTTAGTTTAGGTTGATTATATGGCGGTAAAGACGCATTGTCATTATCTAAAGTTAATCTGTTTAAATTTTTATCATAAACTTGTACGGCTAAATCTCCATTATAATTGGCTATTAAGGCATTGTTCTCATCCAGAACTTCGCCAGTAATTGTAGCTAAAGACAATGCTTGTAACGAAAGTGATGTTGTGTTAATATTTTCACCATTTACTTTTGTCAGAACTACTTTTGGTCTTGGAATAGCTAATTTTAAAGCGGGATCACCAATATAAAAAACGACTCTTTTATTTGAACCACCAATATTAATTTTAGCTCGACGAAGTGACTCTGCAATTGTAATATAGGAATTGTCTTCTATGGTGAACAAATTATTATAAATTTCTTCATTTAACTGGATACCGAGTGATTGACTAATTTGTCTAGTTGTAGCTAGTAATGAAATGGCGCCTCCAGCTTTATTCCAATACATGTATTCTCCACCCGTTGGACGATTTGGATCATCAAAACGGGTAAATTCACAAGTGATAGTGATGAATAGAGGATATTTGTATTTATTATTTAATGCTTGTGCATCTGATTTTTCAAAAATACGTTCTACTGCAAAGCTCTCTTCATTTCCATGGCCATAATAATTTAAGACCAAGGCACCTAATTCAATAGCATCAATAAATGCCTTTTTTGCTTGTGGATATCTTGGCCCACCAGCACTTACTTCTTGTACATAAGCGTCTGTGAAAATTTTGTTAGCATTAAAAAACGGGTTGGCAGCTGAAACTTCATCAGCTAATTCGTTTAAATCTTTTTGCAACAAATAATCACCAGATAAAAAAGGATCGGGATCATCCGCATAATATACTAAATTATTTCGCCATCTTTTGTAGGACTTTTCATCATGATATTCAACAACTTTGTTTACCATTTCCGAAGCTTGGGTGTTTGAAGAAACGAGCATTCTTCCAACGGCTAAATCCATTAAATCTGCTGAAGCTTGCATATTTCCTTCATTGCTATCCATAAGCGTAAAGAAATCATCAGACATAAAAGAAGAAAATAATGAAAAATTACTACTATTATTAGGATTTAAAGATTGAGACACTTCAAAACCATGAAAAATAGGTACTACATTCGTATTATTTCGAATTCTGTCTTTAAAATCGTAAGATGCATCTCCAAATAAATTTAAATATTTTACTTTATTAGCTGTATTTGAAGCGTTATCATAAACATATTTTACAAAATTTCTAATAGCGGCCACATCTTGTTTTCCACCTCCAAATTCAGTATATATTAAAGGTAGCGTAACTACTTTTACATTCATATTTGAATTGTTTCTATGAAAATTGGCTAAGTTTTCTGCTTGTGACACCAAGCTAGTTGGGGTTACAATTAAATAATCTATATCTTGAAAAATACCTTGGTTATTATTAAAAATAGTCCCTTTTAAATTTTGATTAGCCACGTTGGTATCTGCTTCTTTTGAAGGAAAATAAACATCCGAATAATCAACAGCCACAAACTTTTTATCTTGACCTAAAGTCAATTTAAAAGACATATTATTTTGGGTATTATCTAATTTTGTTACATTATATATATCCGTAACATCCCAAACCGATTTAATATTTGTCGCATTAGAAATGGCAAATTGTCCAACACCTATATTTGTTTTTACCAAATTATTTGAAAACAAAAACTGTTTGCCGTACCCTTTCAACTCAGCATTGTATTTTAAAATGATATAATCTAAATATCCTTTTGAAGAAGGTACCCCATTATTAATGTATGATACATCAATGGTTACCGCATTTGAAGTAGGAACAAAAGTAGTGTTAAGAATATTTTCAAAACCTAATGTAGAACCTGTAGCTGCGTTTATTGGAACAGTTCCAATATCTACACCATTTGCTTTTACTTTAAATGAAGTGGAAACAAATGAAACAGCTGCAAAATTCGCAGATAAATTTACGGGTGAGCCCGAAGTATAATTTGGTAATACGAATGGAAAAGTCTGATTATCATCTAAATCAAATTTTTCTCCAAACCATCTTCTACCTATTTTTCCGGCATTAAATAAATCTACTTCATGAAACTGATAGCCATCGTAATTTGAAAGAAATAAAGTGGATGAAGCAACTGGCTCGATATAAGTTTGAATTCTTTTTCCAGCCGAACCATTTGTAGTTACATAATAATATGATCTGTCCGCAAATTGATTTACATGTGTTAAACTTTCTTCGTTCCAAGTATCGACACCTTCTGCATAAAACAAAATATAATCATTTTCATTAAAAACTCCGTCTTCTTCACCTATAAATTGAATGGCATTTTCTTCTAAATCAATCGGATAAGCAGTACTATTTAACAAAGGCAACATTCTGCCTCCATTACCATATATTTTAATAGTTCTTGGATCAACTGCAACATTTACTCCAATGCTTTGAAGAAAACTTTTGCTTACTAAATAAACTCCTGATTTTTCAACATAAAATCTGTGCCAAGACCCCGTAGCTAAAACTGAGTTTTGAATGGAAGAAGTATTTTGAAATGACCTATTAGAATCAGATATCGAATAATTTAGTGTAAATGATTTTACTCTTTTATATCCGGTATTGTCTTTAATAATTGGATTAAAAGAAAAAGAAAGAAAGGCGTCATCTCTTGCATAAGAAGAAAATGATTTAAAATCAATCTTCGAGGAAATATTGGAAAGATTCAAACCACTTAATATTGATGCATCTATTGTTTCATATACAATATTTTCAATAGTGGCTGCACCTTCTGAAACCAATCCCGGAACTTTGAAGTTATTCACATAGGTAATTACTCTTTTGGAAATATGAAATTCAAAATTTTCAGATTGAAATTGTGGTATATTATACTTTGTATTATCTATAATAAAAGGTCTATCAGTATTCCAATCTAGTGAATAGTCTTTAGTGTTTTGAGCAAAACTCAAAAAAGAAGCGAGTAATAATAGTAAATATTTCTTTTTCATTCCCATAATAACGCAAAATAAACTAAAATATTGCAAATAATGAATTTTTAAATAACTTTATACAATATTTAACACGATTTTACGTTTCACATTATATCAAGTAAAATTATTGTTTAATTTTTTTTATTTTTTTGTTGCATATTAATGGTTTATTACTATCTTGCGGCACTTAAATTATTACCTACAAAAGTATGAAAGTTACTAAAATTATGACTTTAAAATTGTTACTAGCGTTGACTGTAGCAATAGGTTTTACCAGCTGTAGCAAAAGCGGAAGCACTAAAGGTGGTTCTAGCGCAACTGGATGGCAAATCAACGATAAAAAAGGTGGTTTCCAATACAATACTAATTATAAAAAGCAAGAAACACCTCCTGGAATGACCTCAATTGAAGGTGGAACGTTCACAATGGGTAAGGTAGAAGATGATGTAATGCACGATTGGAACAACAGTCCAACAAAGCAACACGTTCAATCTTTTTACATGGATGAAACAGAAGTTACAAATATGATGTATGCAGAATACTTATATTGGGTAAAATCAGTATATCCTCCAACAGAAGATAATTACAAACACATTTATAACGGAGTAATTCCAGATACTTTAGTATGGAGAAATCGTTTAGGTTATAACGAAACGATGACAAACAACTATTTAAGACACCCTGCTTATGCTAACTACCCTGTAGTTGGAGTTAACTGGATTCAAGCTACTGAATTTTGTGAATGGAGAACCAATCGTGTAAACGAAAATATTCTTGAAAAAGAAGGTTACCTTAAAAAAGGAAATAAAATCAGTGCAGAAGTAACAGCAGATTCAAACTTTGATACTGAATCATACATCAATTCACCTTCAAAAACTTTTGGCGGAAAAGAAGAGATTGTATTGAAAAAACAAATGGGACAAAAAGGACCAAGTAAAAAGTCTGGAGCAGCTACAGCAACCGAAGCTAAAAATGTATATGCACAAAGAAGTTCTGGAATAATTTTACCAGAGTACAGACTTCCAACGGAAGCAGAATGGGAATATGCAGCATTAGCTTTAGTTGGAAACAGAGAATACAACATCTACAAAGGACAAAAAAAATACCCTTGGAAAGGCCAATACACACGTTCTGGCAAAAGACAATTAAGAGGTGATCAATTGGCTAACTTCAAACAAGGAAAAGGAGATTACGGCGGAATTGCTGGATGGTCAGATGATGGTGCTGATATTACAAACTACGTAAAAGCATATCCTCCAAATGATTTTGGTTTATATGATATGGCTGGTAACGTAGCAGAATGGGTACAAGATGTTTACAGACCAGTTATTGATGATGAAGCAAATGATTTTAACTACTTCAGAGGTAATGTTTACACTAAAAACAAAATTGGTGAAGATGGAACTGTAGAAATGGTTACTAGTGAAAACATCAAGTACGATACATTAAGTACAGGTAAAGTAATCGCTAGAAATTTCCCTGGATCTATTGCTCAAATTCCAGTAGACGAAAATGAAACGTATTTAAGACAAAACTTCTCTACTTCTGACAACAGAAACTATAGAGATGGTGACAAACAATCTACAAGATATTTTGATTTTGGATCAACTGATGAAGAAGTTGCCAAAAAAGAAGACCCTAATGAAAGAATGTATAAATCACCAATACATAAAATTTCAGCAGATAGTGCCGGAAATCAAGTAAAACAATATGACAAATCAGACAATAGAACTACTTTAGTTGACGACAATGTAAGAGTTTACAAAGGAGGTTCTTGGAGAGATAGAGCCTATTGGTTAGACCCAGCATCAAGAAGATATTTCCCTCAAGATATGGCAACAGACTATATTGGATTTAGATGTGCAATGTCTAAAGTTGGACCAAAATCTAACAAGAAAACACCAAGAGGAAACGTTAAGAAATAATATTTCTTAAATAATATACAAAAGCCCTTTATTTTTAAAGGGCTTTTTTTTATTTTAGCAGTATGGAAATAGCAACAATTTACAACTACTTTTTGCAATCAACTGGTATTGCAACTGACAATAGAAAAATCAATACAAAAAATATGTTTGTAGCGCTTAAAGGCGACAACTTTAACGGTAATGAATTTGCTTTAAGTGCACTAGAAAACGGGGCCAAATTCGCAATTATTGATGAAGCAGAATACAAAATAGACGAACGTTTTATTTTAGTTGAAAATGCATTAATTACGTTACAAAAATTAGCAAATTACCATAGAAATCAGCTTAAAATCATTATAATTGGATTAACAGGAAGTAACGGAAAAACCACTACTAAAGAACTAATTCATGCCGTATTATCGCAAAAATACAACACCAAAGCAACCATTGGAAATTTAAACAATCATATTGGCGTTCCTTTAACTCTACTTTCATTTGATGCGAGTACTGAGATAGGCATAGTAGAAATGGGTGCGAATCACCAAAAAGAAATTGAAATGCTTTGCGGTATTTGTCAACCTGATTTTGGGTACATCACCAATTTCGGAAAAGCGCATTTAGAAGGTTTTGGAGGAACTGAAGGTGTAATTAAAGGTAAAAGCGAATTGTACGATTTTCTTTCGATTAACCATAAAACCGTTTTTGTAAATACAGATGATGCCATTCAAAATGAAAAAACGAAAAATATAACCAACATTACTTTTGGTTTAAATACTCCAGAAAATTTCGTTTCCATTACTAAAATAGAAACCAATCCAATGGTAAAAATCGAGTTTGACAACACCGTTATTCAATCGCATTTAATAGGTTTATATAATGCGAATAATATAAATGCAGCAATAACTATCGGTAAACATTTTGGCGTTTCAAATGAAAAAATAAAATTTGGTTTAGAAAACTATATTCCAAATAATAATCGTTCCCAATTAATAGAAAAAAATTCAAACAAAATAATATTGGATGCTTACAATGCAAATCCCAGTAGTATGCTAGCAGCGTTAACCAATTTCTTTCAATTAGAAGAGCAAAATAAAATCGCTATTTTAGGAGATATGTTTGAGTTAGGTATAGAAAGTTCGGAGGAACACAAAAAACTAATTGACTTTTGTATAAATCAAACAGATATTAATTTTTATTTTATAGGAAAAGATTTTTTTACACATAAAAATTTAAATTCAAATATGCATTTTTGCGATACATTTGAAACTTTTAAAGCCAGATTTACAAATCAGAAAACAGAAAATAGTTTTCTACTGATAAAAGGTTCCCGCGGCATGAGTTTAGAAAGAACTTTAGAAATATTATAATAAAAAAGGCAACCAACTGGCTGCCTTTTTTATTATAATTTATTGGAATACTAAGAAATCAAACCTCTAGAAATCACAATTCTTTGAATCTCTGAAGTTCCTTCATAAATTTGTGTAATTTTAGAATCACGCATCATACGTTCCACATGATACTCACTTACATAACCATTACCGCCATGAATTTGAACCGCTTCATTAGCTACTTCTAAAGCAATTTCAGAAGCATATAATTTAGCCATTGCACCTGAATGCGCAATATCTTCACCTAAATCTTTTTCTGCTGCTGCTTTATGAATTAACAATCTTGCACATGTAATTTTCACATGCATATCTGCTAATTTGAAAGCGATTGCTTGATGTTGAAAAATTGGTTTCTTAAATGCCACTCGTTCTTGAGAATATTTCAATGCTAATTCATAAGCCCCTTGAGCTATACCTAATGCTTGAGAAGCAATTCCGATTCTTCCTCCATTTAAAGTTGACATGGCAAAGGCAAAACCAAAACCATCTTCACCAATTCTATTTTCTTTTGGAACTTTTACATCATTAAATAATAGTGTATGCGTATCAGAACCACGAATTCCCATTTTCTTTTCTTTAGGACCCACTTCAAAACCAGGCATCCCTTTTTCTACAATTAAAACATTAATTCCTTTATGTCCTTTTGAAACATCTGTTTGAGCAATAACTAAATAAGTAGAAGCTGTTCCACCATTAGTGATCCAATTTTTAGTACCATTTAATAAATAATGGTCACCCATATCAATTGCAGTAGTCTTTTGCGAAGTCGCATCAGAACCTGCTTCCGGCTCAGACAAACAGAATGCACCAATAACATCGCCTTTAGCTAAAGGTGTTAAGTATTTAATTTTTTGTTCTTCCGAACCATATTTTTCTAAACCAGCACAAACTAATGAATTGTTTACAGACATGATTACTGCAGCAGAGGCATCTACTTTAGCAATTTCTTCCATGGCTAACACATAGGAAACGCTATCTAATCCAGCACCTCCATATTTAGGGTCTACCATCATTCCCATAAAACCAAGTTCCGCCATTTTCTTAACTTGCTCAGTTGGAAATTTTGAATGTTCATCTCTTTCAATAACACCAGGTAATAATTCTGTAACAGCAAAATCTCTTGCCGCTTGTTGAATCATTAATTGCTCTTCATTTAATTTAAAATCCATTATTTTACTATAGGTTAATTGAATATATCATAAAAATTTCGGTCAAATGTAGGTATTTTATATGAAATTTTCAATAAGAAATTGTATTTTTAACCCATGTTTAAGCACAACTATAACGTTATCGGCGTAATGTCAGGCACTTCATTAGATGGAGTGGATTTGGCACATATTAATTTTGAAATAAAAAACGGAAAATGGTCCTATCAAATATTTGAATGTACTACTATTTCTTATTCTAATGAAATGATTTCAAAATTAAAAAATGGGATTCATTTTAGTAAGACTGAGCTTTCAGAGTTAAATATTGAATACACAAATTTGCTAGGAAATAGTATTTCTGAATTCATAACCAAAAATAACATTTCAAATCTTGATGCGGTTTGTTCGCACGGACATACTATTTTGCATCAGCCAGAAAATGGTTTCACACTTCAGATTGGAAATTTACCCGAAATTGCAAAAATCACCAATCAAAAAGTAGTTTGCAATTTTAGAGTACAAGATGTGCTTTTTGGTGGACAAGGCGCGCCTTTAGTACCTATTGGCGATAAAATTTTATTTTCCGAATTCGATTATTGTTTAAATTTAGGTGGTTTTTCAAATATTTCTTTTGAAAAAAATAACGAACGAATTGCTTTTGACATTTCCCCTGTAAATACCGTTTTAAATTTTTATGCCAATACTTTCAGTCTAGAATATGACAATAAAGGTGAAATTTCGGAATCTGGAAAGATAAGTGTAGCATTATTTGACGAATTGAATAAGTTAGATTTTTATCAAAAGGCATATCCAAAATCATTAGGGTTTGAATTTGTTCGGGAAATTATTTTACCTATTTTAGAGGATTATCCAATTTCAGTAGAAGACAAAATGCGAACATTTACAGAGCATATTGCCTTTCAAATTGGCAAAATATTACAACAAAAAACTGGAAGACTATTAATTACAGGTGGTGGCGTATACAACGAATTTTTAATCAAAAGAATAAAAAACTACTTACCAACTATTGAAGTAATTATTCCGGATGAGAAAACCATACAATTTAAAGAAGCTTTAATTTTCGCCTTACTTGGCGTGCTAAAATTACGAAACGAAATTAACGTTTTAGCAAGTGTGACAGGTGCTACACATAATCATAGCTCAGGCGAAGTATTTTAACTAATAATTTCTCGCAATCATTTTTTACAATTATATTTGCAAAATAAATCAAAATCCTTAAATCAAAACATGAAAGATTTACTACATAAATTCGAAAATAAAGAACCAGAAATTGTATTCAATTGGAAAGATCCTGAAACAGAAGCAGAAGGTTGGACCGTAATAAATTCATTACGTGGTGGCGCAGCCGGCGGAGGGACACGAATGAGAAAAGGTTTAGATCAAAACGAAGTGCTTTCATTAGCTAAAACTATGGAAGTAAAATTTTCAGTTTCTGGTCCTGCCATTGGTGGCGCTAAATCTGGAATTAATTTTGATCCAGCAGATCCTCGAAAAAAAGGTGTTTTAGAACGTTGGTACAAAGCGGTTTCTCCTTTATTGAAAAATTATTATGGTACGGGTGGCGATTTAAATGTAGATGAAATACACGAAGTAATCCCAATGACAGAAGATTGTGGTGTTTGGCATCCACAAGAAGGGGTTTTCAACGGACATTTCAAACCTAGTGAAGCAGATAAAATCAATAGAATTGGACAATTGCGTCAAGGTGTTATCAAAGTAATTGAAAATGGAGAATTTACTCCAGATTTATCTAAAAAATATACTGTAGCCGATATGATTACAGGTTACGGAGTAGCAGAAGCTGTAAAGCATTTTTACGGGATTTATGGCGGAAGTGTCGTAGGCAAAAAAGCCATTGTACAAGGATTTGGAAATGTAGGTTCTGCAGCTGCTTTTTATTTAGCAAAAATGGGTGCAAAAGTAGTTGGAATTATTGACAGAGATGGTGGTGTATTAAACGAAAACGGATTTACATTTGAAGAAATTACAGAATTATTCAGAAATAAAGATGGTAACAAATTGGTTTCTGACCAAATGATTCCTTTTGCTGAAATCAATGATAAAATTTGGAAAATTGGGGCACATATTTTTGCTCCGTGTGCCGCTTCAAGAATTGTTTCTAAAGACAATGTAGAGCATATGATTGCCACTGGTTTAGAAGTTATTTCTTGTGGCGCTAACGTTCCTTTTGCCGACAAAGAAATATTCTACGGACCTATAATGGAAGAAACTGACCATAAAGTGAGTTTAATTCCAGATTTTATTTCAAACTGTGGAATGGCAAGAGTTTTTGCTTATTTTATGGAGAAAAAAGTACAAATGACAGATGAAGCTATTTTTAATGATGCTTCTGAAATTATAGGAAAAGCCATTCAAAAAACATTTGATGTAAATGCTAGCAAAACAAATATTAGTGCTAGAGCTTATGAAATTGCTTTAAAACAATTGGTATAAAATAAAAATCAATTAAATTTTAAAAAACTAGGTTTAAACTATTTTGAACCTAGTTTTTTTGTTTCAACAATTTTTATTACTTTTAATCGTTAATATAAAAAACCAAAAATGAGATCAATTATAAAATTACTTAAAACTCTATACGAGCACGGCTATTTTACCTTGCTTTTACTGGTTTTATTAATTGGTTCAGTTTGGTTGTTAATTCATTTTTTAAAGAAATCAACACTTTCTGACTCTAATAAATCTATTGTAATCACTACACATTCTGTAGTCTGCATCGTACTTTTACTATTATTTGTCCGATTTTGGCCTCCTTATGGAAAAACCGAAATATTGATAGCGCAAGGTGGCGGTGGTGGCGGTGTTACCCTAAATTATGGAGATACCGATTTTGGAAAAGGGGATGATTATTTAAATGAAACCTTAGAAGTTAATATGAAAGATGTGGATTCAGAACCTGAAGAATCTACTCCTGAAGATATATTAACTCAAGATAATATAGGTGCCGATGTACCTACTCCACCAAAATCAAAAATTAAACCTAAAGATAAAAAACCAACCGAAACAAAACCAGTAGAAACTCCAAAAACGCCTGTAAAAAAACCTAATAGCGCTTTAAGCAATATGATTAAAGGTAAAAATAAAGGTGGTGACGGAAATAGTACTACAAACGGAAATCAAGGTTCCGCAAACGGAAATGCCAATTCAAACGGGTATTATGGAAGTGGCGGATCTGGAGGTGGAACAGGTGGCGGAAATGGAAGTGGAAACGGCACTGGCAACGGAGCAGGAAATGGCTCAGGGTCTGGTGGCGGAAATGGAAGTGGTGGATCAGGTGGTGCCAATTATAGTTTAGCAGGAAGAAGAAATATTAGTCAACCCGCAGTTGGTAACGAATGTAATTCTTTCGGAAAAGTAGTAATTGAGGTTACCGTTGATAAGGCTGGTAATACTATTGGAGTATCTAATGGTAGAGGGACAACAGGAGATGCTTGCTTAATTGCATTAGCTAAAAACTTTGCTCGAAAAACAAAATGGACACCAAGTGATACTGCTGCTGAAAAACAAGTAGGTACAATTACTTATAATTTTAAAAATTAATTTTAAGTTACCTAATTCCTATACGAATACACAAATAAAATCTCTAAACTTTTAAACTTTTAAACATAAACATTTATATTTGCATCACTATAAAAACAAAATAAATGCAACATATAATCGATCGTTTTATAGGATACGTTACTGTGGATACAGAATCGGATCCAGAATCAAACTCTACACCAAGTACAGCTAAACAATGGGATTTAGCAAACAAATTAGTTGAAGAGTTAAAACAATTAGGTTTGTCAGATGTTTCAATTGACGACAAATCCTATGTAATGGCAACTTTACCAAGTAATCTAGATTACGAAGTACCTACAATTGGTTTTGTTTCGCATTTTGATACTACACCAGATTTTACTGGAAAAGATGTAAAACCACAAATTATAAAAAATTATGATGGTGGCGATATTGTTTTAAATGCCGAGAAAAACATCATCCTATCGCCTTCTTACTTTAAAGATTTATTACAATATAAAGGTCAAACTTTAATTACTACTGACGGAACTACGCTACTTGGTGCAGATGACAAAGCAGGAATTACTGAAATTATGACTGCAATGGAATATTTAGTGCAACATCCTGAAATTAAACACGGAGCGTTAAAAGTATGTTTTACACCAGATGAAGAAATTGGTCGTGGTGCAGATCATTTTGATGTAGAAAAATTTGGTGCAGATTGGGCATATACGATGGACGGAAGTCAAATTGGCGAATTAGAATATGAAAATTTTAATGCAGCTGGAGTAAAAATAACTTTCAAAGGAAAAAGCGTTCATCCAGGATATGCTAAAGGAAAAATGATCAATTCGATGCTTTTAGCGAATAAATTTATTTCTAAATTACCGAAAGACGAGACTCCTGAAACGACAAAAAATTACGAAGGATTTTATCATGTTACCAATATTCAAGGTAGCATAGAAGATACTTTAGTGCAATTGATTATAAGAGATCATAATAGAAAAAAATTCGAAAAGCGTAAATTATATGTTGAAGAAGTAGTTGCTAAAATTAATAAAAAATACCAAAAACAATTTGGCGAAGACATTGCTATTTTAGAAATAAAAGACCAATATTATAATATGCGTGAAAAAGTAGAACCCGTAATGCATATTGTAAAACTTGCCGAACAAGCTATGAAGGAGCTAAACATCAAACCACTAATTAAGCCAATTCGTGGAGGTACTGATGGTTCGCGTTTATCATTTATGGGATTACCTTGTCCGAATATTTTTGCTGGCGGACACAACTTTCACGGCAAATACGAATATGTTCCTGTTGAAAGTATGCAAAAAGCTGTTGAAGTAATTGTGAAAATTGCAGAATTAAACGCAATTCAGAATAAGAAATAAATTCCAACTTAAAAATTCCAAATCCCAAAATTGGATTTAGCATAAAATAAAAATTCCAAATTCCACTGTTTTTTCAGTTTGGAATTTGGAATTTATTTTTTGGAATTTAAAATATTATTTCTTCTCGTTCAATTTTAAACTCATTTCTGCAGAAATGGAACTTTTTTCAATTTTTAATTTCCCTGACATGGTTTCCATAACAATTGTAGTTTCGGCAATTTCTGAAACTTTACCATGAATTCCAGCGATTGTAATAATTTTATCGCCTGTTTTTAAATTGGTTAAAAATTCTTTTTCTAACTTTATTTTTTTGTTTTTTGGCATAATGATTAAGAAGTAAAATACACCTATCATTAATACCAACTGTGCAATTAACATTGGATTCATATCGTTTTTATTTAGATTTAATACTTGCTTTTATATTAATAGTTTCAACAATTTTTGCTGTATTACAGGTAATCATGACTGATTTTGTAACTTCACCAGATTTCCCGTTAGAATCAAATTTTACATGAATTGGCGCTGATTGTCCGGGCTCAATAGCCTCTTTAGTAACTTCTGGAACCGTACAACCACATGAACCATGTGCCTCAACAATAAACAAATCATTCTCACCTACATTTTTAATAGTAAAAGTTGTAGAAACAATTTCACCTTGTTTAATTTCACCAAAATCATGAACGATTTTATCAAATGTTACTTTAGTTTTTGGTGCTTTTGCATTTTCTTGTAAGCTACGTGTAATATCTTGTTCTGTAGTCACTTCTTTTTTACACGAACAAGTAATTAACAATGAAGCTGCTACAAAAATTCTAATTGTTTTTTTCATAATCATTAATTTATAATAATCCTCTACCCGCTTTTTTAATCTTATCTTCGGCTTGAAAATCTTTGACTAAATTATCTAAAATTCCATTGATAAATATACTACTTTTTGGTGTAGAATATTCTTTAGCAATTTCTAAATATTCATTTAAAGTAACTTTTACAGGAATTGATGGGAATTTTAACAATTCGCAAATTGCCATTTTAAGGATGATAGTATCTAATTCTGCAATACGTTCTTTATCCCAATTTGGTGTTTTATTTTCAAATGTAGCTGCAAATTCCAATTCATTTAAAACTGTTTTTCTAAATAAATTTCTCACAAATTCTTTGTCATCTAAATCTTTAAAAACAACTGGCAATTCTAAAG
The DNA here is from genome assembly GCA_964593435.1 of uncultured Flavobacterium sp. Classification (GTDB taxonomy): domain Bacteria; phylum Bacteroidota; class Bacteroidia; order Flavobacteriales; family Flavobacteriaceae; genus Flavobacterium. Next base: position 5,429 of record CAZQGY010000023.1, on the reverse strand, counting down.
AATCATCGAAACTTTTTATCGATTTTATTTGCTTAGAAAGTAAGGTGTTAATTACTGGAATATCATCAACCCATGTAATTTTATAATCTTCTAAATAGTCATATAATTTTTCGTTTGGGGCAATAATCTCATTAAAAACATCATATATAAAGAAAATATCTTTCTTAAATTCTGATGTTTCAACTGCCATATAGCGTTTGTACAAATCTGATGATTTAATTGCTTCTAAAAGGAAAATAATACAATCGTCATTACGTTTCCAATTGTCAATTTTTCTTTCTTCTAATTTATCATAAAAGGTAATATGATTACCTAAAATTTTAAAAAAGCTATTATTTACAAACTTAAGGTTAGGATTTTGTTCTTCTTTTGTAGCCAAATGTTTTTTAGATGCTAGTTCTAAATATGCTTTTTCTTTGAGTTGTAATTCATTGAAAATGGAAAGCATTACTAAATATAAATCTTGAGAATTTTCAATACTTTGTAATAAAAATCTTTCTTCTTTATCTAATGAATCTGATTCGTGTCTATGCATGGCATAGATGGTTTGCATCACTTTTACTCTAAAATGTCTTCTGTTAAGCATGGCTAAGAACTTTAAAAAAATTATCCCGAAATAATTATTGTTTTATTTCGGGACAAATTTACAATTTTTTATTTTAAAGAATTATTTGTTTTGTAATTCTTTTTTTCTGTCATCAATTCTTTTTTGAGCAATATTTAATGCGGCTTGATGTGTAGTAATATTTTGAACATCTGATAAGGTAAAGATATCCATTGCAGTATGGTAAATATTTTCTGTCTTTTCCATAACTTGAGCAGATGTTAAATTTGCTAACTCAGAATACACATTAATTACACCACCCGCATTAATTAAGAAATCAGGAGCGTATAAAATTCCTTTTTCTTTTAATAATTTGCCATGAATTACTTCATTTGCAAGTTGGTTATTAGCCGCCCCAGCAATTACTTTTGCTTGGATTTTGCTAATGGTTTCATCATTAATAGTTGCGCCTAAAGCACATGGTGCATAAATATCGACATCTAAACTATATAAATCGTTTCCACTAAAAATTTTAGCGCCGTATTTTGAACCCACTTCATGTAATCTATTTTCATTAATATCAGAAATAGTTACAATAGCACCTTCATTCGTTAAATGTTGTACTAAAACTTCACCAACATGTCCAATTCCTTGTACTAAAACGCTTTTTCCAGCTAAAGTGTCTACTCCAAATTTGTGTTTAGCGGCCGCTTTCATTCCCATAAAAACACCATACGCTGTAATTGGAGAAGGATTTCCAGAGCCACCTTTACTTTCAGAAATTCCCGTAACGTAAGGCGTTACTTCTCTTACCGTATCCATATCTTTGGTTTCCATTCCCACATCTTCAGCTGTAATATATTTTCCTGATAAAGAATTCACATATTCTCCAAATTTTCTCATCAATTCAGGCGTTTTTTCAGTTTTGGCATCACCAATAATAACTGCTTTTCCACCACCTAAATTCAATCCTGAAATAGAGGATTTAAAAGACATACCACGAGATAATCGTAACACATCATTTAATGCTTCCCACTCGTTTGCATAGTTCCACATTCTAGTACCTCCAAGAGCAGGTCCAAGAACTGTATTATGAATTCCAATAATTGCTTTTAATCCTGTATCTTTGTCATTACAAAAAACAACTTGCTCGTGTCCGTCAAAAGAAATTTGACCAAAAACCGGATCTACTTTATGTAGTTCATTTGAATTTATAATATCTGTTGTCATGAGTATATTTGATTTTTTATCAATAATAAGTCGCAAAAATATGGATAAATTATATATAATTCTTGTTTTTTATTTTATTTTTACGAATACAATAATTACAAGCTTTAAACATAAAATAGAAAAAACCATAAATTAACTAACAAAATTAAATTTACTTTTAATTACATTACTTTAAATGAAAGAATTACAATATTTAAATAAATATTTCATAAAATATAAATACCGCTTTTTATTTGGAATTGTCATCACTATTGTGGCACAAATATTTGCATTATACACTCCAGAATTAGTTGGGAAATCGATTTCCTTAATTGAAACGTTTTTGAAATCAGATAACAAAGACACTGTTATTTTAAAAAACGAACTCTTTAAAAATATTACACTAATTGTATTATGCACGCTAATTGCAGGTTTTTTGACCTTTTTAATGCGTCAATCCTTGATTGTTATGTCTCGTTTTGTAGAATTTGATCTTAAAAATGAAATATTCAATCATTACCAAAACCTTTCTCAAAATTTTTACAAAAAAAACAGAACTGGCGATTTAATGAATCGTATTAGTGAAGACGTTGGAAAAGTAAGAATGTATGTAGGGCCAGCGGTGATGTATACCATAAATACGATTATACGATTTGTTGCAATCATCATAAGTATGTCGGCAGTAAACGTAAAACTAACCATATATTGCTTGCTTCCATTACCCATTTTATCTTATAGTATTTTTGTTTTAAGCAAAAGAATCAATAAAAAAAGTACCGAATATCAAGAAAATCTATCTACGCTTTCCTCTTTTACACAAGAATTTTTTTCTGGAATCAGAGTAATAAAAGCATATGCCCTTGAAAATGATAGAAATAATGAATTCATTAAATTGTCTAAAATTAGTAAAGAAAAAAACTTAGCGTTAGCCAAAACAAACGCCTTATTTGGACCTCTAATGATATTATTAATTGGATTAAGTTATTTAATTGTAATTTTTGTTGGCGGGCAAATGTATGTTAACGGGGAAATAAAAGATATTGGTGTTATAGCAAAGTTTTTACTATACATAGGAATGTTAGTTTGGCCTGTGGCTTCATTTGGCTGGGTTTCTTCATTAGTTCAGGAAGCAGAAGCATCACAAAAAAGAATCAATGAATTCTTAACTGAAACACCAGAAATTCAAAATACAGGAATAATTACCACTCCAATTAAAGGAAAAATCTCTTTTGAGAATGTAAGTTACACCTACGACGACACAAACATAAAAGCACTAACGGATGTCAACTTTACAATTAACAAAGGAGAAACCATAGCGATTTTAGGAAAAACAGGCTCTGGAAAATCTACAATATTATCTTTATTAACCCGAATTCATGACGTGACTGGAATTTCTAAAATTAAAATTGACGATAGAGATTTAGCAGATTACGATTTATATCATTTACGAAAAAGCATGAGTATTGTTACACAAGACCCGTTCCTGTTTTCTGATACCATAAAAAACAATATAAAATTCGGCAAAGAAGATGCTACTGATAATGAAATTATTGAAGCAGCAAAAATGGCCGTAGTAGATGACAATATTCAATTGTTTACGAATAAATATGATACCATTTTAGGAGAAAGAGGAATTACTTTATCTGGCGGGCAAAAACAACGTGTTTCTATTGCAAGAGCAATTATTAAAGAAGCACCTATTTTAGTCTTAGACGATTGCTTAAGTGCCGTTGATACCGAAACAGAAGAGAAAATAATAACTAATTTTAAAACTATTTTCAAAAACAAAACCACTATTATTGTTACGCATCGAGCATCTGCAGCTAAAAATGCAAATAAAATTATTATTTTAGAAGAAGGAAAAATTGTTCAGCAAGGCACTCACAATGAACTTGTAAAAGAAGAAGGCTTTTATAAAGATTTATTCATAAAACAACTTTCTGAAAAAGAAAATGCTTAAAAAAATTGTTTAATAAAGTTTTTTTTTAGATTTTTGAAACACTAAAACAACTAATAATTGAACGAAGGATTATGAATGACAAAGAATTATTAGAAAAAGACATTTTTTCTAAGGTATTAAGAGCAGGAAGAAGAACGTACTTCTTTGATGTTAGAGCTACAAAAGCCGACGATTATTACATTACCATTACAGAGAGTAAAAAATTTACAGAAGAAGATGGTTCGTATCATTTTAAGAAACATAAAATTTATTTATATAAAGAAGATTTTGCTTCTTTTAATGAAATTTTAAGTGAAATGACAGAATATGTAATTAACCATAAAGGAGAAGAAGTTATTTCAGAAAGACACCAAAAAGATTTTAAAAAAGAATCTGATGGAGTAGACTATACAAGTTCTGAAGAAACAACAACTTCTTCAACTAGTTATACAGATATTGATTTTGATGATATTTAAAATAAAAAATGCTTTCTAAGAAAGCATTTTTTATTTTAATCAATTTAGTATTTTAAATTACAATAAATACAAATAAAAAAAAGGCAATCTTTCGATTGCCTTTTTTGAGCCAGTGGAGGGACTCGAACCCACGACCTGCTGATTACAAATCAGCTGCTCTAGCCAGCTGAGCTACACCGGCGACTCATTTTGCAGTGCAAATATAGTCTTGATAATTTAATTTGCAAAAAAATAATCGTTTTTTTTGCGATTTTTTTTTAGTTTAATTCGTTCACTTTTGCAACAAATTGATTTGCAGCAACTTCGAATTCTTCTTTAACTAATTTATAATGTGCTTTTTTATTTTCAACATTTTTTTGGTTTACTTTAACCATTAATGCATCAAATGTATCGTAAATATCTCCTACTAAAGCCTCTGAAGATTCAGTTGGTTTTCCCGTAGAAGTCATTTCCCAAATATATACTATGTTTAAGATATCTCCTAAAACGTAGTTAATTTCTTTTTTCAAGTTTTTAACGCTTGCCATTTTGTTATTTTTAAAAATTATGATGCAAAAGTAAACAATATATTAATACGCTGCTAATTAAATTGTAATTTCCAATAGAGACACTTCGCCAATAATTTGAAAACCATCTAGTATTGCTGGTATTAATAGCGTGTCTCCTTTTTTAAATTCAGCTTGAAAATGCAGCATGTTTATAGTGAAGCTTCCTTTTGTACACATCAAAACCGTAAAAGATTCTTTCGTTTTTTTCCAATTGTATTTTCCTGAAATTTGTAAAATATTGGTCTTAAAAAACGGACATTCTACTAAAGTAACTAACTTATTTGCTGTATTTTTGTAGTTTATCTTTGTATTTGTAGTTTCAAAATTTATAGCATCTAGTGCTAAATCCGTATGCAACTCTCTACCCTCTCCATTTGCATCTACCCTATCCCAATCATATAAACGATACGTAATATCGCTAGTTTGTTGAATTTCTGCAATTAAAACACCGGCACCAATAGCATGAACTGTACCTGTTTCTAGAAAAAAAGCATCGCCTTCTTTTACAGGTGTTTCATTTAAGATGGTGACTAATGTTTTATTTTCTAAATGTTCTTGATACTCTTTTTTATTTGTTTTGTCTTTAAATCCAACAACCAATCTTGCATTTACATCAGCTTGTATTACATACCACATTTCTGTTTTACCAAAAGATTGGTGACGTTCTTTTGCCAATGCATCATTAGGATTAACTTGAATAGACAAATCCCTCC
>CAZQGY010000022.1:0-39881 GCA_964593435.1 uncultured Flavobacterium sp. | reverse complement strand
GGGAAAGAAGCTGAAATGAAAGGCGCACATCCAATTGATGCCGTGGATATTGATAATTGGTGTTATTTAAACTCAATTGAAAACGCAGAACGTAATACTTGCAAACACATTTCTGTATATGAAGGCGATGCATCTTGGTTAAATGACGGTCAGAAATACGATGTTTTTATTGCCAACATCAATAGAAATATCTTATTAAACGATATGGCGACTTATGTAAACTGCATGAATGACAATTCAGTTTTATTATTAAGCGGATTTTATACAGAAGATTTTGAAGCCATAAACGCATGTTGCGAAACCTTAGGTCTAACTTTTGAATCGAAAAAAGAAAGAAACAATTGGTTAGGTTTGAAATATTATAAAAATTAGTAATTTTACATTATAATAAATTATTAGTTATGAGTACATTAACAGAAACATTAGAAGAAGTATTAGTTGAAGAAGCCATTGGTGTTAACAACGAAATTGTTTTATATAACGATGATGTAAATACTTTTGATCACGTTATTGAATCACTAGTTAAAATTTGCGACCATACTTGGGAACAAGCAGAACAATGTGCTATTTTAGTGCATTATAAAGGACAATGTACTGTAAAAACAGGAGAACTACCAAAACTAAAGCCACAATGTGCTTCCCTGCAAGATGCAGGTTTAAGTGCTGTAATCATATAAAAAATCGACCAATTGGTCGATTTTTTTTTGCTTTGTCATTCTGAACTTGTTTCAGGATCTTGAGTAATTAGTTATAGAATCTGAAACAAGTTCAGATTGACAAGAATAACATTTTTTTATGATGTTATTTTTCCAAAAGCACAACTCACGTACGATTTGGCTTTTGATGTTAACGAATTGGCTTCACCATCTTCGGGATAACCAATGTCAGCTAACGTTTTCTTTACTACCTCTAAAGTATGTGCTTCAGAATATTCAAAAGTAACGGAATTATCTTCCACTTCTATACTAACTTGTGAAACATCATCTAGTGTACTTAGTTTTTTTGAAATCGTGTTGGCACAACCTCCGCATTTCAAATTTTGGATATGAACTGTTGTTTTCATTACTAATGATTTAGACTATAAATTTACGGCAATTTTAAAGATGAATAAGTGATAAATATCACTTTAACAAAAAATTAATGAGGCAATTTATTTTTTAAAATACCATAAATATAGGTTCCTAATAGTGCGCCTAATAATACGACGCAAATTGACAAAACACCATTTCCTATTAAAATAAAAATCGGACCCGGACAGCAACCAACTAATCCCCAACCTAATCCAAACATGGTACCACCAATAATATATCTTGAATAGGAAAAATCTTTATCTTGAATTTTTATTTCTGCGCCTTTAAAACCTTGAATTTCTTTCTTTTTAATAAATATTATGCCGCAAACACCCACAAAAATAGCCGTTGAAATTATGCCATACATGTGAAAACTTTGAAACATAAACATTTCATATATTCTGTACCAAGAAACCGCTTCTGCTTTAGTTAAAACAATTCCGAAAACAATGCCAACAATAAAAAACTTTACTAACTTCATTAGGATCCAAAAATTAAAGGGATTAAAAAATGTGCCGAAATTAATCCGCCCAGAAAAAAGCCTATTACTGCAATTAAAGAAGGTATTTGTAAATTACTCAAACCAGAAATAGCGTGACCAGAAGTACAACCACCAGCGTAGGGAGTTCCAAAACCAATTAAAAATCCACCAAATAGCAAAACAAAAAATCCTTTTAATGTAAATACATTCTCAAGACTAAATAAAGCATCAGGACCTAATTTACCATTAGGTACATCAATATTTAATTGTTGTAAACTGGCAATTGTTTTTGGATTAATTTGAAGTACACGTGTAGGGTCCATCAAAAAATAAGATGCAATAAAGCCACCAACTATTGCACCTAAAGCAATAGACAGGTTCCATTTTTGCTCCTTCCAATCAAAATCAAAATATTCAATTTTCTTTTTAGCAAATGTCATGCTACAAATATTTCTTAAGTTAGAAGACATACCAAACGTTTTACCAAAATAAGTTAAAACTAACATGATAAGTCCAATTAAAAAGCCAGAAATAGCCCAGTGCCAAGTACCTTGAATTACTTCCATAAATTATTAAATTGTATTTAATGAATTACTATATTTGTTTTCGATTTCATGTATGACTATTTTGTAAAAAAAGGTATATAAATGAAATACATTTAGAAACAGCTATTTGCTGTTGCAGATTTTTTAAAACCGTTTTCAAAGATACAAAAAATGAATAAATTTAAAATAGAATTTAAATGGGCAATATACTATACTTTTTTAGGAATTATGTGGTTTCAGCTAGAAAAATATTTAGGTTTTCATGATACAAACATTGCCAATCATCCTGTATTTACAAATTTAGTATTTATATTAATATTCGGAATTTACATTCTTTTTTTATTAGATAAGAAAAAAAACTTTTTCAATGGAATAATGTCTTGGCAACAAGGGTTCCTTTCAGGTGTAATTTTAGCTATTTTCGCTATGATTTTGACACCATTTGCTCTATATTTTTCATTAAAGTATGTGAATCCAGATTTTTTTACTAATATGATTAACTATTCCGTTTCTAAAGGAATGAAACTAGAAAATGCACAAGCTATGTTTGACATAACCGCATATATGATTTTTGCAACTTTTGGAACGTTATCTTTTGGTATCATATTTGCAGCTTTAGCAGCATTACTTGTAAAAACTAAAAATAAATAATCATGAGAAAGTTAATCAACCTTAGCTTCATTCTTATACTTTGCGTGTCATGTGTAAGTACAAAAAACACCATTCAAAATATTGATGACACAGCTGTTTTACCTAAAATTGTTGCAGGACAATTTGAATTATTGGAAACAGCCACTGATATGCAATACGGATATAGTGAATTTTATCCAATAAATTTAGGGTTTTCTAGCTATGAAAACAGCAACAACCAAAACGTGAATCGTTTTTTTAATAGCTTTACGGGTGCAAATGGAGAAAAAGTAACTTATAAAATTATAGAAACGTGTTGCCCATTTCCTAGTAAGCACAATAAAATGGGTGCTGGAACTTTAGTGTTATATGAAATATATTTAGACGGAACACCTTCAAATAAAAAAATATACGTGAATACATTTGAAAAAGGTAAAATAATGTGTCCAAAAGGATTTTCAATTAAAAAAACAGCATCTTCTGATAACTAAACTCTTAACTTTATTATCTTTGCACCTTAAAATTTAACAAAATGAACTTAGACAATATTCAACAAATTAAACATACAAATAGCGGTAATTTTTTCGTTTTAGCTGGACCTTGCGCCATTGAAGGCGAAGAAATGGCATTACGAATTGCAGAAAAATTAGTTAGCATTACAGATAATTTACAAATTCCATTTGTTTTCAAAGGAAGTTTCAAAAAAGCAAATCGTTCAAGAATTGATAGTTTTTCGGGTATTGGAGATGAAAAAGCACTAAAAATACTTGAAAAAGTTTCAAAAGAATTTGGAGTTCCAACTGTAACCGATATTCATACCAACGAAGATGCTGCAATGGCGGCTGCGTATGTAGATGTCTTGCAAATTCCTGCATTTTTGGTTCGTCAAACGGATTTAGTTGTTGCTGCTGCCAAAACAGGTAAAACAGTAAATTTGAAAAAAGGACAATTTATGAGTCCGGAAAGCATGAAACACGCAGCTCAAAAAGTAAAGGATTGTGGGAATGAGAATTTTATGATTACCGATAGAGGTACCATGTTTGGTTACCAAGATATGATTGTAGATTTTAGAGGTATTCCAACAATGAAAGAATTTGGAACTACTGTTTTAGATGTGACGCATTCTTTACAACAACCAAATCAAACCAGTGGTGTAACTGGAGGAAGACCAGATATGATTGAAACTATCGCCAAAGCAGGAATTGTTACAGGCGTAGATGGAATTTTTATTGAAACCCATTTCGATCCTGCAAATGCTAAAAGTGATGGTGCAAATATGTTGCATTTAGACTATTTTGAAGGTTTAATGACCAAGTTAGTAGCCATCAGACAAACTATTAACAAGTTTTAAAACATCATACAACGTACCCAAATGAAAAAAATTTTAACGCTAATTATTGCTTTACTTTCACTAACAAGTTTCGCGCAAACTGAAAACTCAGTAGATTTACCAATCCAAAGAGAAAAATATACCGCACATAATAAAGGAAAATTCTTTTTTTATTGGGGAGGAAATAGAGCCTACTACTCTACTTCAGATATACGATTTACAGGTGCTGATTATGATTTTACATTAAATAACGTAACCGCTCAAGACAAACCAAAAGGATATCATGTAGATTATGTAAATCCTTCTAGAATGACGATTCCGCAAACCAATTTTAGAATGGGTTATTTTTTTAATGACCATTATAATATTTCTGTGGGAGTGGATCATATGAAATACGTAATGCAACAAGATAAAGTGGTAAGCTATACCGGGAATTATCCAAACGAAGGCACTTTTGGTGAAAGTTTACCAGGAAACCAAGTGTTACTTACCGAGAAGTTTTTGACATTTGAACACACAGACGGGTTAAATTATATTAATTCTGAAATTACACGTGTAGATGATATCTCAAAATGGTTTAACTTACCAAATACAGATAAATTTCAAATTAATTTATCAGAAGGTTTAGGTGCAGGAATTTTACTACCTAAAACGAATACAAAATTATTTGCCAAAGAAAGACATGATGAATTTCATTTATCAGGCTTTGGAGTTTCAGCAAAAGCGGGATTGACTTTTACGTTTTTCAAACATTATTTCATTCAAACCGAATTGAAAACAGGTTATATTCAAATGAACGACATTCGTACCACATTTGACGCAGCAGACAAAGCACAACAAAACTTTTGGTTTCTACAAAGTATGATTGCCTTTGGAGGGATATTTAAAATCTAGATTACAAAATACTAATAAAAAAGTCCGTAAGAAGTAACTCTGACGGACTTTTTTTATTTAACATAATCAAAAATCAAAATGACTAAAACAATAACAATTACAAATAAAATGTATACTTTATTTATTTTAGAATTATCTCTATAATCAATAATTCTTGTTGTTTCATCATTTGTAATAATTTTATTTTCAATTAAAATTTTATCAATTTCAATTTTATCTTTTTCAAACAAATGATATCTAAAAGAATTATCTGTCTGAATTTGAGATTCATCATAATGAAATGAAATATCATTATCGATTAATTCTGATTCAAATCGTATTTTATCCTTCAATAAAATATAAATATGATAAAAATTCTCTTTATTTATTTCACTCATGAAAATTGTAAGAAATTAAATATTGGTAACTTAATTAATGACTTCCTTCTACTTCAATGGCATCAACATCAATATTCTGTTTTTTCAGAATTCCTTTTACCAAAATGGCAAATAAAGTTAAGTATGAAAAACAAACTACAGCCACAATATAAGATTGGTGAATACCAATAATATCAGATAATTTTCCTTGAATTGGAGGAATAATACCACCACCTAAAATCATCATTACTAAAAATGCAGAACCTTGTGATGTATATTTTCCTAAACCAATTATTGATAAACTAAAAATAGCAGGCCACATAATGCTACAAGCTAATCCTCCCGCTAAAAAGGCATAAATTGCAACTGTTCCTGTTGAAAACAATCCAACTAACATAGCAATTATACCAAAACTTCCGAAAATCATTAGTGTCTTTGCTGGTTTATCTTTACTCAAAAAGAAAGCTATAATTTGAACAAAAATACAAATCACATAATAATATAAAGGTCTCATATCTTTTCCAGAAACAATATTAACTCCCATAATCACAGCAAAAGCAATTAAGGGAACAATAATTAAAGCAATTGTTTTTTTAGCACCTTGTAAATTGAAAACAGAGATAGCTCCTGCCCAACGACCAATCATTAATCCACCCCAATACATAGAAATATAGGGCGCAATATCAGAAGACTGCATACTTCCGAATTCTTGTAATTTTAATAATTCACCTAAATTACTTCCAATTGCCACTTCAACTCCAACATAAATGAAAATGGCTAACATACCTAAAACCAATTGCGGATATTGCATCGCTCCCCAACCATTTACATTTTTCTTAGCTGATAAATAGGAATATAAAATTCCACCTAAAACAACTAATAATGCACCTGAAAGCCATAACATACGAGATTGTTCCAAAGGAACTTTTAATGTTGCAACTTCAGTTTCTTTTTGAGTAATAGCTGCATTATGAATTATCAAACCTTCTTGTGTGAATTTAGCAACTTTTAGCGTTTCTTTTGCTTTATCAATTTCTTTATTTAAAGTCTCAATTTTTATAGCTTCAGCACTTTTATAACTTTGAAAAATTGGTGTAAACATTACTGCTAACAAAACCGTCATAATTACCAAAGTTCTTAACGCTTTATTGGCTTTTTCCATTGGTTCTGTAGCAATTCCTGCTGGAACTTTTTTCGAAAAAAAGAATAATGCTGCCGAGCCAACAAATAATAAACCAACAACTATATACAAGATTACTACTTTATCTAAAGGCAAACTTTTAATTTGCTCATCTGAAACGGCTTTGGCACTTCCAAATAAAGCAAATGCAACTAAAATCGGACCAATTGTAGTTCCTAAAGAATTAATTCCACCACCTAAATTTACTCTGCTTGCACCCGTCTTAGGATTACCTAATAAAATTGCAAAAGGATTGGCAGCGGTTTGTTGTAAAGAAAACCCTAAGGCTACTATAAATAATCCAACTAACATTCCAGCATACAAACTAGCTTCTACAGCAATAATCATTGCTCCAGCGCCTAATGCAGAGAAAAGCAAACCATATACTATACTTTTTTTATAACCCCAAGTTCCAACAATGTCTTTTCCAGAACTATTTCCCATAGCAAAAAGCAATAAAGCACCAATATAATAGGCTGTATAAAAAGCAAAATCAATTAGTTGAGATTGAAATTGATCTAAAGAAAAAAAGTTTTTACAAAATGGAATAAAAATACTATTTCCTGCAGCAATAAATCCCCAAAAGAAAAATACCGTAATTAGGGTATATAATGCGGGGTAATTTGTTTGTTTATTTTCTGTGTTCATAAAAAAAGTTTGTTATATTAATAGTTTTTAGTTTAGTTAATTGCTAAATAACAAAATATTATGTCATTAAATTATAAAAACAGAAATTAATTTTAAACGAAAACGTTATAGTTGTGTTTTTGTATAGTTACTATTAAATGTAGTTGTTAAAATTAATTAATGAACTTATAAAAAAGTGCGGTATAAACTAGTTTTGGTTATCTAAATAATCTTGCAAATACGCAAATCGTGGAGTAAGTTTTCCATTTTCAGTAATTTTTGCTCTACCCAAAACACCTGAAGCATCTTCATTAAAAAAAGCAGGAATAACATGTTCTAAAAACATTTCTCCAAAACCTTCACTGGCGTCTTTCGGTAATTCACAAGGTAAATTATCTACTGCCATTACCACAATTGCACTGGGATGAAACATATCCACTTCTTTATGTTCGCTAGCTAAATAACCATAAGATGGATTAGCAATTGTACTAGCTCGTAACGTACAAGCAATCGGACCAGCGATATCACATGAAATATCAGCAACCACTTTAATTTTACAGTTTGGAGCAGCTAACATGTCTTGTGTTAATATTTCTGGCGCACCATTTCCATAAAAATGTCCTGCCATAAAAATATCTGAAACTTTTGTAAAACGCTCAAAATTAGAGATAAAATGTTGTGGATTTGAATAAAATTCTGCTTTATTAAATTCAATACCGGATTGATGACGATTATAATCCTGAACATCAATCATCGTATACACAGGATAAGTATACGTTTTTGATAAGTAATCTGCTACAGAAACTTCTTTGATTTTCATGCCATCTAACATTTCTTTGGCACCAAAAGCCACTTTGCCTTTTCCTGTTAATACAATTTTTATTGGTGGTAAAAAAGGTTTCTTAAGTTGTGAAATCAAGGCGTTTTGATTGGCTAATGTTTCTGCTTTTGGTAATGTAAAAATCTCGAATTTTAATCCGAATGCTCTAATTCCGTTGTATGCTCCTACAATTCCAGCATATCTTCCAAAACCTATTAATCGCGTGTTTTTTTCATTTACAACTGTTTCGTGATCATACAATTCGATATTTTTATCTATACATGCTTGCAATAATTTTCTATTATAAGCTTGTTTTTTAATCGTATGAGAAAAGAAAAAATATTTTTTATTTGGTATTAATGCTTCAACAGGAACTTCTTTTACACCAAGTAACACGTCACAATCGTCCATATTTTCTGAAACTTCAAATCCGTTTTCTATATATTCTGCATCTGTAAAAACGCGTATATCAGAACATTCCACTTTAAATTCAGCATTTGGAAACTGTTTTTTTACAAGTAAAAGTTCTGAAGGGGAGAAAACGACTCTTCTATCTGGCGGATTTTTTCTTTCTTTAATAATTCCGAATTTCATTTAATATAGGTTTAGGGCTTTTTGTATTTTTTTAACACAATTTACTTGTATTACTTTACAAATATAACATTTTTGATTTTGAGTATAAAACTTTTCTTCTTGAATAATTTATTGTAATTTTGGCATCCATTTAATTTAAAGTTGCGTAATTAATAGTAACGAAATTAAATGAATATGGGGTCGACTGGTTTTGACAGCAAGTGGCACTAATTAGTAAGCATGTCGAGCATTGTATTTTTGGCTCGTTAATATCAATGATACACACTTTTTAAACGGCGAAAATACTTACGCTTTAGCTGCATAATCCGAATTATAGTACGATAATGCCATGTCCCAACCAGGTTGGGAAGCTGGATTTCTCTCAAAAGCCTTGGTTTGTGGCGGTTGATTAAGAGGAATGGTAAAAATAAACCTAGGAATGGTAAAACTTTAAATCCGCTCTGACATTTATAAAGTTAAGCAAATAGTGGCTGTTTTTGGCCAAGCTATTTTGTCGAAAATCTAAACAAAAACTATACATGTAGAACGCTTTTTGATGGCTTGTTTGGACGAGAGTTCGATTCTCTCCGACTCCACTAAAGAGGACAAGTCCAATTTTTCAAGGATTTGTCCTCTTTTTTTATTTTATTAATCATTTTTTTTGAAGATATATCTACAACAGACTCTTAAATACTTTAAAATAATTCATTTTTTGTTGAAGATATATAGGCTATGGATTGGGTTTATACTTTTGGTTTCCAAAATCAAAATACTGTGACTGTTCCTTTAATAGAAGTAAAAGAAGGAATTTAGGTATTCTGATTAGTCATTTGGAAAATAAAGTTTTACAATCAATATATGGTTACTATATACAATATACTTTGGGTTAAGTTTATCGTTTCAAATAACTATTATGTTTTTTAATGAATTAAATAGACTAATACACATAAAAGTTAAATCCTTTTAGAATAAATAACAAAATTCAAAAAACAAATAAATAGTATTTTGGATTCAAAAACGTAAGGAATAATTTTAATACTCCGTAGGCAAACTAAAATCAATTTTAAAAATTTAATTAGAAATTTAAACATTTGTCCAAATCATTTAATTATGAAATTTCTTTAGTGAATGTTACTTGTAAGTTATTCTATTTTTCTTATTATAACACTAAATTTTTTTTGTATATTTGAGGAACTAGATACTCCAAAATATGTTAAATCAAATTTACGAAACTTGTGAATTCATAAAAGCAAAAACAAATTTCACTCCAGAGTATGGAGTGGTTCTAGGCTCAGGCTTAGGAGATTTTGCAGATGATATTTCTATTGAATTTACCATTCCATATTCTGAGATCCCTAATTTTCCAAATTCTACAGTTGCTGGACACAAAGGTGCTTTATTATTTGGTAAGGTAGGTTCTAAAAAAGTTATCGCGATGCAAGGTCGATTTCACTATTACGAAGGACACACAATGAAAGAAGTTACTTTTCCAATTCGGGTAATGAAATATTTGGGTGTTTCTAAATTAATTGTTTCTAATGCTTCTGGAGGCGTAAATTCAAAATATAAAGTAGGCACTATTGTTTTGATTACAAATCATATTAACATGATGCCAGAACATCCTTTACGTGGAATAAACGATGAACGAGTAGGACCAAGATTTGTAAATATGAGTGAACCATACAGTCACCATATGATTGAAAAAGTTAAAGAAATTGCCGCTGCAAAAAATATAGACGTAGAAGTAGGTGTATATGTTGCACTACAAGGTCCAACTTATGAAACGCTTTCCGAATATAAAATGATAAAAAATATTGGCGGCGATTGTGTAGGTATGAGTACCGTTCCTGAAGTAATTGTTGCCCGACATATGGATATGGAAACGTTTGGGATTTCTGTTATTACCGATATGGGAAATGAAGAAAATATGGAAAATGTATCACATGAAGAAGTGTTGAAAGCAGCAAAAAAAGCCGAACCAAAAATTAGAACGTTAATTAAAGAATTAATTTGTTCAAATACCTAATTAGGTTACAAAAACTATTTTATATTTCAAGTCAACATTCTTTTTTTGCATGACATTTATCATAAAAATATAGCGTGAATACCTATAATTTTGTGGTAAATTTATTTAGTTATGCCTTCATTGATACAAAAATATAATGTACCCGGTCCAAGATATACTAGTTATCCAACAGTTCCGTTTTGGAGTGAGGATCAATTTACAGAAAAAAAATGGACAGAAAATCTTATTGATACTTTTAAAGTTTCGAATCAAACAGATGGCATAAGTTTATATATTCATTTGCCTTTTTGTGAAAGTCTATGCACTTTTTGTGGATGTAACAAACGAATTACGAAACGTCATGAGGTAGAATTACCTTATATACAAGCCGTAATAAAAGAATGGCGTTTGTACTGCAACTTATTTTCAAGAAAGCCTAATTTAAAAGAGATTCACCTAGGTGGTGGCACGCCAACATTCTTCTCAACAGAAAATTTAACTTTATTAGTTGAAGGTATTTTTGAAACAGCAAACAAAGCTGAAAACTACATTTTTAGTTTTGAAGGACATCCAAACAATACAACAAAAGAACATTTGCAAACATTATATAATTTAGGTTTCAGAAGAGTGAGTTTTGGCGTACAAGATTATAGTGAAAAAGTACAAATAGCTATTCATAGAATTCAATCTTTTCATAATGTATCAAAAGTAACTTTATTGGCGAAAGAGATTGGTTATACCTCAATTGGACACGATTTAATTTACGGATTACCTTTTCAATCGTTAGAAAATATTGAAGATACAATTTTAAAAACAAAATCACTTTTACCTGATAGAATTTCGTTTTACAGTTATGCGCACGTACCTTGGTTAAAAGGAAACGGACAGCGAGGTTTTAATGATGAAGACATTCCTCAAAGTGATACAAAAAGACAATTATATGAATTAGGTAAGAAAATGTTACTTGAAATTGGTTATTTTGAAATCGGCATGGATCATTTTGCTCTAACCACCGATGAAATGTATTTAGCATTTAAAAACAAAACATTACATCGGAATTTTATGGGATATACCGCTTCGAAAACGAATCTAATGATTGGTTTAGGTGTATCTTCCATTAGTGATAGTTGGAATAGTTTCGCACAAAATGAAAAATCGTTAGAAAGCTATTATCAAAAAATTAATACTAAAAATTTACCTGTACTTAGAGGACATCATTTAACTTCCGAAGATGTGATAATTAGGAAACATATTTTAAATTTAATGTGTCATTTTGAAACTTCTTGGAATAACAAAGACACCTTTTTTCCAGAAATATATGATGTTCTAGATTCTTTATACGAAATGCAATTAGATGGCTTACTTTATATTGAAACTAAAAAATTAACTGTGACCGATTTAGGAAAAGCGTATGTTAGAAATATTTGCATGGCTTTCGATTTAAGACTAAAAAGAGCAGCGCCTCAAACAGAATTATTTTCAATGACGGTGTAATATAAATTTAATGGCAATTCACCTCTGACTGAATATGTAAATTCATGGTACTTGGAGAAAAATAAGGAATATTTAATCCAAAACCTCTTACAATAAATAATATTCCCATAAAAATCATAAGAACAGGAATTGCTTTTTGAAATTTAGCATAAAAAGTAAACGAGGTGCTTTTAAAAAAATTTACAACAACAGCCATTAAAGGAATGGTACCTAATCCGAATAAAATCATATACAAACTTCCTAAAAATATATGATTCATAGCCATAGCGCCAAACAGAGCAACATAAACCATTCCGCAAGGTAAATACCCATTTAAAAGTCCAATCAAAAATAACGATTTAAACGTTTTGTTTTTAAATTGTGAACCCAATTGAGATTTTACTTTACTGATAATACTATAAATGGGTTTTGAAAAATTATATGCTGCAAATTTTTTTTCGGGAATAATGGCAACAATAATCATAAAAATTCCAACAACTATTGAAAGCTGTTGTTGAAATCCTGCGAAGAAAAACCCGGAACCCAAAATACCAAAAAGCAAACCTAAAGAAGTATATGCCACTACTCTACCCAATTGATAAGTAGCAATTTGCAGCCATTTTTTTAACGAATTACCCTTATCCACTGGAAGCATCATGGCAATTGGTCCACACATACCTACGCAATGTAAACTACTTATAAAACCAAATATTAGTGCAGAATAAAGCATTTTTTCTATAATTCAAATCGGAAATTAAAAATAAACTGTTTCTTTGTTTAAATACGAGAATTCATCAACTTGCCAATTTATAGATATTTCCCAAAGACCGCCAATCAATTTATGATTAGGTATGAGCATTATTGGACTTGATAAAGAAATTTTCATTTCAAAATCCAACTTTTGATTAGACGGTCTGTATAGGGAAATAGTTCCTTTTATTTTTTTATACTCAATATCTTCAGGAAAATATACTTGAATGCCTTCTGTAGTTTTTACTACCTTTAATTTTGTTTTTAAAGCGTTAGAAAGTTCTTGACTTTCAATATCACTTTGAACTTTACTCTCTTGTTTGTAATAATCGTTTGCAACCAGTTCATTATCGTATTTTGAATTTGATTGCACCAAAAACACAAAAAACAATATAAACGTCATAAAACTTCCAAAACCTATAATCACGCCTGTTCCCCAGTTAAATTTCATAATTGTTGTTGTTTTAATTAAATGTTCTTGGACCTAAAAAATTTGTAGTAATTGTTTCAATTAATTTATTTCCTTGATGGACTTCTATATTAATTTTTGTATTATCCGTTACCAATAAAACCAATGGAATTTCAACAAATAAAGTTCCTGTAGCAGCATTGGCTTTTTCAACATGTAAAATAGAATTTCCTACTAACTTAAGGGTACCTTGTTTTGGATGAATTAACTTAAATGTTATGTTTTTTAAATTATCATTCGTTTTATTAATGATTCTGTACGTATATACATTACTGATGTTTTTCCCTTTTTCTTCGTATAGCTGACCTGATAATCTTAATATTTTAGTATCTACTTCTGTTCGCAATAAAATCATTGAAATCATCACTGTAGTTAAAATTACTAAAACGGCACTATACCCTTTCATTCTGGTAGTTAATTTAAACGTTTCCTTTTTAGAAATTTCTACTTCACTTGCGTAACGTATTAATCCTTTTGGTAAGTTTACTTTCTCCATCATCAAATCGCACTCATCCATACAAGCGGTGCAATTGGTACATTCTAATTGTGTTCCGTGACGAATATCAATTCCAGTAGGACAAACATTTACACATTGGTGACAATCAATACAATCTCCAATTTTTTGCTTTATTCTGTCTTCATTTTTTTTGAATTTAGCTCTTCCGTTTTCATTTTCTCCACGAACATAATCGTAAGCTACAACAATGGATTTATTATCTAACAAAACACCCTGTAACCTTCCGTAAGGACAAGCAATAATACAAACTTGTTCTCTAAACCAAGTAAAAACAAAATAAAAGATACCTGTAAAAATAGATAACACCACTAATGTTTTTACATTACTTAACGGACCTTCAACAATCATGGCTTCAAGCGTATCACTTCCTACTAAATAAGCTAAAAACACATTGGCAATACCAAAGGAAATAATTAAAAACACAAACCATTTTAATACACGTTTTCTAATTTTTTCTGCGTTCCATTCTTGGCTTTCTAATTTTATTTGAGCACCTCTATCCCCATCAATCCAATATTCAATTCGTCTGAAAACCATTTCCATAAAAATAGTTTGCGGACAAAACCAACCACAAAATATACGACCAAAAGCTACTGTAAATAAAGTTAATCCAACTACACCTGTAATCATTAAAATCACCACCAAATAAAAATCTTGGGGCCAAAACGGCATTCCAAAAATATTGAATCTACGATCTAATACATTAAATAATAAGAACTGATTTCCATTTATTTTAATAAACGGGCTTGAAAGTAAAAACGTTAATAATACATAACTTAGCAACTTTCTTCTATCGTAATATTTACCTTGGGGTTTCTTTGGAAAAATAAATTTTCTCTTTCCTTTTTCATTTATAGTTCCAATGGAGTCACGGAAACTATCATCTTCAATATTCGACATCTTTATTTGTATTTAGCAGTTCAGCTCAAACAAATTTAGGCACACTATTGCATACTCAAACTGTTATTATTTTTTTGCAATAGTATCGGTTACGATCAACTCAGCAGTGGTTACTACTCCTTCTTCATTCCACACATCTCCTTCTGGTGCTTTTCCAGCAGCTGGTTTTGAACCTTGAAGCGATAAAACGTAACTTGCTACTTTTTGAATTTCTGTTGGTTTTAAACTTTCTTTCCAAGCTACCATTCCTTTTCCAGGTCGACCACCTTCAGTAATAGTGTTAAATAGGTTTTTAATACCACCACCTAAAATCCAATTTTTATCTGTTAAATTTGGACCAATGGCACCACCACCATCTGCTTTATGACAAAGCACACAATTGGTTGTAAAAATGGCTTTTCCTTCGGCTAATGCAGCAGGTTCAGTAAGTAAAGTAACTTTTTCTTTATTCATTAAATCTGGAGCGGTTTTATTGTATTCTTCTACTTGTTTCTCCGCTAAAGTATTGTCCATTACATATTCTTGGTCTTGTGTGTAATCTCCAACTATATGAAAACGAACTAAATATACCAACGCAAACACAATTGTAGCATAAAACAAACCCGTAAACCATGGCGGTAAACCGTTATCTAATTCTTTAATTCCATCATAATCGTGATCTAATTGAATGTCTTTTTCATTTTCAATTGGTTTTAAAGCAGAAATTTTAAAGATCCATTTTTTATAAAACTCAGATTGTGTAAATGGTTTAGCTTTGTCAATATCAAATTGCGCTTTAGCTTCTTCTGAAAGCAATTGATAAGAAACATTGTCTACTGCATTTAATATCACTTCTATTACAATAAAAATGAAAATTAATAATACGTGCATTAATGGCACTATAGGATATTTAACAAAAGCTGGACGATCGCCAGAATCAATAAAATATTCTGATAAGGCAAAAACAATTAGGTAAAAAAACGGAAACCTAATGTAAACTGGAATATATTTTCTCATAATCTTGTTGTTTTATTTCTCGTTAAAAGGTAACTCACTCATAATTTTCACTTGTTCTTTACTATAAGACAAAGCGTACACTAAGTAGGAAATAAATATGGTAAAGAAAATTACTAACGATATTATTGGATAAATTTCTACTCCATTAATTCCTTCTAAGTTGTGTTTTACAAATTTCAACATAGTCCTATTTTTTTACTTTAATATCTGTTCCTAAACGTTGTAAATAAGCAATTAAAGCTACAATTTCTCTATCTTTCATTTGTACGAAAGTTTCACCTGTAATTTTTGCTTTTTCTTTACTTGCGGCGTAGGATTTAGAGAAATTTGGATCTGTTTCTAAGCCTTTTTCAATTTCAATTGCTTGTTTTTCAATACTAATAAAAGCATTTGCAATTTCAGCATCCGTGTAAGGAACACCTAACGTTTTCATGACACTCATTTTTTTCTGAATGTCGTCATGTTTCATTTTCTTATTATCAAACATCCATTTGTAGGCTGGCATTATAGAACCTGTTGTGGTAGCTTGTGGATTCCACATATGGCTAAAGTGCCAACTGTGTGGGTATTTTCCACCTACTCGCATTAAATCTGGACCAGTTCGTTTTGAACCCCATAAAAAAGGATGATCATACACATATTCTCCAGATTTAGAATATTCACCGTAACGTTTTACTTCACTTCTAAATGGACGAACCAGTTGAGAGTGGCAATTGTTACAACCTTCTCTGATATATAAATCTCTACCTTCTAATTCTAATGGTGTATATGGTTTTACACTTGTTATAGTAGCAATGTTAGATTTTACAATTAGCATCGGTACAATTTGAATTAAACCCCCAATTGAAACGGCAAGAACTGTAAGAATTGTAAATTGAACAGGCTTACGTTCTAACCAAGCGTGTAATTTTTCATTTCTCAATCGACTTGATGCGATGACTGGTAATGCAACTGCTTCTGCCTCTTCATCTGTAACAGCTGAACCTGCTTTTACTGTTTTAATCACATTATAGACTCCAACTAAAACACCTGCTAAGTATAAAACACCACCAACGGCACGCATAGCATACATCGGCATAATTTCAACAACAGTATCCATAAACTGACCGTACATTAACGTTCCGTCTTCATTAAATTGTTTCCACATTAATGATTGTACAAAGCCTGCAACATACATTGGTAAAGCATATAAAATGATTCCTAATGTTCCAATCCAGAAATGGAAATTGGCTAATTTTTCTGAATATAATTTTGTTTTAGTGATTCTTGGAATAATCCAATAAATCATACCAAATGTCATGAAACCATTCCAAGCTAAAGCGCCAACGTGAACGTGAGCAACAATCCAATCTGTAAAATGTGCAATAGCATTTACATTTTTAAGCGATAACATTGGTCCTTCAAAAGTGGCCATTCCATAACCAGTAACGCCAACTACGAAGAATTTTAAAACAGCGTCTGTTCGTACTTTATCCCAAGCACCTCTTAAAGTTAGTAGTCCATTAATCATACCACCCCAAGATGGAGCAATCAGCATAATTGAAAATACAACACCTAAATTTTGTGCCCAATCTGGTAATGTAGAATATAATAAATGGTGCGGCCCTGCCCAGATATATAAAAAAATTAATGACCAAAAATGGATAATTGACAATCTGTATGAATATACCGGTCTATTAGCCGCTTTAGGTAAATAATAATACATTAATCCTAAAAACGGTGTAGTTAAGAAAAACGCAACCGCATTATGACCATACCACCATTGCACCAAAGCATCTTGAACACCAGCGTAAACAGAATAACTTTTTGTTAATGAAACAGGTATTGCAATACTGTTTACAATATGTAACAAAGCAACTGCAACAAAAGTGGCTATATAAAACCAAATAGCTACATAAATATGACGCTCTCTACGTTTAATAATGGTTCCAATCATATTGATACCAAACGCTACCCAAACTAAGGCTATAGCAATATCAAAAGGCCATTCCAATTCGGCATATTCTTTTGAAGTAGTAATTCCCATCGGTAATGTAATCGCCGCACCTAAAATAATAAGTTGCCAACCCCAAAAGTTAACCTGACTTAAGAAATCACTATACATTCTAGCTTTAAGCAAACGTTGTAAAGAGTAATAAACTCCTGCAAAAACAGCATTACCAACAAACGCAAAAATTACTGCGTTGGTGTGTAAAGGTCTTAATCTACCATAACTTAACCACGGAATACCATCAGTTAAATTTGGAAAAAGATAAAATAAAGCCACAAGTAGTCCTACTGACATTCCGACTACTCCAAAAAGTAGCGATGCATAAATAAAATTACGAACGATTTTATTATCATAACGAAATTGTTGCATTTCCATAATTAATGTTTATTTAGTTTTAGTTTTTTTTAATTCATCGTCAAAAAGCATACGAACTGAAGGCGTGTAATCATCATCAAACTGACCGTTTTTTACGGCTAAAATGAATGTGATTAAAAACACAATGGCTATTAAGATGCTAATGGTTATAAGAAAATATATGATACTCATACCTCTATAAGTTTTAAACAAAATTAGATTAGTGTGATACAAATAAATATGATATTTGTCATGTATTGAATTTATTTTTATTTACGAATTACGATTTGATTTTTTTACCGTAAAATTTACTCAATATGGTTACAAAACTCACTATAGTAATGGCGCTCATAGGCATAATAATAGCTGCAAACAATGGCGATAATTTACCTGTTAAAGCAAAAGTTAATCCTACTGAGTTATATAATAATGATAAGCCAAAACTCATGTAAATGGTTTTCATTGCATTTTTAGAATACTGAATATAATAATACAAATTTTGAAATTGCGAAGCATCCATGATACCATCACAAGCGGGAGAAAAGACATTTACATTTTCTGAAAGTGCAATTCCAATATTACTTTGTGCTAAAGCGCCAGCGTCATTTAATCCATCGCCAACCATCATTACATTTTTACCTTCATTTTGAAGTTTCTGAATATATTCTAATTTTTGCTCGGGTTTTTGTTGGAAAACCAATGTGGTATTATGTGGCAAAACGGATTGCAAATACTCTTGTTCACCATCATTATCACCAGATAAAACGACAGTTTTGTAGTTACTTTTATCCAACTGTTTGAATAATGCATTTAATCCTTCTCTATATTGATGGTTGAAGGCAAAATAGCCTTTATATTCTGAATCAACTTCTATATGCACTTTAGTATTTTTATCTTTTTCAATTTCTAATTCTAAATTCATCAAATGCAGAGAACCTATTTTGTACGTGCTATTTTCAAGTGAAGCTAACATTCCTTTTCCTACTATTTCTTCATATGAATTAATTGCTATTATTTCAGATTGCGGTAAAAACGCATATAATTTTCTACTTAAAGGATGATTTGAATTTCTGACAATGCTTTTAATTTTAGCAAGTTCCTTATCAGATAAATCTTTACCTGTATATTCTATAGTTGATTTTAAAGACGATGTAATGGTTCCGGTTTTATCAAAAACAATCGTATCTACTTTTGCCATTTGTTCAATCACTTGTGCATTTTTTAAATACAATTTATGATTTCCCATAATTCGTAACACATTACCTAAAGTAAAAGGTGCGGTTAAAGCCAAAGCACACGGACAAGCTACAATTAGCACTGCGGTGAAAACATTAAACGCTAAATACGCATTTATAAACAACCAAAATACCAAGGAACCAAAGGCTAATATAAGCAAAGCGGGTGTGAAATACTGACTTACTTTATCTGTAATCGATTTGTGTTTTTGGTCTATTTTTTTTTGAAAGACATCATTGCTCCAAAGTTGCGTTAAATAACTTTGCGAAACGGAAAACAACACTTCCATTTCAATAATACCGCCCATTTGTTTACCGCCAGCAAACACCTTATCTCCCGATTTTTTTTCAATTGGAACGGCTTCACCGGTTACAAAACTATAATCTAAAGCTGTTTTTGGTGAAATTAATATGCCGTCAACAGGAATTAATTCTTGATTTCTAATAATTAATCTATCCCCTTTTTCTACATCATATATTTGGCAGGGTTCTTCTTCACCATTCTGATTGATTTTCGTCACGGCAATTGGAAAATAAGATTTAAAATCGCGTTCAAATGATAAAAAATCATATGTTTTTTGTTGAAATAATTTTCCTAACAACATAAAGAAAACCAACCCTGTTAAACTATCAAAAAATCCTTGTCCATAATCGAAAGTAATGTCAATTACACTTCGAACAAACATTACAATTATTCCTAAAGCTATTGGAATATCGATATTTAACATCTTAGATTTGATGCTTTTATATGCCGAAATATAATAACCACTTGCAGAATATAAAAAAGAAGGTAAGGATATAAAGAAAATTAGCGTTCTAAAAAAATTTCGATATTTGTTTATCCAAAATTCATCTACTTCAAAATATTCTGGAAACGATAAAAGCATAATATTTCCAAAACAGAAAAAAGCAATTCCTAATTTATAAATTAAACTTCTATCAATTTGTTTCGTGTCTGTTTCGTAGTTTTCTAAACTAATATACGGTTCATAGCCAATCGATGACAATAAATAAACAATGTCTTTTAGATTGGTTTGTTCTGAATTATAGGTAATTCGAACCTTTTTTTGTGTAAAATTAACTTGAGAAGTACTTATTCCCTTTTGAAGTTTTTGTAAATTCTCCAAAATCCAAATACATGAGCTACAGTGTATATGTGGTATGTATAAGGAAATAATATAAATTGCATTTTCTTGAAACTCCAATAATTTGGATTGAATTTTTTCATCATCTAAAAAATCATATTTACCTTTAATTTCTTGTGGTGTAGCTCCAGGAGCCGATTGAAAATCGTAATAACATGTTAAATCATTTTGACTAAATATTTCATATACTGTTTTGCATCCCACACAACAGAATGACTTTTCGTCAAATTGTATTTCTTCCTTTGCAGTATATTCCTTACCACAATGAAAACAATTTTTATTGCCCATAATAATGCTCATTTTACCTGACGCAAAGGTTATATATTGTTCATAAGTAAAATATGATATTTGTCATACAATTTGTAAATTTGTACCAACTTCAACTAATTTTGTTTTTATGGGGAAATGTGAACAATGTATTGTTAGAGAATTTAGTGCTATTAAGGCATTAAAAAAAGAGGAGTTATTTAGGATTGCCGATTGTAAAACATCATACACCATAAAAAAAGGAGAACCAATTTTTAACGAAGGTGACGCCTTAAATGGTATCTATTGTATTAAAGATGGCGTTTGTAAATTATCCAAACTTAGCGATAACGGAAAAGATCAAATAGTAAAACTTGTAAAAAAAGGAGAACTTTTAGGACAACGTTCTTTGATTAGTGAAGAATCTACTAATTTAAGTGCCATTGCTATTGAAGACATGCAAGTTTGTTTTATTCCAAAACAAGAAATATTACAGTTCTTTAATGAAAATAATCAGTTTTCTTTAAATATGATGAAATCGGTTTGTGGTGACCTAAAAGATGCTGATGATAACATGGTAAATTTGGCACAAAAAACAGTAAAACAACGTTTAGCAGAAGTATTAATAAAATTAGAAACCGACTTCGGAACTCACGAAGATGGAAGTTTAAAAATTCAATTATCTCGTGAAGAAATAGCTGGGATGATTGGTACTGCTACAGAAAGTTGTATTCGATTATTATCTGAATTTAACAAAGAAGGTTCGATTTTTTTACAAGGCAAAAAAATTACCATTACTAATAAGAAAGAATTACAAAGGATACTATAAATAAAAGAAAATAGACTAAAGAACTTAATTCGGATACCTATTCTTCTTACTTACTGTGCAATATGAATGATAATTTTATTAACGAATTTTTTGGAATAGGCATACAAAACGGAAAAACACCTGAAAACTTAGGCATGCTTTGGCGATCGGCACAAAATTTTGGTGCTAGTTTTATTTTTACCATTGGAAAACGATATGCCAAACAAGCTTGCGATACGCACAATGCAATAAAAGCGATTCCTTATTTTCATTATGATACTTTTGAAGCGTTTTACGAAAATTTACCCAAAGGTGCTAGATTAGTTGGAGTTGAACTTGATGATGCCGCAGTAGATTTAGAAACTTTTCATCATCCGCAGCGTTGTGTGTATTTATTAGGTGCAGAAGATCATGGCATGACCAAAAAAGCTATGGAAAAATGCCATCATTTAGTAAAATTTAAATCGGAAAAAAGTTTAAATGTTTCTGTAGCTGGAAGTATAATATTATATGACAGAGGCCTAAGTAAACCCAGAATTTAATACTTATTCTAAAATTTCAATTCGGATAGCACGTAAAAAATCTTCCCTAGCAGGTAAATGATTAATACCTTCTTTTTCTTCTAAATATCCCTTATGATTACTAGAATCCGCTAACCCACACCATGGTTCAATACATAAAAAAGGTGCATTTTGTTTGGTCCAAATTCCTAAATAGGGAAAATGATCGTAATTTACTTTTAAAATCACTTTGTCTTTGTTTTTTAAAGTAACTTCATTAGAATTTAATTGTTTAAAAACCAAAGCATCTTTTTCAAATAACGTATAGTTTAATGCAATTGTATTGTTTTTCGTTTCTAGTAAAGTGGATTTTCCATTAAAACTTTCATTTTCTAAATGATGGGTTTCGAAAAGGTCTTCTTTATTAAATTGTAAGGAATAATTTTCAAAATTTCCTTCAATAGCAAAAGCTGGATGAGCTCCAATAGAAAATAGTACTACTTCATCCGATTGATTTCGTACAAAATATTCAATTACTAATTCGTTATCCATTAACGTATAAGCTAGCAACAACTTAAAAGTAAAAGGATAAATTACCTTTGTTTCTTCGGTTTCATTAAGCTCAAAAATAACTTGAGAATCACTTTTTTTATCAAAAGAAAATTCCATATTTCTAGCAAAACCGTGTCGTGGTAGTTGATAGGTTTTACCATTGAATAAATAACTATCATTTTTTAATCGACCTACAACTGGAAATAAAACAGGTGAAGTTTTGTTCCAATAGGTTTCATCGATATTCCAGATGTAATTTTTATTGTTTTTAACTAGAGAAATTAATTCGGCACCGAGTGTATTTATGGTTGCTGTTAAAGTTCCGTTTGAAATTGTAACTATCATTTTTTAAATTCTTTTTTTAATAATCCATAATGTACCGAATCTAAAAACGTATCGTTCCAAAAGAAATCTTCTATAAAGTGTCCTTCTTTTCTAAAACCATTTTTCTCCAATACACGAGCAGAAGCAAAATTATTAGGATCGATAATTGCGGTAACTGTATGTAAATGTAATACTTCAAATCCAAATGTTAAAATTGTTTTTATCGCTTCTGTAACATATCCTTTATTATGATATTCTGGCAACGTCATATAACCTAATTCCGAACGAAAATTTTCATGCTGTGTTCTAAAAAAACCAATAATTCCTATCAAAGAATCACTACCTTTTTCTGTAATTACCCAATTAATAGCATTGTTTTCTTCTTTGTTACTCAAAAGTAAATTAATATGAGCCAAAGCATCTTCTTTAGTCGTAATTAATGGTCTTGGTATAAACTTCATAGTATCTGGATTTCCACGAAGCAACATTACTTCTGGAATATCCTTTTCATTAATCTCTCTAAAACACAAACGTTCGGATTGTAAATTTGGAAACGGAAGTATGTTTATATGTATCATAATATAGATAATCTGTATTGCAACTATTGATTTTTACTTTTGTGATGGTTATTGATTTTCGTTATTGACATTGAGAATAGCTTTGTCTTGACTTTTACTAAAAAATAGAACCATACAAACAGCACCAATTGTAGCCAAAAGCATATCGGATTGTGTGTCCCAAACGTAACCCTGCGTGCCTAAAAAAGCATCGCCACCTTCTCCTGTAGAAATGGAAACCCACCACTCTATCCATTCATAAGCGGCGCTAATTGCCAAACAAATGGAAACAATAATAAAATTGAAATAAGATGTATTTGCGATTACATTTTTTCGAATAAATAACTCTCGGATAATCATCGCTGGAACGAAACCTTGTGCGAAATGTCCTACTTTGTCATAATTATTTCTGGATTGCTCAAATGTTTCTTTAATCCATTCAAAAAAAGGTACCTCAGCATAAGTGTAATGACCGCCAATAAACAAAATGATACAATGTAATACTATAAAAAAATACGTGTAATTTGTAAATTGAAATTTTTTAAACGTAAATATCAAAATAAAAAAACCTAAAATAGCAGGTAGTACTTCTAAGAACCAAGTGAAATATTCTTTGGGTTGAATAGCTGAAAGCAGTAATCCAATTAAGAATAAAATGATGTATATTTTAAGTATATTGTTTTTTAACATAAGTGATTTATTTAAAACGCCGATTAAAGAAATTTCTAAAATTTTAATAATTTATTTAATCTGTGTTGTACCTATTTATTTTTGGGCTTTATTAATAATTCTACTTCTTTTTCTCTTCTAATATCCTCTAAAATCCAATTCAACTCTGGATCGATGTTATTTTTTCTATCATCTAAAGTAGGTAAAATTTCTTTATCTGGGAAAATACCTCTTCCTTCAACATTTGTTTTACCTGTAGCACTAACCAAAGCTAAACCTATTCTTAAATTCACTTTACTATTAGGTAATTGCACCAAAGGCATTTGAGCTGCAACCGTTCCATTATAAGAACCCCCAGTTTCTTCACCAACAAAAACAGCACGTTGATTTGACTTTAAATTAGAAGAAATAATACTTGATGCTGAAAAACTACCTCCATTAATTAATACATACATTTTTCCTTTAAAATTATTTGGCTTTGGATTACTTTTCTTAGAAAATCGATTACTTAAATAGGTAGCACTTTCTACTTTTTTAGTTTTAAAATAATATAAAGGATAAAAAATAGGCGCGACTAAAATTTTAAAAAATTTGGTAATATAACCACTACCCTTAAAATAATTCATATGCAAAAAACTGGTTTTTGATACTACTTCATAATCATCAATAAAAACATATGGCTCAGAAACTAAATAACTATATAAATCTGCAATTTCTGCTAATCTACCTCCAGAATTATTTCGTAAATCAATAATTAAATTTTTAGTATTTGCTTCGGATAATTGGTTAAAAGCATCTTCATAAAAATCGTGCGAATTTCCATTAGAAAAACCTTTTATCGACATCATTGCTGTGATACTATCGTTATCCAAAAATTTCAGCTCTCTAGTAAATGTTTTAGTCTGACTATTAAAACCGTATTTACTATTAAATTTAGCTTTTTCTTTTCTTTCTTTTTTTGATAATTTAAGTTTTTTTTGATTTGAGTTAGATCCGAATGTATCTCTTTTTACAACAAAAAGGGAATCTTTACCATCTAATTTTAAAAGTAATTGTAAACTGTCTTGAACTTTTCCTTTATCTAAAGTAAAATACGTACCAAAATGTTTTCCTAAATAACTAGTATAGAATGTAGTATTAAAACCGTCTGAAGCTATTCTTTTCGAATATATGGGAATTAAATCAGATGGTATTTCAGAATTTATGGAAACAACTTCGGTATTCGCTTTTATATTGTGTCGGGAGCTATTTTTTGAAATAATTAATTTGTTGTCTATATATTCAAAATCAAATTGTGAAAAAGGTAGTTTTCCTTTTTTATTAAGCACTTGTATTTCTTTTTTGGTGAATTTTGGCAAACTTGGTGAAACACTTAAATGTCCTTGTCCTACAGACTTAACAACTTGACTCAATTCTTTATAGAAAGCCAAACCTGTCATTGGCTGCTGAATAGCTTTTTTTAAACTATCAAACTTAAAATCTAATTTTTCTTTAGAAATGTACCAATATAATTTTGGATGTAATTGTTTGAGCTTTTGATACGAATAATCTAAATCCTTTTGAAGTTTATCTGCTGCTATAGGTTGTGTCAATTGCTGATTAAATTTCTTAGTAGATTGACAAGAAAATAGAAATAGAATACCGAAAAGGATAATAATGTTCTTCATAAATTTAGGATTTTTATTATGAAAAACAAATCTAACTAAAAAAAACATCATATCCATAACGAAAAATCATTATGATCACAACAAATAAAAACAATTTTCGAATAAACTGATTGCCTTTTAAAATGGCCATTCTGGTGCCAATAATACTTCCTAATATATTGGAAATCGCCATAATAATTGCAATTTCTAATATATAATTTCCTTGCGAAATAAAGACGTAAAGAGCGGAAATATTGGTGATGCAATTAATTACCTTCGCGTAAGCTGAAGCTTCTAAAAATTCAAAACCTAAAATTGCTACAAATCCTAAAACTAAGAAACTTCCTGTTCCTGGACCTAAAAAACCATCATAAAAACCAATGGTGACACCTAATAAAAATCCAAATAAATACTTTTTTTTATCGGATAATACTTTTGTAGCAAAAGAACCAAAATCTTTCTTTTTAAATGTATAAATAGCAATTGCAATTAGCATAAAAAAGATAAAGGGCTTCAGTATGTTCACATCAATTCGACTCACTAATTTAGCACCAATAAAAGAAAAAACAAATGAACTAAAAGCCGTAATGAATAATAATTTCCAATTGAATTGTACTCGTTTTGCATATTGAACCGCTGCAATTGAAGTACCTGAAAGTCCGGCTATTTTGTTAGTTCCAAAAGCAGTTGGAATACTTGAATTTGGAAATAATATCATAAAAGCAGGAAACTGAATTAATCCACCACCACCAACTACAGCATCAATAAATCCTGCTAAAAGCGAAGCAAAAGCTATAATTATTAAAATGAAAATGTCGTTTTGGGCAAAAAGTTCTTGTAAATTCATTAGTAAGTAAAAAAGAAACCGACTAGTTGAACATAGTCGGTTTTTTAAAATTATATCTTATTTTTTCTTCAATATTGCGGCACTAATTAGTGCAAAAATTGCTCCAATTGGAAACATCTCCATGTAAGTTAGCAATATTACTCCAATTGGAGATTTATACATTTCTTTATACTCTTCCAATTCTGCTTTTTTAGCGACCAATGCTTCTGGAGGAGTCTGTTTTAAAGCTAAATCACAATAATGTTCCATGAAATTTGGAAAAAAATTATAATAAATAATTAACCAAACCAACACATATATTGTAGAAGTAATAAAAACAATACCTAAACCGCATAAAAATGCTTTACCAAATGGTATTATTCCGTTATTTTCGTTTCTTAGTTTTATTACACCTAAGACAATGAAAGTATAGGCTAAAATCATGGTAAACATGCCAATAAAAACACCAACCGTTTTTTCTGGATTCAACTTCATATATGCTGTTATGCAAGACATAACTATTGAAGCTGCAATACCTCCTAAAATTCCATACTTAAAAATAATTTTTTTCATGGTATTAATTTTTTTGTTGTTTTATCAAAAATAAGAAATTTTTCATTTATTTCAAACGCACTAAACTACCTTTTCGCTTTACAATATTTTTATAATCCCATTGAATCAGTTTTGATTTTTGTATCCAACGAATTATATTTTCTTTATTTATTTGGTTACTATTCGTTAATATTATAGAAGCGTCTTTAAATTTTCCAGTTCCTATTTTAAGTTCTTCTTCTTCAAAACTCGCACCACTCCAAAATAGTAATCGGATACCTGCTTTTAATTTACTGTAACCCAATATTGGATTTCCATCCAAAAACCAAACCGGATGGGCGTGCCAAATTTTATTCTCAGCTTCTGGAAAATTTTCCATAATTATCTCAGACAAAAGACTACAAATTAGATAATTTTCTCCAATTTGATTGTTAGTATATTTTTGAATATCTGGATGCATAATTGATAGTTTTTTAAAAAAAGTTACTCTTTTACTACTTTTTCCATTTTAAAAATATAATTAAATTCATGAAGCTGAAAATACATGATACCGTCAATTTCTTTATAAAATATTCCGAGAATTGTATAATTATCTTTCTTTGAACCGATACTTATTCGTTGATTTTTCTCATTCAAAATCCATGATGTATTTATAAGTCCTTTGGTCAATTCATGAGAAATTCTCGATTTATTTGATGTAACAAATTGAAATTTTTTGTCCGATGTAAATGTAAATTCAGAATTAAAAAAAACATCAGACATCATTTTTTTCATTGCTTCAGTTTCTTTAGAATCACTAATTTCTTTTACTTTCCAGGTTCCAATAAAATTTTGTGAAAATGTATAATTAAACAACAAAAATGATAGCACAAGTATCAACTGTTTCATGAAAACTATTTTAATAATTAAACCTCAAATATACTGTTTTATGAATAATTAGAATAAAAAAGTCTAACCATCTTTCAACGACTAGACTTAAAAATTCTATTTTAAAAAGGTGTTACTTCTGATTTCTGAAAACCAATTGACTATCAAAACAATCTAATAAAACAATAGAATCTGTTTTAATGGTTCCTGCTAAAATTTCTTTTGACAGCTTATTTAATACCTCTCGTTGAATCACTCTTTTTACTGGTCTAGCTCCAAATTCTGGTTCGTATCCTTTTACCGCTAAATATTCAATCGCTTCATTTGTTGCCGACATGGAAATATGCTGATGTTCTAACATTTTAAACACCGATTTTAATTGTAAACCTACAATTTGTTTGATGTTATCATTTGTTAATGGCGTAAATAGCACAATATCGTCAATTCTATTAATGAACTCAGGACGAACGATTTGTTTTAATAACGCTAAAACTTCCACTTTTGCCGTTTCCATAGCAGCATCAATACTTCCTTTTAAATTCTCAAATTTTTCTTGGATAATATGACTTCCCATGTTTGAAGTCATGATGATAATAGTGTTTTTAAAATCAGCCAAACGTCCTTTATTATCTGTTAATCGTCCTTCATCTAATACTTGTAATAATATATTAAACGTATCCGGATGTGCTTTTTCAATTTCATCTAATAATATTACCGAATATGGTTTGCGTCTTACAGCTTCAGTTAATTGTCCGCCTTCATCATATCCTACATATCCTGGAGGTGCTCCTACCAAACGACTTACACTATGACGTTCTTGATATTCGCTCATATCAATTCTGGTCAAGGCATTTTCATCATCAAATAAATAATCGGCTAACGCTTTGGCTAATTCTGTTTTTCCCACTCCAGTTGTCCCTAAGAAAAGAAACGTTCCTAAAGGTTTTTTAATGTCTTGTAAGCCTGCACGACTTCTTCTTACTGCGTCAGAAATAGCTTCTATGGCTTCCTCTTGTCCGACAACTCTTTTATGCAATTCATCTTCTAAATTCAGTAATTTTTCACGCTCACTTTGTAGCATTTTTGTAACTGGAATTCCCGTCCATTTTGCCACTACTTCAGCAATGTCTTCTTGTGTAACTTCTTCTTTAATTAGCGATTTTTCACTTTGATTTTCTAGTAATTCGATTTGTAACGCGTCTAATTTTTTTTGAGCTTCAACAATTTTACCATATCTTAATTCAGCAACTTTACCATATTCTGCATCTCGTTCTGCCTTTTCTGCTTCTAATTTAAAATCTTCAATTTGCTGTTTATAGCTTTGAATGGCATCTACAACATCTTTCTCCGATTTCCATTTGGCATAAATTTCATTGCGTTGTTCTTTTAGTTCTGATAAATCAATATTTAAAACCTTTAATTTTGATTCATCTTTCTCTCTTTTAATGGCTTCAATTTCAATTTCCAACTGCATGATTTTTCTATCTAAAACATCTAATTCTTCTGGTTTTGAGTTGATTTCCATACGTAATTTAGAAGCGGCTTCGTCCATTAAATCGATAGCTTTATCTGGTAAAAATCGATTCGTGATATACCGTTGTGATAATTCAACCGCGGCAATAATAGCGTCGTCTTTGATTCGTACTTTATGATGTGTTTCGTACTTTTCTTTGATTCCACGTAAAATTGAAATGGCACTTTCTGTATCAGGTTCATCAACCGTAACTCTTTGAAAACGACGTTCTAAAGCTTTATCTTTTTCGAAATATTTTTGATATTCATCTAAAGTTGTAGCACCAATAGCACGTAATTCACCTCTGGCTAAAGCAGGTTTTAAAATATTGGCTGCGTCCATAGCGCCATCGCCACCACCAGCACCAACAAGTGTATGAATTTCGTCAATAAAAAGAATGATATCTCCGTTTGCAGATGTCACTTCTTTTACAACGGCTTTCAAACGTTCTTCAAATTCTCCTTTATATTTCGCTCCAGCGATTAAAGCCCCCATATCTAAAGAATAAACGACTTTATCTTTCAGATTTTCTGGTACATCGCCGTCAACAATTCTGTGGGCTAAACCTTCTGCAATAGCAGTTTTACCCACTCCAGGTTCACCTACTAACATCGGATTATTCTTTGTTCTTCTTGTTAAGATTTGCAATACTCTACGAATTTCTTCATCACGACCAATAACAGGATCTAACTTTCCGCTTTTGGCTAATTCATTTAAGTTTTTTCCATATTTATTTAAGGCATCATATGTTTCTTCAGCTGAAGAGGAAGTCACGCGTTCTCCTTTTCGAAGTTCTGTAATAGCGGCAAGTAAATCTTTTTCGGTGACACCTTGATCTTTTAGAATTTGTGCGACTTTACTTTTCGATTTGAAAATAGCTAAGATGATGTGTTCAATGGAAACGAAATCATCGTTCATCTTTTTCGCTAAAATAGAAGCTTCATTTAAAGTTGAAGATGCGTCTCGAGAAAACATAATGTCTCCACCAGAAACTTTTGGAAAACTATGAATGGTGTTATCTAAAACTTTTTGGAACAAATCGACATTCACATTTACTTTCTTTAAAATAAAGGGCGTAACTGTTGCATCAACTTCCAAAATAGCTTTAAATATGTGTTCGTTTTCCAGCTGTTGTTGTCCGAAACTTTGTGCAATTTGCTGTGCTTGTTGCAACGCTTCTTGCGATTTAATGGTTAAATTATTTAAACTCATATATTTTGTAATTAGACTAATATTAATATATACAATTGATATTGTATATTTGCTTAGAATTTGGTCAATATGTATTCCAAATCAGCTTAAACGACAAAATGTCTGTATTTTGTGTGTTTTTACTATTAAATAATGACAAAAAGTCTTAAAAAATGACAAAATATGAGTTTTTTTAAAAATATCTTTGGAGAAAACAAATCTGAAGACAAGCAAAATGAAAAAGTGGAAGCTACGTTTATCACATTAAACAAAATAGAGCAATTTGATGAGATTGATGAAATTTCTCATACCAAAACAATTGTACTTTTCAAACACAGTACACGTTGTATTATTAGTAGAACGGTTTTGAAACAATTTGATGCTGAATTTAATTATCCTGAAGAAAAAATTGTTTGGTATTTATTAGACTTATTAAATCATAGAGATTTATCAAATGAGATAGCAAATAGATATAATGTTACACATCAATCTCCTCAAATTTTAATAATACAAAATGGAAAAGCGGTTTTTAATGCTTCACACGATAGTATTGCTGCAGAAGACTTAAAACAGTTTACGTAACGCACAAAAAAAGCCCTTGAATGAAAAACTTTATTTTATAACAATTATTTTCTAAATCTGTTGCCCGAGATTATAGCTTTTAATTTCGCTTTTAAATCTTCACCTGAATCATAAACCATTTGTTCATTGGTAGGAAACTGAACAGCTCTTCTGTCAAAATATTGAAAATAATCTTGTTCACAAGCGCGTTTATCACCATTACAATTCGCATATATATAATTAAAAACAAATTCACTTGATAACGGATAAGCATCAATTAATTGTTTGGTATTTAGATCGTGAAATTCTACTTTAGCTGT
Source organism: uncultured Flavobacterium sp. (assembly GCA_964593435.1). Taxonomy (GTDB): domain Bacteria; phylum Bacteroidota; class Bacteroidia; order Flavobacteriales; family Flavobacteriaceae; genus Flavobacterium. The sequence goes on along the minus strand of CAZQGY010000022.1, from coordinate 8,409 downwards.
AGTTTGCACAGATTTAAATTGGGTAAATTCATAAACACTAGCAGAAATTGTTTTCATAACATCTACAACCATAGGTTTACCTTCAGAATCTTTTACTTGTACACCATTAGAATCTAAAAGTGGTTTTGTGCCATCTTTAATTTGTTTTTCTTTAATAAATTGTTTTTCTCTAACTTGTTCTGGTGAAATTTTAATTTCTCTGAAATTTACAACCAAAGCAAAATCATAAGAAATATCGTTTTGTTTTTTGTTATGATATTCTGTCCATTTATCATTAATTCCATACGTGCTAAAATCCAATAAATCATCTTGTAAACGAGATGGAATAACCATATTTGTTTCATTTTTAGTTGATACAAATACAAAATCAGTTCCTTTAAATTTCGCATTATCAATTAATTCTCTTACATTTTTATAATCTGGATTTAATTTTTCAAGATATATTAAATCATCATAAGTTTGACGAATAATCAACTTGTTTTTTGACAAAAGCTGTTTTTTAGCGTTATTATATAAATATTCGGATAAGTCTGCTTTACTTGCAATTAACTCGTTGGAATAATCAGAAAATGGAAATAGTGCATTTCTATTTTCTTTAAGTAATTTTAATGGTAAAACACCTCTAATTTTATCTTGTCTAGTATGTAATTGAATATACAAATTATATATTTTCTCCAAATTTGAAGGATTTTTTTCTTTTATCAATAAAGACAAATTATTTAAATCGCGTTCTTTTGCTTTGGCAAATGCTTCTTCTAAAAGATACACATAATCTTGATTTCCTTTTGCATTTTTATTTGTTCTTAAACCATCCAAAGCTCTTTCAATAGCGCCATCATAATCGCCATTACTTAACATAGATTGCGTTTGTTTTACACCACAAGAAAACAAAAACAGCGTTAGTAGTAGTAAAATATTTCTTTTCATATGTACTTATTTAGTTTTGAAAAACAATAGCGTGTTACCTAAAATTTTAATTCAATTGCCGGAAGTAATTTGCTTGATACTTCTCCAAAGCCAATTCTAATTTGGTCATTTTGGCAATATCCTCTAATAATTACGGTGTCGTTATCATTAATAAATTTTCGTTCTGAACCATCATTCATTTTAATTGGATTTTGGCCACCCCAAGACAATTCTAACATGGAACCGAAAGAATCTGGTGTGGGTCCTGAAATCGTTCCACTTCCCATCATATCCCCAGAATTTACTCTACATCCATTGATTGTATGATGAGCCAATTGTTGACTCATAGTCCAATACATATATTTAAAATTAGAGTTTGACACTATCGTTTCAACAGCATTTTCTGGCTGTATGGCTACTTGTAAATTAATATCGTAAGCATGATTACCCGTTTGTTGTAAATAAGGTAATGGCTTCGGGTTTTGTTCGGGCGAAGCACATTTAAAAGGTTCTAAAGCATCTAAAGTAACAATCCAAGGAGAAATTGAAGACGCAAAGTTTTTTGCTAAAAAGGGACCTAATGGCACATATTCCCATTTTTGAATATCTCTTGCCGACCAATCATTAAACAAAACCATTCCAAAAATACATGCTTCTGCATCTGCTACGGAAACAGGTTCACCCATTATATTGGCATCCGTAGTAATAAAAGCAGTTTCTAATTCAAAATCAACCAATCTTGAAGGTCCAAAAACAGGTTGTGTTTCTCCATTTGGCAACGTTTGTCCGTATGGTCTGTGAACTGGAATTCCACTAGGTACAATCGTAGAACTTCTTCCGTGATATCCTACTGGAATATGCAACCAATTTGGTAATAATGCATTTTCTGGATCGCGAAACATTTTTCCTACATTCGTAGCGTGCTCTTTACTAGAATAAAAATCGGTATAATCACCAATTTGAACAGGTAATAACATTTCAACCTCATCTATTTTAAAAATAACAATATTTTTATGTGAGTCATTATCTCTTAATTTTGGATTGGTATCTAAAAAAATATCAGATAATCTATTTCTTACTAAACGCCAAGTTTTCTTTCCGTCAGAAATAAAGTCATTAAGCGTATCTTGCATAAACATATCGTCAGTAAGTTCAATGCCTTCAAAATATCCTAATTGTTGCAAAGCACCCATATCAATAGCATAATCACCAATTCTTGTACCGATAGTAATTACATCTTCTTTAGTGATAAAAACGCCAAAAGGGATGTTTTGAATTGGAAAATCGCTATCTTTTTTAATATCTAACCAAGACTTTCTACTTGGATCATTTGCAAAATTTGGCATATCTATATCTTGTATTATTTTGTTGATAATTGAGTAATCAAAATTAAACTATCCATTCAATTTAACAAACATTTTTTGTATTTTTGACAAAATTTAAATTTATACTAAAAAATGCAACGCGACGAACTTATTTTTGACCTTATTTTAGACGAGCAAGACAGACAAATTCACGGGATTGAATTAATTGCTTCAGAAAACTTTGTGAGCGACCAGGTAATGGAAGCTGCGGGTTCATGTTTAACCAATAAATACGCGGAAGGATATCCTGGAAAAAGATATTATGGCGGTTGTGAAGTAGTAGATATTGTTGAGCAAGTTGCTATTGATCGAGTAAAAGAATTATTTGGAGCAGAATATGCTAACGTGCAACCACACTCTGGTTCACAGGCTAACACAGCTGTTTTTGCAGCTTGTTTAAAACCAGGAGATAAAATCTTAGGATTCGATTTGTCACATGGAGGACATTTAACACATGGATCACCAGTAAATTTTTCAGGAAAATTATATACTGCTAGTTTTTATGGTGTAGAAGAAGAAACTGGATTATTAAATTACGATAAAATTCAAGAAATTGCAACAAAGGAACAACCTAAAATGATTATTGCAGGTGCATCAGCATATTCTCGTGATATGGATTTTAAACGTTTTCGTGAAATTGCAGATTCTGTTGGGGCACTTTTATTAGCCGACATTTCTCATCCTTCTGGATTAATTGCTAAAGGATTATTAAACGATCCAATTCCACATTGTCATATTGTAACGACTACAACTCATAAAACATTACGTGGTCCTCGTGGCGGTTTAATTATGATGGGAAAAGATTTTGAAAACCCATGGGGATTAACTACTCCTAAAGGTGATATTAGAATGATGAGCCATATTTTAGACATGTCTGTTTTTCCTGGAAATCAAGGAGGTCCATTAATGCATATTATTGCCGCAAAAGCAGTGGCGTTTGGTGAAGCTTTAACTGATGAATTTTTCCGTTATGCGTTACAAATGCAAAAAAATGCAAAAGCGATGGCAGAAGCTTTTAATAAAAGAGGGTATAAATTAATTTCTGGAGGGACTGACAATCACATGATGTTAATTGATTTACGCAACAAAAACATTTCTGGTAAAGATGCTGAAAATGCATTGGTTAAAGCAGAAATTACTGTGAATAAAAACATGGTGCCTTTTGATGATAAATCACCATTTGTAACTTCAGGAATTCGTGTTGGAACGCCAGCAATTACAACTCGTGGTTTAGTAGAAGAAGATATGGAAACGGTTGTCGCTTTAATTGATAAAGTATTAATGAATTACACCAATGAAGCTGTAATTGAAGAAGTAGCTGAAGAAGTTAACGAACTTATGGGCGAAAGAGCCATGTTTGTTTTTTAATTGACATAAGTAAAAAGTAAACTAAATAAAAAAGGTATTATGTAGTAATCATAATGCCTTTTTTAAACAAATAACCTTTTTAAACATTATAAAAATTAATATGTCTATTTTACGATTACAATTACCCACCGATCCACGTTGGGCAAATATAGTAGAAGAAAACTTAGAAGATATTTTAAGTGACCATGCTTGGTGCGAACAAAAAGCAGCTACAAATGCCATAATGCTTATTATTAATAATGCTGAGAAAGAAGATTTGGTGACTGAAATGACTGCGATTTCTATTGAAGAAATGCAACATTTTCAAATGGTTCATGATATTATTAAGGCGCGAGGCTACGAATTTTTAAGAGAAAGAAAAGACGATTATGTAAACGAATTAGCCAAATTTATGAAGCAATCTTCTGACGGAAGTAGAACATGTGGTTTAATTGAACGTTTACTTTTTGCAGCCATGATTGAAGCCAGAAGTTGCGAAAGGTTTAAAGTACTTTCTGAAAATTTAAAAGACGAAGAATTAGCTCAGTTTTATAGAGATTTAATGGAAAGCGAAGCCGCACATTATACTACTTTTATAAACTTAGCCAGAAAATATGCAGAAAATATCGATGTAGAAAAACGTTGGAAAGCTTGGTTAACATACGAAGCAAGTGTAATCGCTAAATATGGTGAAGGCGTGACTGTTCATGGATAAAAAAGTTCAAAGTAAAATTATATTAAGATTTTAAATTTATATACAAATGGCAATTAATAAATATGCGTTTCTATCGTTTCTATTTCTTTCATTAACCGTTCTAGGACAAGAAAGAAACTTACAAAACATAAAAAAACTAACTTTTGGTGGTGATAATGCTGAGGCCTATTTTAGTCCAGATAGCAAAAACTTAACCATGCAAGTTACCAATACTCAATTTGGAGTGCCTTGCGATCAAATTTACTCGTTAGATTTGACGCAACCCATAACGGATTTTAACAATTTAAAATTAGTCTCTACAGGAAAAGGAAGAACTACTTGTTCGTATTATATGCCAGATGGAAAACACATTATTTATGCCTCTACGCATGAAGCGAATGTAGCATGTCCAGCACCACCAAAACCAAAAGACGGAAAATATCTTTGGGCCATTTATCCAGAATTTGAAATCTACATGGCAACTAAAGCAGGTGAGATTGTAAAAAAATTAACTAATTCTCCAGGTTATGATGCTGAGGCGGTGGTTTCTCCTGATGGAAAGAAGATAGCTTTCACAAGTATTCGTTCAGGTGATTTAGAAATTTACACTATGGATATTGACGGCAGTAACTTAAAACAAATTACGTTTGGTTTAGGATATGATGGTGGATGTTTCTTTTCTCATGATAGTAAAAAATTAGTCTTTCGTTCCTCTCGTCCTACAACAGAAAAAGACGTTAAAGAATACAAAGATTTATTAGCAGAAAATTTAGTGATGCCAACTAATATGGAAATTTATACCTGTAATATCGATGGCTCAGATTTAAAGCAAATTACCAAATTAGGTAAAGCCAATTGGGCTCCGTTTTTTCATCCATCGGATAAAAAAATTATTTTTTCGTCTAATCATCATGCTACAAAAGGATACGATTTCCAATTATATATGATAAATATTGATGGTACTGGATTAAAGCAAATTACCTATGAAAGTGAATTTAATGCGTTTCCACAATTTTCGCCTGACGGAAAAAAATTAGTATTTTCAAGTAATCGCCAACAGAATAAAGCGCGTGAAACAAATGTGTTTATCGCAGATTGGGTAGAAACAGATGAAGTTGAAAATGCAGATAGTAAAAATTTAAAAAAACACATTACCTATTTAGCTTCTGATGCCTTAGAAGGAAGACTTTCAGGAAGTAAAGCTGAGAAAACAGCAGCAAAATATATTGAAAGTGAATTTAAAAAATTAGGTTTACAACCATACAACAAAACATTTTTACAACCTTTTTCATATCGCTACAAAACCAATCCACATGCAGATTCCACTGTTGTAGGTGATTTATTAAATTCGAATAATGTAATAGCTTACTTGGACAATGGCGCAAATAAAACGATTGTAATAGGGGCGCATTACGACCATTTAGGAAGAAACGAACATAACAATTCTACCAAACCTTTCTCAAAAGGCATGATTCATAATGGTGCAGACGACAATGCTTCCGGTGTAGCTGGTGTGTTGGATTTGGCTCGTATTTATGCGAAAAACAATACGAAAGAAAAAGTGAATTTCATATTTGCTTTATTTTCTGGAGAAGAAGACGGCTTAATTGGTTCGAAGCATATGGCTGAAACCATAAAAACTTTATATCCAAATGTAATTACTATGATTAATATGGATATGATTGGAAGATTAGACGACAAGAAAAATCTTATAGTTGGCGGAACCGGTACCTCACCTATTTTCTCAGAATTAATTCAACGTAACAAACCTGCGGGATTTGGAGTTACAGAAGAAACTGGCGGAATTGGACCATCTGATCATACTTCATTTTACTTAAAAGATATTCCAGTACTATTTTTATTTACAGGAACGCATGAAGATTATCACAAACCAAGTGATGATGAAGAAAAAATTAATTATTATGGCGTAACCAATATTGTAAATTACGTATTTAGAATTGCAAATGAATTGTCCGATAAAGAAAACGTAACATTTACCAAAACCAAAATAAATAGCGAAAAGAAAATGGCAAAATACAAAGTAACACTTGGTATTATGCCAGATTATGCTGAGCACGGTGATGGTTTACACGTAGATGGCGTAACTGAAGACCGTCCAGCCATTAAAGCTGGAATTAAAGAAGGTGATATTATTACCAAAATTGGGGATTGCGAAGTAAAAGAAGTTTACGGATACATGGAATGTTTATCCAAAATTAATTCTGGTGAAACCAAAGAAGTTGTTTTTATCAGAGATGGAAAAATAAATAAAGTGAACGTAACATTTTAACAAAACTAAAAAATGACAAACGAACAAACCGCCATAAAAGCCACTTATTTTAGTATTATTAGTAATACAAGCTTAGCGTTAATAAAAGGGTTGGCAGGTTTTTTTGGAAATTCTTATGCGTTGTTGGCTGATGCTATTGAATCTACAACGGATATTTTTGCTTCATTTTTAGTTTTATTTGGTATTAAATATTCTAACCGACCTGCAGATGAAAATCATCCCTACGGACATGGAAGAGCCGAACCTTTAATTACTTTTCTTGTAGTAGGATTTTTAATTACTTCTGCTACAATTATTGCTTATGAAAGTATATTAAATATTGGAACGCCTCATGATTTACCGAAATCTTGGACATTAATCGTATTGGCAGTAATTATTTGCTGGAAAGAATATTCGTTTCAAATGGTAATGAAGAAGAGCATACATACCAATAGTTCTTCTTTAAAAGCAGATGCTTGGCACCATAGAAGTGACGCAATAACTTCAATTGCCGCTTTTATAGGAATTTCAATAGCACTGGTTTTAGGAAAAGGATACGAATCTGCTGATGATTGGGCGGCTTTATTAGCTTCTTTTTTTATTCTTTATAATAGTTATATCATTTTTCGACCTGCACTTGGTGAAATTATGGACGAACACCGGTACGACGATTTGGTAGAAAATATTCGTGAAGAATCGTTAAAAGTAAATGGTATTTTGGGTACAGAAAAGTGCTTTATCAGAAAAGCAGGAATGAAATATCACGTGGACTTACACGCTATTGTAGATGCAAAAATTTCTGTTAAAGAAGGACACGATTTGGCTCACAAATTAAAAGACACATTAAAAAGCAGGATTTTAGAATTAGGACATGTTCTAATACATATTGAACCGAATGAATAATTAATAAAATGAAAAGCAAAATATTAAATTTTCTTCTTATCCTTTTCTCACTTTTTGGCTATTTAGAATGGAGTGGAAATCAGCATATCTTTTTGCTTGAAGCAGAAATTGAAATTTTTTTCAAATTATTTATTTATCCAAAATCCGTTATTCATCCATTTATAATTTTACCTATAATTGCGCAATTTTTATTATTGTTCACCTTGTTCCAAAAAACACCTTGTAAAAAATTAACTTACATTAGTGTTTTTGGATTAGGCTTATTAATATACTTTTTGCTTTTTGTTGGATTAATAAGTTTAAACTATAAGATTGTAATTTCTACAATTCCATTTGTCTTACTTTCCATACTAACAATACTTCATCATAGTAAACAAAAGTAAAATAAAAAACCTCCCATTTCTGAAAGGTTTCTATTATTTTAAATCTCAAAATTATTTATTAAAATTACATATTTCGACGGTATTGACCACCCACTTCAAATAATGCACTGGTAATTTGACCTAACGAACACACTTTTGTAGCTTCCATTAATTTCTCAAAAATATTTTGATTATTGATGGCGGCGTCTTGAATATTATTCAATTGTTCAGCTACTTTTTCGGCACCCGATTGATGTAGGTTATTCAACATATCAATTTGATATTTTTTCTCTTCTTCAGTTGCACGAATTACTTCCGCCGGAATAACTGTTGGCGAACCTTTTGAACTCAAGAACGTATTTACTCCAATAATCGGAAATTCACCAGTATGTTTTAAGGTTTCGTAATACAAACTTTCCTCTTGAATTTTAGAACGTTGGTACATGGTTTCCATCGCTCCTAATACACCGCCACGTTCTGTAATTCGATCAAATTCTTGTAAAACGGCTTCTTCTACTAAATCGGTTAATTCTTCAATAATGAACGAACCTTGAATTGGATTTT
>CAZQGY010000021.1:32809-40909 GCA_964593435.1 uncultured Flavobacterium sp. | reverse complement strand
TAAAAGTAACACCAAAAACAAAACAAACCACCTGAATCGAAATATATAAAATAAAAGTTTTTGTATATTTGATCATGAATAAATTACTTATAATAAGTTCAGTTTGGGTAGAACCTAATTCTTCTGCAGCGGGAAGTAGAATGCTTCAACTAATTCGATACTTTTTATCTCAAAATTATAGTATTGAATATGCTTCTACTGCTATAGATAGTGAATTCTCTTTTGATCTAGCTGATTTAGGAATTACAACTCATTTTATTCAGCTTAATGATAGTTCTTTTGATGACTACTTGCAAATAATTAATCCAAATTTGGTTTTATTTGATCGATTTATGCTAGAAGAGCAATTTGGTTGGCGCATATCAAAAGTGTTACCAAATGCGATTAAAATATTAGATACGGAAGATTTACATTGTTTGCGTAAAGCAAGGCATGAAGCTATTAAGAATTACACTTCGTTCGACACTTTAGATTTCAATTCTGATATTACTAAACGTGAAATTGCCTCGATATTTAGAAGTGATTTATCGTTAATGGTTTCAGATTATGAGATGTATTTATTGGAAACTGTTTTTCAAGTTCCAAAAGCTATTTTGTTTTATTTGCCTATTTGGATAGAAAAATTTGCTCCTGAAAAACCAGATTTTCAAACTAAAAAAGATTTTGTATTTATTGGGAATTTTTATCACGAACCCAATTTGGATTCAGTCTTAGTCTTGAAAAATCAGATTTGGCCTAAGCTAAAAGAGTTACTTCCGGATGTAAAATTAAACATTTATGGCGCATATCCAACTCAAAAAGTACATCAATTACACAATTCAAAAGACCGGTTTTTTATTCATGGCAGAGCAAAAAGTGCAGAAGAAGTTATTCGTTCGGCTAGAGTTTTATTAGCGCCTATTCGTTTTGGAGCTGGAATAAAAGGAAAATTATTGGAATGCATGGAATACGGAACACCATCTGTAACGACTTCTATTGGTGCAGAAGCCATGTGCGATAATTTGCCATGGAACGGATTTGTCGAGAACGATTATTCTGATTTTATTTCAAAAGCGGTTTTGTTATATTCGAATCAAGAAATTTGGGAACAGGCTGTAGAAAATGGTTATGAAATAATAGACCATAAGTTTTTATTTTCTAATTATGAAACAGCCTTTATTTCCATTTTAAATGAACTTCAATCTAATTTAGATTCCCATAGAAAAGCTAATTTTATAGGTCAGATGTTACAATTTCATACGATGCGTAGTACTGAATTTATGAGTCGTTGGATTGAAGAAAAGAATAAATAAATTATAAATATATTATTTATTACATAAAACTAGCCAAAAATATACCTAAAGCAATTACGATTAATTTAGCTAAATTAAATTTATGTCCTTCGCTACTTTCAAAAATAATAGTTGACGAAATATGAAATAAAATTCCAATTACAATTCCAGATAATTGTGAGGAATAATTTGTAATAAAACTCAAATTATCTGCTAAGAATGTACCAATAGGTGTCATAAATGCAAAAGTAATCATGAAAAATAAAATTGCTTTGGAATTCAATTGTGCGTTTTTGAAAAACGTCGTTAAAATTATAGCTATTGGAAAGTGATGTATGGCAATTCCATAGGCCAAATGTGGATGTTTGTTAATTGGTAATCCTTCTAAAAGGGCGTGTAAACACAAACTAAAAAATAACAACCAAGGGATGTGTGATATTCTGTGATGTCCATGAACATGACCATGTTCGGCACCTTTTGAAAAGTATTCTAAAATGATTTGAAACACAATTCCGATCATAATAAAAATTCCAATTTTAGAATGAAAATGACCTTCATGACCAGGTTCAGACACTATTTTTTCGCTGTGATATACTTCTGGAAGTAAATGCATAACGGTCAATGACAATAAAAATGCTCCACTAAACGCTAATAACAATTTTAAATTATTTTTGCTTTTTGGAGCAAAAAATATGGCGAATATATATCCTATGATAACAGATAATAATGGAAAAAGGTAAATAGTGTAGGTCATTATTTAAAAATCATAATTAAACGTTCTGATTGTGTTTTGTAAAACTTTCTTAATTTATAATCTCCAAAAATATCTAATAAGTAAATACCAGCTTCTTCCATCATAGCCTCAAAATCTGTTAATGTGAACGCAGAAACTTTTTCGGTAAAGTAAAAAGATTCTCCTTTGTCTTCAAATCTAATTTCTTTAATTATTTTCTTGTTTTCAACAAAACGCTTGATGTTAAAAGCAATGCCATCAATTTCTTTGGTCTCTTCGCCTACTAAATTTTCTATAATAAAATCGGAATTAAAAAAATCAATTACTCCAAATCCATATTCGTTAATGCTATCTTTAATAGCTTTTAAGGTTTTGATGTTGTCTTCATGTGTGTCAAAATACCCAAAACTCGTAAATAAATTAAAAACGGCATCATAAGTTTCGTTCCATGGTTCACGCATATCGTGCGTTATAAATTGTAATGTTTCATTTGAAGATTCATTTGCTGTAGCAATGCTATTTTCAGATAAATCGACTCCGGTTACCTGATATCCCAATTTATTTAAATAGATGGAATGTCTACCTTTCCCACAAGCTAAGTCTAATATCGTTCCGTTTTCGGGCATATTCAGATAGTGCGTGATGTTATCCATAAAAACTTGGGCTTCTTCTTCATTTCTGTTTTTATACAAAATGTGATAATAAGGCGAATCAAACCAAGTACTGAACCAATTTTCTGAATTTTTTGCTGTAGAATCTGACATTTATCTGTTTGGAAATTATGAATCAACAAATTTAACGTATTTTTGCAAATAATTACTAATTAAATTCTCTCTGAGGGAAAGAGGTCTATGGAAAATTTTAAAATGGTTGCCAAAACTTTTTTTGGTTTTGAAGAAATTCTGGAAAAAGAGTTGTTCCAATTAGGAGCACAAAATGTTGTGAAAGGTACAAGAAGTGTCAGTTTTCAAGGCGATAAAGGCTTTATGTATAAAGCAAACTTAGCTTTACGGACGGCATTAAAAATACTAAAACCTATACATACATTTAAAGCTTATAATGAACAAACGTTGTATGATGGCATTCAAAAAGTGGATTGGTCAGATTATTTAAAAGTGCAACAATCATTTGTTGTAGAGACGACTTTATATTCTGAGCAATTTACGCACAGTCAGTTTGTGGCGCAAAAAGTAAAAGATGCAATAGTAGATCAATTTAAGGCGAATACCGGCGAACGTCCAAGTATTGATAAAGATTTCCCTGATTTACGAATTCACATACATATTGATAGAGATTTTTGTACGCTTTCGTTAGATACTTCTGGTGTTTCATTACATCAGCGTGGTTATAAAACAGCTACAAATATTGCCCCAATTAATGAAGTTTTAGCTGCTGGAATGTTAATTTTATCTGGTTGGGATGGAAACGCCCATTTTTTAGATCCTATGTGTGGAAGTGGAACGATTGTGGCAGAAGCAGCGATGATTGCATGTAATATTCCGGCTAATATCAACAGAAAAGAATTTGCTTTCGAAAGATGGCAAGACTGGGATTCGGAATTATTTGATAAAGTTTTAGAATCATTATTGAAAAAAACAAAAGAATTCCATTATACGATTGTTGGATGTGATAAAGCGCCAAGTGCAGTCGAAAAAGCGAAAGACAATATAAAAAACGCCAATTTAGATGATTATGTAACTATCAAACAAGCTGATTTCTTTCAATCTGAGAAAGAAGTAGAAGGGCCTTTGCATATGGTTTTCAATCCGCCTTATGGGGAACGATTAAATATAGAAATGGAACGATTTTACAGAGAAATTGGCGACACAATGAAGCAAAATTATCCAGGAACAAATTCTTGGTTTATTACTGCGAATTTGGAAGCCTTAAAATTTGTAGGTTTGCGTCCGAGTAGAAAAATAAAATTATTTAATGGAAAGTTAGAAGCGCGTTTCGTAAAATACGAAATGTATGCAGGAAGCAAGCGAACAAAATTTCAGGTCAACGAATAATTAGTTTATAGTAAATAAAAATAATATCGTGTCTAAACAAACAAAATCTTTAGTTTTTAATATGTTAGGATTTTTAATCCTTTTCATTGCATTCCGTTTTATTGTTGCTACCTATACAGCTTTTACTAGCTGGCAAATTCCATTAGCGGCGTTTGTAGTAGCCACTATTTTAGCCCCAAAATTTCAAGTAGTAAAAACCAGTGAAGGTGAAAAATTATTTATGAAATGGCTTTTTATTCAAGGAGTGAAAGAGATAAAATAGTTAAATTCCAATATATTAAATTCCAAATTCCAAATTTTTATATATTTGGAATCTGGGTTTTAGAATTTGGGTTTTTTAATTATTTATTTTTCCTTTGCTTTTATAAAAAGGTATAAAATAACTTATTGAATAGTTAAATCCTGCTCCAAACTTACTGTTTTCATAGGTTTTATTAAAACCAGGGATGTATAAATTAGCAAAGCCTTCCGGTTCATTATTAGACATTAAATAATTTAACCGCAAGGAAAACCCAATATATAAATTATTTAAAACTTCCGCTTTTAAACCACTTACCACTTCTATCCAACTTGCAGAAAGCCCGTTGAATTCTTGACCAGATGTATTGGTGTTTACACCGTAATAATTCCCAGGTTGATAAATAGTAAAGCTGTTTAGTTTATGATTAAAACTTCCAACACCAGCACGCATTCCAATAAAAATCATATTTTCCATATCTAACCAATTTTCATAAGCATTATAATCAAAACCTACTTTAAAATAGGTTCCTTTTGTTGTATAATTAAGGTTGTCGTCTGCTGTAGTTTTTTCTTCATTTCCTAATTCTCCTGCGGCATAAAATTTCTTAGTAATTCTATAATCTCCTACTAATTCTAAGCCTTTATAGTTGTCGTTGTATAAAGATTTTGTTAAACGATGTGCATCAATTCCCAATCGTAATCCATAACGTTGAGGAATTTTTAAAGTATCTTTTTCTTGAGCAGTTCCATTTCCTGAAAACAGCAACATAAAAATAAGACTAAAAATATATTTTAATATGTGTTTCATCTTCGTTTTCAATATTTGGTTGTGAAACAATAACGTTTTGAATCCAATTATTTGAATCAGGTGTTACTGTAATTGGGTTAGTGGTATTTAGTGTGAACAGCGTTTTATATCCACAAGCACGAGAAACAAAAACTGTTCTTCGACTGTAATTAAACGTAATTTCGTCTAAATTATCGTCTGTTGCTGGATCTATACTGCCATTTTGAATGAAATATAAAATTGAGGTATCTTGAAACGTTTTTAAGGGCACTTTTATTTTGCTTGTTACCGTAAATCCAAAACCATTTGTAAATCCTGGAGCAATTACGCCTAAATTGGTAACGTTTTTAAGCGTTGTTGGATTGGCAACATCGTAAAATTCTATCACAACTTTTGGTGTTGTTGGGGTATTAGCATCGCAAATATCATCTTTTTCACAACTCGAAAAGAAAATACTAAGTACTAGTAATAGAAATAGCTGTTTCATATCTTATCTTTTTTCTAAAAGCACTACATTTTCTACGTGATGCGTTTGCGGAAACATATCTACTGGTCGTACTCGTGTAACTTTATACATTTCATCTAACAAAGCCAAATCACGTGCTTGTGTTGCCGAATTACAACTTACATACACAATTTTTTCGGCGCCAATTTTCAATAATTGTGCAACAACGTCTTTATGCATTCCGTCTCTTGGTGGATCGGTAATTACAACATCTGGATGTCCGTGTGTGTTTATGAAATCATCATTAAAAACGTTTTTCATATCACCCACAAAAAATTCGCAATTGGTAATGTTATTTCTGTTGGCATTTTCTTTTGCATCAGCAATTGCTTCAGGAACGGCTTCTACACCAATTACTTTTTTTGCTTTTTTCGAAACAAATTGCGCAATTGTACCAGTTCCTGTATATAAATCGTACACTAATTCTTCACCAGTTAATCCAGCAAAATCTCGTGTAATGACATATAATTCATACGCTTGTTGTGAATTGGTTTGGTAGAACGATTTGGCATTAATACTAAAATGTAGTCCTTCCATTTCTTCTAAAATATAATTTCTACCTTTATAAGTGATAATGTCTTGATCATAAATAGTATCATTCATTTTCTGATTGACAACATATTGTAAGGATGTAGCTTCAGGAAAACGTTCGGCTAAAAAACGCATCATTAATTCAATTTCTGATTTATTCTTTTCAAAAAACTGAATTAAAATCATCAATTCACCCGTTGACGCAGTTCGGATCATTAAGGTTCTTAGTAAGCCTTCGTTGGTTCTAGGGTTATAAAATGACAAGTTGTTTTCATTCGCAAATCGACGAATTTCATTTCTTATATCATTTGAAGGATCTTCTTGTAAATGACATGTTGTGATGTCTAAAATTTTATCCCACATTCTTGGAATATGAAATCCTACGGCATTTTTGTTATCTAATTCTGCTCCAGAAGCCACTTCTTCAGGTGTCATCCAACGCGTAGAAGAAAATCCAAATTCCATTTTATTTCTGTAGAAAAATTGTTTTTCCGAACCTAAAATGGGTTCAAATTCGGGCATTTCAATTTTTCCAATGCGTTTCAAATTATTGTATACTTCGTTGTGTTTGTAGTGTAATTGTTGGCTGTACTTCATGTTTTGCCATTTACACCCGCCACAAACCCCAAAATGTTCACAAATTGGTTCTGTTCTGTGTTCCGAAAATGTATGAATTTTTATGGCTTTACCCTCGTAAAATGCTTTTCTTTTTTTCATGGTTTGAATGTCGGCCACATCGCCTGGTACCACATTCGTAATAAAAATTACTTTACCATCTGGCGCTTTTGCCACGGATACACCTTTTGCACCTGCATCAAGGATTTGTACGTTTTCGAATACGATTCTTTCTGTTCTCTTTTTTCCCATGACGCAAAAATAAGAATTGTTATGCGGATTAGATAAATTATTTTACTTTTATAACAAAATTTTAAAGTAATGACAAAATATTTGGCACTTTTACGAGGTATAAACGTTTCGGGACATAACATGATAAAAATGGATGCCTTAAAAAAAATGCTAGAAAATATGGGGTTTCAAAATGTAGAAACGTACATTCAATCGGGTAATGTTTTTTTGGAATCGGAAGAAGAAAATGCTGCAAGTATTGGTTTTAAAATCAAACAAGAAATTGCAAAAGTATTTGGCTATGATGTTCCCGTTATTATGGTTTCTAAAACGGATTTAGAATTGTGTTTTAAAAATAATTTGTTTTTGAAAGAAAAAGAATGCGATAGTAAAAAATTATATGTGGCTTTTATTTCTAAAGAATTAACATTTTCAGCTATTAACGAATTGAAAATAAGCAATTTTAAACCAGACGAAGCGGCTATTGATACTACGAGAATTTATATTAAATATGCCATTGGTGCTGGAAAAACCAATTTAGACCAAAAATACATTGAAAAAAAATTAAACATCGTGGCTACTATAAGAAATTGGAATACAGTTACAAAGTTATTAGAGATATATAACGGTTAGAAATCCCAAATACCAAAACCCAAATTCCAAACTTAATTTCTCTTTTTGAAATTTGGAATTTGGAATTTGGAATTTGAAATTTATATTTTGTAATTTTACACATTAAGGATGATTTCTCTCCAATAAGTAGGAATTGCGATTTGACAATCAATAAAAATAAATCATGTCACTTTTAGAAAAAATGAATCCAGCAGAAATTATTGCTTTGGAAGACCAACACGGTGCTCACAATTACCATCCATTACCTGTAGTATTAAATAAAGGAGAAGGGGTTTTTGTTTGGGATGTTGAAGGAAAAAAATATTACGATTTTTTATCTGCTTATTCCGCAGTAAATCAAGGACATTGTCATCCAAAAATAGTGGATGCTATGGTGTCTCAAGCTAAAACACTTACTTTAACATCAAGAGCTTTTTATAATGATAAGCTAGGTGTATATGAAAAATTTGTAACCAGCTATTTTGGTTTTGATAAGGTTTTGCCTATGAATACAGGTGCTGAAGCTGTGGAAACGGCTCTGAAAATTTGTAGAAAATGGGCAT
>CAZQGY010000021.1:0-32799 GCA_964593435.1 uncultured Flavobacterium sp. | reverse complement strand
AAGGCGTTGCAGAAAAACAAGCGCAAATTATAGTTTGTGAAAACAATTTTCACGGGAGAACCACTACTATAATTTCATTCTCAAATGATGAAAACGCACGAAAAAATTTCGGACCTTTTACAGATGGATTTATAAAAATACCATATGACAATATTGAAGCTTTAGAAAAAGCAATTTCATCTTCGCTAAATATTGCAGGCTTTTTAGTTGAACCAATTCAAGGGGAAGCAGGCGTTTATGTACCATCTGAAGATTACTTAGCCAAAGCTAAAACATTATGCACTAAATATAATGTATTATTTATTGCCGATGAAGTACAAACAGGTATTGCTAGAACAGGTTCTTTATTAGCTGTATGTGGAAACTGTACTTGTGAAAAAGCTTGTGAAAAGCAAAGTACGTATGTACAACCTGATATTTTAATTTTAGGAAAAGCAATTTCTGGAGGTGCGTATCCAGTTTCGGCTGTTTTGGCAAATAATGAAATAATGAATGTGATAAAACCCGGACAACACGGTTCTACTTTCGGAGGAAATCCTGTGGCAGCTGTAGTGGCTATAGCTGCTTTAGAGGTGGTTTCAGAGGAAAATTTAGCTCAAAATGCCCGTAAATTAGGTAGAATTTTTAGAGAAGAATTGCACAAGTATATTCAAACCTCTACAATTGCAACACTAGTTCGGGGAAAAGGTTTGTTAAATGCTATTGTTATTAATGATACAGAAGAAAGCGATACAGCTTGGAATATTTGTATGAAACTAGCTGAAAATGGCTTATTAGCAAAGCCAACGCATGGTAATATTATACGTTTTGCGCCACCTTTAGTTATGACTGAAGAACAATTACTAGATTGTGTTACTATTATTACCAATACTTTAAAAGAATTTGAAAATTAATTTGTGATGGAAAGCGATAAACAAACAGAAAATTTTGAAAATCAGCTGACTAGTACTGCAGTTGGGTTTTTACAAGAAAGTGCCAAATGGTCAAAATTTATGGCGATTATTGGTTTTATAGGAATTGGAATAATGGTATTGGTTAGTGTTTTTATGGCTATTGGTATAGGAGCAACTAATATGCCTGAATTACCTTTTTCAATGTCGGTATTCTCGATAATTTATGTGGTTTTTGCAGCTATTTATTTTTTTCCGGTTTATTATTTGTATCAATACGCTACTAAAACAAGCGCTGCTTTACATTCTAAAAATAAGCATCTATTAACTGATGGTTTAGAAAATTTAAAATCGCACCATAAATTTTTAGGAATTTTTACTTTAATTATTGTTTCCTTATATGGATTTATATTTGTCTTCGCTATTTTAGGAGGTATACTTTCAGTTTTAAAATAAGTACTAAATATTACAAATAAAAAAACCGACTTATAATTAAATAAGTCGGTTTTTTTATTAATTAAAATATTAGAAATGTAAAGTTAAATTGATTGAAGTAATCCCTACGTTACCAAATCCAAAATTTGAACTTTTACCACCGTCAACAGTAGTAGTATTTATACCATTGTTGGTTGTGGTTTCGGATTTTCCTTGTACATCAAAACCTACTCTGTAAGTATATTGTGCTCCAATAGCAAATTTAGGGAAGATAAAATATTCAGCTCCTAAAAAGCCTTGAACGCCCAATCCTAAACCTAATCCAGATTTCACTTTAGTGCTATTTTGGAAAGATCCATTAGTAGTATTGGTGTTTATTTGCTCATTTGTAGAAGAATTTATATTAAATAATGCATCAGCTCCATAAAACCCTTGAAGACGTGTTGAACCTTTTCTCCATTCTTTACCTAAACCAGCAGTTAAATCAAAACCTGAGTTTTTGTTTTCTAAAGTAGTATTTCCGCCAATTGGGTTTTTGTCATTACTTGAACCAAAACCTAAATTTGCAACCACTCTGTAAGCCATTTTGTCTGTGATGAATTTTTTTCCTACAAAAGCGTTATTAGTTACAAAATCTACAGAAGGAGCAGAATTGTTGGTGTTTCCATTAAATGCATTACCTGCATATTCGAAAATTCCATCAGCATTAAAACTAACAGCCCAATCTCCCGCAACTGGTAAATAAGCTTCTCCTTTTTTAGATTTTAAATCTTGCGCATTAACAAAAGTTAATGATAATACTGCCGCAGCAGTTAGTAATACTTTTTTCATAATTTGTTTATTTTTAAAAGTTATAAGGCAAATATAGATTGTTTTTTTTGAATAACAACAAGTTTTCAAGAGGTTATTAACATTTTTATTAACATTATTTTAATTTATTATTTAAAATAAAATAGTCACGAAAACGATTGAAATATATCATATTGGTGTGAAAAAGCAAAAGTTAATAATTGTAGTTATTAACATTTTGTAAAATATTATTTTTTAATTATATTTTATTTTGTTGACAAAAAATTAATGAATTTGTAGTTTTTATAAAATAAAATTTTTCGGAAGGTTACAATTGTTCTATCAATAACTAATTGAATTAAAAAAGTTTAAATGTTTAGCTATTTCCTTTCTTAATTATGTTATTTAGTTTTTTACTCAGTAGGATGTATTACCACATTCCGTAATTTGATTAAAGAGTATTTAAAAGAGAAAAATTACATAAAAAAATCCTGAATTTCTGTAGGATTTAATAAGTGTGCGATATAGATTTATCTTCAAATCAAATGTTGGAATTTCTAGAAAATTTCATTGAAGAAATGTAAAAAACCTCTAAATTGATTTAGAGGTTTTTGGAAATAGATTTTATCTTTGAATTATTAACTAAATAACGTCTTAGGAAAAGTCCACTTTAGTTTTGGTACATACATTTATTAGCAGTTTTATTTAGATTTTAATTATTATTAATTCTAATGAATTTTGAATTATTAAAATTTTCTTATAGTTTGAGAATGATAATTTAGAATGATATTTGAAAATATAATTTAAATGACAATTGGGAATATTTAACACTTGGGCTAAGTCTTTAACAGATGCAAAATAAATATTCTTATGCAAAAGAGTGTTTAATTCAAATAGGTATGGTTCAATTTTAGAACTTATTTTTTCCGATAGCAATTGGTCTTGGTTATAATTTATTTTAATTTTTGACTATATGTTCCAATACTTATTGCTTTTCGTAGAAAAAGTTTTTAAATCAACAATAGTATACATTTCTGATATGACATCCATCAATAAGTGAGTACTTGATATAAAAAACATAAACAATGGAAAAGAGTTTAATATTCTATAGTTTTTATAATTTTTGTAGTAATATTGCAAAATATTTTTAAATCAATTCAATATATTGATAATCAATGGCCAACAAGTTTTTCATTAAAAGTAGAACATGAGTAAAAAACACATTTTATATAGTTCGACATTCTGGACTATAATAACAGCAATATTTACTGCTTTTGTTGAAACTAATTTGTTTTATTTTCTGGCAATTTTTATGCTTGTTCCTGTTTTCTATTTTATTGGCAAAACATCAATTTATAAAACCGCAATAAATGGATTTGTATTTGGGTTTGTTGCTGGATTAATCGGATTTTCTTATTTGAATAAAATCATTTCAATATACTCAGGAAAGTCGTATTGGTTCTGTTTAGCATTTGTGTTTTTAAGTGCTATTTTACTCGGTATTTATTATGCAATTGTGCTTTCAATTTGTAAAACATTTTGGATACAAAACCCACTAAATTTTAAAATATTTTTTATAAATAGGTTAGCAATCGCATCGCTTTGGGCTTTGTTGGAATTTGGATTATCTAGTTTACTATCAGGAATGCCATTTCAAGATTCTCGACTGGGTATTCCTTTAACATCAAACCTTTTTACTATTCAATGGGCAACATTAGGAGGAGCTACTATTCTTACATTTTTAGTACTATTTGTTAATTTATTACTTACCGAATTTTTATTCAACAAAAAATATTTGTACATAAAATATGCTTTTGCAGCTATTGCTGCAATCTTCGTATGTGGCGCTATTTTATATTATTCATTTGAGCCAAAACTTAGCAACATGTCTTTTAAAGTTGCCTTAGTCTCACAAAATTTAGATCCCGAAATTCAATGGAACCAAAATAACGGCAATGAATTGGCCAAAAATATAACTGATCAATGCAAAGAAGCCGCAAATGAAAATCCTGATTTTATGGTTTGGACAGAATGCATGGTGCCGTGGACTTATGCTAAAAATGATGATTTGCTGAACGAAATTTTTAAAATTTCGAAGGGCAAAAACATTACTCAAGTGATAGGATTAAATGCTGAAGTAGCTAATAATCGTAAAAAAAATTACAACGCTGTTTTTTACTTTAATGAAAACAAAGCGCCACAAGTTTATCATAAAAAAATACTTTTAAAAGGAATAGAAGAACCTTTAGGAGCATTAGTAATTCCGTCTTTTTACAATGAAGGGTATAACTATGTAAAAGGAAGTAAGCAAAAGCCAATTGATACAAAATTTGGAAAAGCAGGTACATTAATTTGCAGTGAATCCACTGAAGAAGCGGCAACCATGGAGCAAGCGAAAAGCGGAGCGAGTTTTTTCTTTAACCTGAGTAACGATGGTTGGTTTGGCAAAAGTTGCTTGGCCGAGCAACATTTTTATTACGCACGATTAATGGCTGTTATGTTCCGAAAAGATGTTGCAATTAGTAACAATTGCGGTTATTCGGCAATGATTGAAAGTTCAGGAAAAATTAGTAATCAAGTAAACAGTAAATCGCCTACTATACTAATGGCCAATGTTCGCCCAAATGCCAATACAACTATTTACAGTAGTTTTCCAAATTTAATCGTGTTGATTTTAGTGTTTTTTTTGGCGCTGAATTTCATTACAATAAATAAAAAATAACACTAAAAAATTCTTAAAAACCAATCATATAATTCAACAACAAATTAAACATCTAACAATGAAAAAATTATTTCTTATTTTATTTCTTACATGCAATTTTGTAATGCATGGATTTTCAGTATTTAAAACTGCCAGTTTTAGATGGCGGAATGACAATGGTACCGAAACTAGCGCAACATGGAAAGCTGCTACTAACGCTCCAATAACGCTAACATCGAGAAACCAAAACATTCGATTAAGGCTAAATATTCGCTGCCAAACTACTATATTTCCGGCTTCTCCCAATACAAAAGTTAGTTATAGCAAGAATGGCGGACCTCAGGTAGAAATCACAAATGACACTTCAAATGATTTTGTTTTATCAGGTTCTAGTTTTGTAGCAACTGAGACTACCACAACTAACCAACTCCCTACCGCTTATACGTATGTAAATGGTTATTTTGTTTCAGACATTGACCTTCCTCCAACTTTCAATTTGATTGCTAATCAATCAACAGAAGTTGAATTTTGTATTCGTGCAACTGATGCTGCTTCAAACGAGTCAACCTATGCTTTCTATTCCTATAATTCTTCTGTAACATATGAAAATCAACCTGCAACACTTACAACTCAATTTTGTGTGACGCCACCAACACCAACAACCAATTTTAGTAGTGATGGTATTAATTACGTTGTCACCTCGCCCACCACGGCAGCGATAGCTGATAATACAAGTGTAACTGGGGTTGTTGTTATTCCCGATGCTGTGACAGTTGATTGTGGAACCCTTGCAGTAACAAGCATAGCTGCGAATGCTTTTTCTGGGTGCTCTGGTTTAACCTCGGTTTCTATTCCCAGCACGGTTACTAGTATAGATGCTAATGCTTTTGAAAATTGTACTAGTTTAACCTCAGTTATTTGCAATGTAACGGCACCCATAGATATTTCTGGATTAAATGTTTTTCAGAATGTAAACCAAGCGGCTTGTAGTTTAGCGGTGCCTTATGGAAGTATTGCTGCTTATCAAGCGGCTGCTATTTGGCAAAATTTTGCTCCTATTGTTTGTAATCCTTCGGAAAACATAACAAATGTTTCGTCTAGATGTAGTTATACTTGGGCAAACAATGGACAAACTTATACAACGTCTGGTATTTATACTGGAGTAACCGCAAATTGCGTTACAGAAAAATTAAATTTGAATATTAATCCTATAGCTACCAATTTTAGTAGTGGTGGTGTAAATTATGTTATAACTTCACCTAACACAGTAATGGT
This sequence comes from uncultured Flavobacterium sp., assembly GCA_964593435.1. Taxonomy (GTDB): domain Bacteria; phylum Bacteroidota; class Bacteroidia; order Flavobacteriales; family Flavobacteriaceae; genus Flavobacterium. The sequence goes on along the minus strand of CAZQGY010000021.1, from coordinate 26,709 downwards.
AAGTTCTAATACTGGTGCCTCTGGCGCTGTTATTATTCCAGCTACTTTGACTACCAGTTGTGGGACATATACAGTTACAAGTATTGTTAATTATGCTTTTCAAGGTTGTTCCGGTTTAACTTCGGTAACTATTCCTAATTCCGTAACTAGCATTGATACAGGTGTTTTTGACGGATGCACTGGTTTAACATCGGTAACTATTCCTAACTCAGTAACTAGCATTGGTTTATTTGCTTTTCAAAACTGTTTTGCTTTAACATCGGTAACTATTCCTAACTCGGTTACGAGTATTGGTGAAAGTGCTTTTCAATACTGTTTTGGTTTAACATCGGTAACTATTCCCAATTCGGTAACGAGTATTGTTAATAATGCTTTTTACCAATGCACTGGTTTAACTTCGGTGACAATTGGAAACTCTGTGTCAAGTATTGGTATTAATGCTTTTAACGGTTGTTCTAGTTTAACCTCTATTATATGTAATGTCACTTCACCAATAACTATATCAGCAACTGTTTTTGATAATGTAAACAAAGCAGCTTGTAGTTTAATAGTACCAGCTGCAAGTTTTGCTGCTTATCAAGCAGCATCTGTTTGGCAGGATTTTTATGTCATTATTAATAACTTTTCTAAAGTTATTGATTCACAATGTGGTATTACTTTGCCAGCTTTAAATACACTTATTAGAGCCAATGCAATAACGGGTGCTTCACATTATAAATTTAAAGTTGTTAATGGCACTACAACTGAAATCTTTGAACCAACAAATGGTAGAAAATGGTTTCGTTTAACTTCTTTACCAGGTGGTACTTTTTATAACACTGCTTATACTATTAGTGTAGCTGTTAAAAAGAATAACGTTTGGGGTGAATATGGTGATGAATGTACTGTAACAACACCAGCATTTCCAACTACTAAAGTAAAAGATTCGCAATGTGGTGTTACTTTAGCGTCAATAACTACCTTTATTTCTGCAGATGCTGTAAATGCTTCTTCTGGATATAGATTTAAAGTTGTAAACGGAGCATCAACAGAAATTATTGAAGCCGTTAGTGGTAGTAGATGGTTCCGTTTAACCTCAATACCAGGTGGTGCTTTTTATAACACAACTTATACAATAAGTGCAGCCAGCAGATACAATGGGGTTTGGAGTGATTATGGTAGCGAATGTACTGTAACAACACCTTCAGCACCGTTAAGTAAAATAATAGATAGACAATGCGGCATGACATTAGCTTCAGGTAATGCTACTTTATTGTATGCTAATGCAGTTTCTGTAGCTCAAAAATATCGTTTTGAAGTTAGTTTAGGAGCAGATGTGTATACTTATGACACCGCATCAAGTAGTGCAAGAAGCTTTAGAATGATTGAAGTTCCTGGTCTTACATTAGTTAATGGTACAACGTACGCTGTTAAGGTAGCTATTATGGCTAATGGTGTATGGCAACCTTACGGTGAATCATGCCATATTACTACTTTTGGCGATGCATCAAACTTTGTTAAGACAATGAATGTAGAAACAACTAAACTAGCTGTTATTGATTTTAATGTGGCATCATATCCAAACCCTTTTACGGAAAACTTTAATTTGAGTTTAACTTCAATAAGTGAAGAAAAAGTAATTGTTATGGTTTATGATATGACAGGAAAGTTACTAGAGAAAAAAGAAGTTATTCCTAGTGAATTGTCCGAACTTCAAGTTGGAAATAATTTTGCTTCTGGAGTTTACAATGTTATTGTAAGTCAAGGAGAGCATACTAAATCGCTTCGAGTGATTAAGAAATAATAATCATTTCGGAATAAAAGATTAAAGCCTGCTCAAGAAATTGAGCAGGCTTTTTTTTGTAAGAAAAAATTATGTTAATGTTTGAAATGTCTTTTAGGAAAAGAAATCTGTTGATTTTCTAATTAAAAATAAATCCTATGATATTGAAGAAATTAGGAGGCTTTTACAAAATAAAAAATCCTACGTTTATGTAGGATTTAATAAGTGGGCGATGAGGGGTTCGAACCCCCGACCCCCTCGGTGTAAACGAGGTGCTCTGAACCAGCTGAGCTAATCGCCCCAATAAGATGCACAACTTCCGTAATGCGAGTGCAAATATACATCTGTTTTTCGTATTTGCAAATAAAAAACAAAAAAATTAAATTATTTCTGAAACTACGAATGTACTGCCTCCTACAAAAATCAAATCTTCATCAGATGAATTATTTAAAGCGTTTTTGTAAGCAATTGAAACAGAGTTGTATGAGTTGCCAATAAGTTCATATGATTTTGCTTTTTCTTGAAGTGTTGTTGCGTTTAATCCACGTTCGTTTTTTGGTTTGCAAAAATAATAACTGGCATTTTTCGGGAATAATGGTAAAATGGCATCTAAATCTTTGTCATTTACTACGCCTAAAACAAAATGCAATTGGTTGTATGTTACTTTTTTTAATTGATTTATTACTATTTCAAGTCCATGAGCATTATGAGCAGTATCGCAAATCACTTTCGGATTTTCTTGTAAAATTTGCCATCTTCCTTTTAAATGGGTGTTGAGTACTACATTTGCAATTCCGTTTTGTATGTTTTCTTCTGAAATCTTGAAATTGGATTTCAAATTTCTAAATACTTCAATAACCGTTTTTTTATTCTTCATTTGATAATCGCCCAAAAGACCACAAGGATAATTAGGGTGGGTTTCATCTTGTGCAAAATAAATTTCTGAATTGTTTTTTTTAGTTGCTTCTAAAAAAACAGGTTTTGTTTGTGCAGTATATTCTCCAATTACAACTGGAATATCCCTTTTTATAATGCCAGCTTTTTCGAATGCAATTTTTTCTAAAGTATCACCTAAAAAAGCGGTATGATCTTTACCTATATTTGTGATTACAGAAAGTAAAGGAGTTATAATATTTGTAGCGTCTAATCTGCCGCCCATACCAACTTCAATAATAGTAATATCAACTTTTTTATCTGAAAAATATTGGAAGGCTAATCCAACTGTCATTTCAAAAAAACTTAATTCGGTTTTCTCAAAAAACGACTTATGATTTAAAATAAATTGATGTACATAATTTTTAGATATTTTCTTGCCATTTATGGTAATTCGTTCTCTGAAATCCTTCAAATGTGGTGATGTATATAGACCGACTTTATACCCAGCTTCCATAAATACAGAGGCGATCATGCTACTTGTTGAGCCTTTTCCATTCGTGCCAGCTACGTGAATAGATTTGAAGTCCAATTCTGGATTTTGTAAATGTTTGGTGAGTAACAAGATATTTGTTAAGTCTTCTTTATAGGCAGATGCACCTATGTTTTGAAACATGGGTAGTTGGTTAAATAGCCAATTTATGGATTCTTTATAGGTCATTTTTAGGTATTAATAAAAAATTTCATCTTCTGTAAAATAAAATCTTCTTTTTTTAGTTTTATACTTTATAGAAAAATGTATCTTTAGTGCAAATTTCAAAAAATTAATTAAGAATAGTATTACTTATGATCGGATTTTTTTTACAAACTACTGTAGATACTGTTGCACAAGCTGTAACAAATGTGGCAAATACAAATACAACACCTGTTAACGAAGGAATATCGGTTTTTGAATTCATTTTAAAAGGTGGTTTTTTCTTAATTCCAATTCTTATTTTGATGGTTTATACCATTTATTTAATAGTGGAAAGGTATTTATACATATCGAAAACTACTAAAAATGATGATTTTCTTCTAAAAGAAGTGCGTACGCATTTGCATAGCGGCAATATGAATTTAGCGGTTGGCGCGGCAGAGCGAGTGAATAATGCTACAGCGAGAGTAGTAAAAGAAGGGATTTTAACTATCGGAAGACCTATTTCTGAAATTGAATCGAATATGGAGCGTATGGCTCAAATTGAATTAGGTGAAATGGAACGCAAAATGGGTCAATTAGGTTTAATTGCGGGTATGGCACCAACATTAGGTTTCGTAGGAACGATTTCTGGGGTAATTAAAATTTTCTATAGCATTTCTATTACTGAAAATATTAGCATTGGAAATATTTCTGGTGGATTATACGAAAAAATGATTTCTTCTGGAGCTGGACTTATCGTGGGTTTAATTGCTTATGCAGGATATCATTTATTGAATGGAAAAATTGATCATTTTATGCTAAATGTTCAAAAACAAGTATTGGAATTTGTAAACATAATTCAGCGACCAAATGGCAATTAAAAGAAACAGACGATTTCATGCAGAAGTTCACGCGTCATCAATGAGTGATATTATGTTCTTTTTGCTATTGTTTTTTCTAATCATCTCTACATTAGCGAATCCGAATGTAATTAAAATGACGTTGCCAAAATCGAAAACAAACGAAAAAACAAACAAACAATTTATAAGTATTTCAGTTACGGAAGACAAAGCTTTTTTTATTGACAAACAACCAGTTAATTTTGAAGATTTAGAAAAAGAATTGTTAGCAAAAATTGGTACAGATAAAGAACAAACGGTTGTAGTTCGAATTCCGTTTAATTTACAAGTGCAAGATTTAGTGGATGTCCTTCAAATAGGAGTGAAGAATAACCTGAAATTTGTGATTGCGACTAATCCGAAGTAAAAACACTTTTTATTTCATATTTGCTTTTTATTATTTGTGTAATCTGTCTTTAAAAATTACTTTTGCAGTACAACACAACTATCATTATGTATAAATTACTTTTACGTCCTATATTATTCTGTTTCGACCCAGAAAAAGTGCATTATTTTACTTTTTCTTTGGTGAAATTTATTTCTAAAATTCCATTTGTAACTTCAATTATCAAAGCGATTTATGTAGTAGAAGACAAACGATTAGAAAGAGAAGTTTTCGGATTGAAATTTAAAAACCCAGTCGGATTAGCTGCAGGATTTGATAAAGATGCAAAACTATTCAATGAATTATCAGATTTTGGATTTGGTTTTATTGAAATTGGAACGCTAACCCCAAAACCACAAGATGGAAATCCTAAGAAAAGATTATTTCGTTTAAAATCCGATTCGGCAATTATTAACCGAATGGGATTTAATAATGGTGGAGTAGAAGCAGCGATTTTAAGACTAAAGAAAAATAAAGGTGTTTTAATTGGTGGAAACATCGGTAAAAATAAAATCACACCAAACGAAGACGCAACAAAAGATTACGAAATTTGTTTCGAAGCTTTATATGATTATGTGGATTATTTTGTAGTCAACGTAAGTTCTCCAAACACACCCAATTTAAGAGAGTTGCAAGAAAAAGAACCATTGACAAATCTACTTCGTGATTTGCAATTTTCAAATAACAAAAAAACAAATCCCAAACCGATACTTCTAAAAATTGCACCCGATTTAACCAACGAACAACTATTAGATATTATTGCTATTGTAAACGAAACTAAAATCGCAGGAGTAATCGCAACCAATACCACCATATCTCGTGACGGATTAACATCTGAAAATAAAGTAGAAACTGGTGGATTATCTGGGAAGCCATTAACGAAACGTTCTACTGAAGTTATCAGATTCTTATCAGAAAAAAGCAATAAATCTTTCCCAATTATAGGAGTAGGAGGTATTCATACTGCTGATGATGCTATTGAAAAATTAATCGCTGGTGCAAGTTTAGTCCAATTATATACAGGATTTATTTACGAAGGTCCGCAGTTGATAACAGATATTAATAAAAAAATACTGAAAGCACAATAATATTAAGCAACACAGATTGTAGAAATTTATATAATTTCTTAAATCGGTGTATTAAAAAAATATTCAATTATGAAATTCATTCTCGACAATATATTTAAAATTGCTTTTGTGTTTTCATTTGCTGTTTATCTGTTTTTTTTATTAAAAATTTCTTTTTTTTATTTTGTAACAATAAAGAAATGGATAAAAATTGAAGCAGAAATAACTAATTCTGAGATTGAATTTTATAGGTCTGACAAAGATTCAGATACTGAAGGTTGGAAAGAAAAAGTTGCTTATTCATTTATTTGTAATTCTGTGATTTATAAAGGAGATTGTATAACAAAAAATTTGAAGATATTAGTCCCTTTTAAAGATATGGCTAACCAAAATAATTTTAAAAGTGGACAAAAAATTAATATTACATTTAATCCAAACAATCCAATAGAATCAGTGATAGATGATAAATTCGATTTAATGAATATAATTCTTCCTTTAGCATTTTATTCTTTACTCTATTATTTTATTTTCTAAATTTATATAATTTCTACAATCTGTGTTTCAATAAATAAGCATTCCAAAAAAAAATCAGTTAAATCCATCAAAATCCGCGTACCCATCAACATGAAATTAGTCTTCGCATCCAACAACAAAAACAAAATAGTTGAAATTCAACAGCAATTAGGTTCGCAATTTCAAATTGTCTCTTTAGAAGATATTGGTTGTTTTGTGGATATTCCGGAAACGGCAGAGACAATTGAAGGGAATGCGATTTTGAAAGCCAATTATGTAACGGAGAATTTCGGTTTACCTTGTTTTGCTGATGATACAGGTTTGGAAATTGAAAGTTTAAATAACGAACCTGGTGTGTTTTCGGCGCGTTATGCTGGAGAGCAGAAAAATGCCGAAGATAATATGAATTTGGTTTTGCAGAAATTAGCTACTAAAGCCAACAGAAAAGCACAGTTTAAAACCATTATCACGTTAAATATAAATAATCAACAGTATTTATTTGAAGGTATTGTTAAAGGTGAAATTACTATGGAAAAGTCAGGAAATCAAGGCTTTGGATATGATCCAGTTTTTCAACCAGAAGGTTTTTCAACTACTTTTGCAGAAATGACTATGGAGCAAAAATCGATAATCAGTCACAGAGGTATTGCGGTGCAAAAATTAATTAATTTCTTATCTAATTTAAGTTGATCTCCCAATTTACGCCTTTCAACCTCTGGCTTAAAAACGTAACTTTCTGAAAATCAATTAAAAACAAATTAGTTTAATTCGTTTTTTAATTCTACCTTTGCACCCAATTTAAAAATATATAATGAATAAATTTGAGCAATTAGGGTTAAACGAATCGTTGTTAAAAGCAATACGTGATTTAGGATTCGAGACCCCGTCGGAAGTACAGGAGAAGGCCATACCACTATTATTGGAAGATGATACAGATATCGTGGCTCTTGCCCAAACAGGAACAGGAAAAACCGCAGCTTTTGGTTTTCCGCTAATCCAAAAAATTGACCCATTCAACAAGCAAACACAGGTTTTAATACTTTCTCCAACAAGAGAATTGTGTTTGCAAATTACAAACGAGATTAAATTATACTCAAAATACATCGACGGTTTATATACTGTTGCAGTATACGGTGGCGCGAGTATTCATGATCAAGCGCGTGATATTAAGCGAGGCGCACAAGTAATTGTGGCGACACCGGGTAGAATGCAAGATATGATTAACAGAGGCATGGTGAATATAAAAAACATCAGCATCTGTGTTCTTGATGAGGCAGACGAAATGTTAAACATGGGTTTCTATGAAGATATTACAAGTATCTTATCAGACACGCCAAAAGACAAAAACACTTGGTTATTCTCGGCAACAATGCCGCAAGAAGTAGCCAGAATCGCTAAAGAATTTATGAGAAACCCGCAAGAAATTACGGTTGGACATAAAAACTCGAGTTCGGCAAACATTTCTCACGAATATTATTTAGTTAATGCACGTGATAGATACGAGGGATTAAAAAGATTAGCAGATGCGAATCCAGATATTTTCTCCGTAATATTTTGTAGAACCAAAAGAGATACGCAAGCGGTTGCAGAAAAATTAATTGAAGACGGGTATAATGCTGCTGCATTACACGGAGATTTATCGCAAGCACAACGTGATGGCGTAATGAAATCGTTCCGTGGAAGACAAATTCAAATGCTTGTGGCTACAGACGTAGCGGCTCGTGGAATTGATGTAGACAACATTACACACGTAATCAATTATCAATTACCAGACGAAATTGAAACCTATACACACCGTTCAGGTCGTACGGGTCGTGCCGGAAAATCAGGTACTTCGTTTGTAATTATTACAAAAAGTGAAATCAGAAAAATTCACTCAATTGAGCGAATTATCAAAACGAAATTCGAAGAAAAAGCAATTCCTTCTGGAATGGAAATCTGCGAAATTCAGTTGTTACACTTAGCCAACAAAATTAAAGATACAGAAACTGATCATTCAATTGATACTTATTTACCTTCGATTATGGAATTGTTACAAGACATTCCTAAAGAAGAATTAATCAAGAAAGTAATTTCTGTAGAATTTAATCGTTTCTTAAACTATTATAAAAAATCTAAAGATTTGGCTTCTCAAGATAGTTCATCAAGTAGAGCTGAAATTCCATCTGATGGTACTGTACGATATTTTATCAATATTGGTACAAGAGATGATTATGATTGGATGACGTTGAAAGATTATTTACGTGATACTTTACAAGTAGGTCAAGACGACGTATTTAAAGTAGACTGTAAAGAAGGTTTTTCTTTCTTTAACACTAATGCTGAATTGGCAGAAAAAGTAATGGAAGTTTTGAATGCGGTGAATATTAACGGCAGAAAAATTAACGTTGAAATTTCTAAAAATGACGGTGGTGGACGCAGAGATCATAACGGAAGAAGTGGTGGAAGATCTGGCGGAAGTGGATTCTCAGGAAGACGTGAAGGCGGAAGTTCTGGTGGCTACAGAGGAAATTCTGGTGGTGGAAATCGTGAAGGCGGTGGTTACAGAGGAAATTCAGGTGGCGGAACTCGTGAAGGTGGTGGCTACAGAGGAAATTCTGGTGGTGGCAATCGCGAAGGTGGATTCAATCGTGAAGGCGGAAGTGGTTTCAGACCAAGAACTACATCAACTGGCGGAAGCGATAGAAGAAGTTCTGATTCTCGCGATAGCGGAAGAAGAGGCGAAGGTCGTGCTACAGAAGGTCGTTCAACAGAAAGAAGAAGTTCTGGATTTGAAGGAGCAAGGAGAACACCAAGAAGATCAAACGACTAATTTTAGTCTAAATATAATAATCCCGATTCGTCTTTCGTTTCGGGATTTTTTATGTCTTAAAATCAAACTTTTTTATAATCTTATGTTAACACTATTCACTATTTAAAATTAAATCTTATTTTTGTAGAAATATATTTTCAAATGAAAAAAATAGCTTTTCTTTTTCTAATTTTAAATGCTACGTTTGGGTTTTCTCAATCCGACTCATTGCAAATAAAAGTAAAAGGAAAAATTATAGATATTAAAACTAATATGCCAATTGCTAGAGTAACGGTTTTAAATAAAAATACTTCTGCAGTAGTTTTAGCATCTGAAAATGGTGATTTTGAAATTTCGGCGAAAACTAATGATAAATTATTGTTTTCTCATCTGGGATATAATTATGCTGAGGTTGGAGTAAATCAAAAATCGTATTCTGGGGTTCAAACTATTTTTTTGAGTCTTAAAGAAAATGAAATTGAAACAGTTTTGGTAACTAGTTATACCTTAACAGGGTATTTAGAAATTGACACAAAATTAATTCCAGTAAATGAGAATTATCGCTATAATATTGCGGGTTTAAATTTAGGTTATGAACCCGGAATGAAGGCTAAAAACGCTACTGAGAATTTATTAAAATCATTGTCAAATCCAGTAGATTTAGTCTATTCTTTATTTAATTCTAAAGAAAAAGATTTTAAAAAATTAATAAATTTAAAAAACGATACACATTTTGCTTCCATTTTAAGTAATAATACCAACCGAGAAGTTTTGGTTATGTTATTACAATTAGATAAAAATGAAATTGATAAAATATTAGAGAAATGTAATTATTCTAAAAATTTCATTAATACTGCAAGTGATTTGCAAGTACTAGACGCTTTAGCCACTTCGTATAATGATTATAAAGTTTTGAAAAGAAAATAGTTTAAGTGACTATTCCACAAATTGCTTTTCAATATACGCAACATCTTTAATTGTTTTTCTCGTCCAATCCAAACGTTTTTCTAACACTTCTTCTTCTGTGAGTTGCCAGTTGATATCCGATTGCCGCATTCTGTTTGTAATATCTTGAATAACTAGTGCTGCTGAAACAGAAATATTTAAGCTTTCAGTAAATCCAACCATTGGAATTTTAATAAAACCATCTGCTTCTTTCATTACTTCTTCAGAAAGTCCATCAATTTCCGTTCCGAAAAATATAGCCGATTTTTTTGTTACATCAAAGGCATCTAACATACACGAATCGTTGTGTGGAGTAGTAGCAATGATTTGATATCCTTTTGCTCGTAAACTCGCAATACAACTTTTCATATCTTGATGTTGGTTAATGTCTACCCATTTTTCGGCACCCATTGCAATTTGTTTATCAATCGCTTTACCGTATCGTTGTTCAACAATATGTAAATTTTGAATACCAAAAACCTCGCAACTTCTCATAACAGCACTGGTATTATGAAGTTGATATACATCTTCCATAGCAATAGTAAAATGATTGGTTCTGTTTTTGAGCACATCTATAAATCTGTTTTTTCTGTTTTCAGACATAAAGTTTTCTAAATATTCCAATAAAGCGAGTTTGTTTTTTTGCATTTCGTTTTAATTTGTTGCAAAGTAACAAAATTTCTATAAAAGAAATGGGTTGAATTAACAGCTCAAATTTTTGAATGTAAATTATTTAAAAATTAATTTTTCAAAAAACACCTAACTAATTTCGGAATACTTCGCACTAATTACTAAATTTGCACCTTTAAAAAACAACACAACATCATGCAATTAACCGAATTAAATGCCGTATCGCCAATTGACGGACGCTACAGAAGTAAAACCAAATCGTTATCCGCTTATTTTTCGGAAGAAGCGTTAATAAAATATAGAGTTTTAGTTGAGGTAGAATATTTCATTTCTATGTGTGAATATGATGTGCCTCAATTACAAGGTGTAGACAAAAATTTATTTGGAAAATTGAGAGGAATTTATGAAAATTTCTCAACTGAGGATGCACTTTGGATTAAGGAAACAGAGAAAACAACCAACCACGATGTAAAAGCGGTTGAATATTTTATTAAAAAGAAATTTGACGAATTTGGCTTGGAAAAATTTAAAGAATTTATTCACTTCGGATTAACGTCTCAAGATATCAACAATACAGCTATTCCACTTTCCACAAAAGAAGCATTTGAAAATGTCTATTTGCCAAGCTTAATAGCGATTGTTCAGAAATTAAAAGAACTTTCGTTAGAATGGGCGAATATTCCATTATTAGCTCGTACGCACGGTCAACCTGCATCGCCAACGCGTTTAGGAAAAGAAATTTTAGTTTTTGTAGAACGTATTGAAGAACAAATGCGTTTGTTGTTTAATGTGCCATTTGCCGCTAAATTTGGAGGCGCAACAGGAAATTATAACGCACATAAAGTAGCCTATCCAAACCACGATTGGAAAGCTTTCGGTTGTCAATTTGTGGAAGAAAATTTAGGATTACGTCATTCGTTTCCAACTACACAAATTGAGCATTATGATCATTTTGCTGCTTTTTTTGATGCGTTAAAAAGAATAAATACAATCATTATTGACTTAGATAGAGACATTTGGACGTATGTGTCAATGGATTATTTCAAGCAAAAAATTAAGGCAGGAGAAATTGGTTCTTCAGCTATGCCACATAAAGTGAATCCTATTGATTTTGAAAATTCAGAAGGAAATTTAGGAATAGCAAATGCTATCTTCGAACATTTATCTGCAAAATTACCACTTTCAAGATTACAACGTGATTTAACAGACAGTACTGTTTTAAGAAATATTGGTGTGCCAATTGGGCATACGCTTATTGCCTTTGAATCGACATTAAAAGGGTTGAATAAACTGTTATTAAATGAGCCGAAATTCGCAGAAGATTTAGAAAAAAATTGGGCAGTTGTAGCAGAAGCCATTCAAACAATTTTAAGAAGAGAAGGCTATCCAAATCCATACGAAGCGCTAAAAGATTTAACAAGAACCAATACGGTTATCAATAAAGAATCCATTCACGCGTTTATTGAAACCTTAAATGTTTCTAACGAGATTAAAACAGAATTAAAAGCGATTACACCAAGTAATTATTTGGGAATTTAATGATTGAATTAGTTTCAAGAAAATCAGTTTTTCATAATCTTCCTAAAACAGGAAATGAAATTCATCTTATACAAAAATCATTGTATGATGATAACTTTTCTGATACTAATTATCCATTAACTGAAAAACAAATAATTGAACTTGAATTAGAATTTGATTTTATTGAGGCAAAACCTGTTGAATATTATGATTTTGAATTAATCAGGATAAAGTCTAAAAGATATTCTAAAAATGGTAATATTAAGTATTACAGAAACATTGCCAATGATTTATATGACTTGCTTTTAGAAACTAAAACAAAAAATTTTTATATTATTACCCATTTAAAAATGGATTTTTTTAATGCAATGAAAGTTCATTATAAAGTTAAGAGGTATAGAAAAACTTATTCAAAATTAGAAGAAAAAATTAAAATTGGTTCATATAATGAAGCGTTAAAAATCAGTAAAGACGAATTAATCGATTTCTTAGAAATTTTCAATATAGTTGACACATTTGGAGGTGGAGTTCCTGAATATATTTTAATTTGTGATGAAAATGATAATTTCTGTTTCTTTTTTCATTATTCCGGACAAATTGATTTTTGGAGTTTTAATGAAAATAATTTTTTAAGCGATTCTGTTTTAAACAAGTATGATTTTATTAAAATATAAAAAAAAACCATTCCAATAAATCGGAATGGTTTTTACTTTTCAGACCTGACAGGTTTTTGAAACCTGTCAGGTCTTATATTATACTATCTCGAATAATTCGGAGCTTCTTTAGTTATCGTAACATTATGTGGATGACTTTCGCTAATTCCACTTGATGTTAATCGTACAAAACGGCTTGTAGCTTGTAATGTTTCAATGTTTTTTGCACCACAGTAGCCCATTCCAGCACGAAGTCCGCCAATAAACTGCTGCATGCTTTCGTTAAGTTCGCCTTTGTAAGGAACACGACCTACGATTCCTTCTGGAACTAATTTTTTTACATCATCTTCCACATCTTGGAAATATCTATCTTTAGAACCTTCTTTCATGGCTTCTACAGAACCCATTCCACGGTACGATTTAAATTTTCTTCCTTCAAAAATTATAGTTTCACCTGGAGATTCTTTAGTTCCTGCTAACATCGAACCTAACATTACACAAGAAGCTCCTGCAGCCAACGCTTTCGGAATGTCTCCAGTGTATCGAACACCACCATCAGCAATAACAGGTATGCCAGTTCCTTCTAAAGCAGCTGCCACTTCTAAAACGGCAGAAAATTGAGGAAAACCAACACCAGCTACTACTCGTGTCGTGCAAATAGAACCAGGTCCAATTCCAACTTTTACAGCATCAGCGCCATTTTCTGCTAAATATAAAGCGGCTTCTGGCGTAGCAATGTTTCCTACCACTACATCTATTTCTGGAAATTTATTTTTTACTTGTTTTAATACATCTACCACGCCTTTTGTATGTCCGTGTGCGGTATCAATAATTACAGCATCAACACCTGCTTTTACTAACGCTTCAGCTCGGTCAAGTACATCAGTAGTAACGCCTAAAGCGGCAGCTACGCGTAAACGACCAAATTTATCTTTATTTGCGTTTGGTTTTTGTGTTAGTTTGGTGATGTCTCTAAATGTAATTAATCCTATTAATTTAAAATCGGCATCAACCACAGGTAGTTTTTCAATTTTACTTTCTTGTAGAATTTCTTCTGCAGCGGCTAATGTAGTTCCTTTTCCAGCAGTAACTAAGTTTTCTGTGGTCATTACTTCTGTAATCGCACGACTGTTTTCTTTTTCAAATCGTAAATCTCTATTGGTAACGATTCCTTTTAAAATTCCTTTTTCATCTACTACAGGGATTCCGCCAATCCCAAATTCTCTCATTGCATTTTTTGCGTCACCTACATTTGCAGATAAAGGTAATGTTACAGGATCTATAATCATTCCGCTTTCTGCACGTTTTACTTTTCTAACTTCTGCAGCTTGTTGTGCTATAGTCATATTTTTATGTAGCACACCAATACCACCTTCTTGTGCCATAGCAATAGCCATAGCGCTTTCTGTAACTGTGTCCATTGCAGCGGAAACAATTGGCGTGTTTAAGGTAATGTTTTTACTAAATTTTGATTGAATAGAAACTTCTCTTGGAAGGATTTCTGAATAATTTGGAATTAAAAGAACATCATCATATGTAAGTCCTTCTCCTATAATTTTTGTAGTGTGTGCTTTCATGCTGCAATTGAAGTTAAATTGCGTGCAAATATAAGAAAAAGTTAGTTGTAAATCATAATTTAATTCAAAACTATTAAATTAATGTTGTGAATTTGTATATTAATGAAACGCGCCAAATAATTTAGTAGCTTCGTTATAGGCACTTTCAAAGCTCATTGGACTGGTGTTGGTGTTTTCTTTTTTGGTAGTAAAATAGGACAATAACTTTTCGGTTGGCATATTTCCGGTTAAGTCGTCTTTAGCCATTGGACAGCCTCCAAAGCCTTGAATGGCTCCGTCATATCTTCTGCAGCCTGCTTGATATGCGGCGTCAATTTTTTCAAACCATTTGTCTGGTGTGGTATGTAAATGCGCGCCGAATTCAATATTAGGATATTTGGGTATTAAATTGCGAAATAAATAATCAATAACTTCAGGCGTAGAAGAGCCAATTGTATCTGACAAGGATAAGATTTTTACGCCCATCTTAGCTAATCTTTCTGTCCAGTCACCTACAATTTCAACGTTATATGGATCACCGTATGGATTTCCAAATCCCATAGAAATATAAGTCACAACTTTTTTATTAGATTTGTCAGCTATTTCTAATATTTCTTTTAATGTTATCAAACTTTCAGCAATGGTTTTGTGTGTGTTTCGCATTTGAAAATTTTCAGAAATAGAAAACGGAAAACCAAGATATTGTATTGCTTTATGTTTTGATGCGGCTTCAGCTCCTTGTGTATTGGCAATAATGGCTAATAATTTACTTTGTGTTTGCGACAAGTCTAATTGGTCTAAAACTTCAGCTGTGTCTTGCATTTGCGGAATGGCTTTTGGCGACACAAAACTACCAAAATCCAGCGTGTCGAAACCAACTCGTAATAAAGATTGTATGTATTGCACCTTTTTTTCGGTCGGAATAAACGTTTTTATGCCTTGCATGGCATCGCGTGGACATTCGATAATTTTTATTGCTTTCATAAGAATGTCAAAGATAAGTAAAACTTTATTTTCTACAAATATGTTTTTATTGCAATCAAGTTAACGTTAGAAGTGTTTAAAAAAAATTATTAAAAACGTTTTTTTATTTATACTTTTGCACCACAAATTAAGTAAGAAATTATGGTTAAAGATTTATTTGAAAGAATACAACAAAATAAAGGGCCATTAGGTAAATGGGCTTCACAAGCAGAGGGTTATTTCGTATTTCCAAAGTTGGAAGGCGAATTGGGTCCAAGAATGCAATTTCAAGGTAAAAATATATTAAACTGGAGTTTGAATGACTATTTAGGTTTGGCCAATCATCCAGAAGTTCGTAAAGCAGATACTGAAGCAGCGGCCCAATACGGTGCAGCCTACCCAATGGGTGCTCGTATGATGAGTGGACACACCAAATATCACGAACAATTAGAACAAGAATTAGCGGCTTTCGTAATGAAAGAATCTGCTTATTTGTTGAATTTTGGTTACCAAGGAATTTTATCTACAATTGATGCTTTGGTTACCAGAAATGATGTTATTGTATATGACGTAGATGCCCACGCGTGTATTATTGACGGTGTTCGTTTGCATAGTGGAAAACGCTTTACTTACAAGCATAACGACATTGAAAGTATGGAAAAAAACCTACAACGTGCTACAAAATTAGCTACCGAAACGGGTGGTGGTATTTTGTTTATCACGGAAGGTGTTTTTGGAATGCGCGGACAACAAGGTAAGTTAAAAGAAATTGTAGAAATGAAGAAAAAATACAATTTCCGTTTACTTGTTGATGATGCGCATGGTTTTGGTACACTTGGTAAAACAGGTGCTGGAGCAGGTGAGGAGCAAGGGTGTCAAGACGGAATTGATGTGTATTTTTCAACTTTTGCAAAATCAATGGCAAATATTGGTGCTTTCGTAGCAGCTGATAAAGATATTATTGATTATTTAAAATATAATTTACGTTCTCAAATGTTTGCCAAAGCATTGCCTATGATTCAAACAATTGGTTCGTTAAAACGTTTAGAATTATTGCGTAATTCTTCAGAAATAAAAGATAAATTATGGGTAAATGTTAATGCGTTACAAAACGGATTAAAGGAAAAAGGATTCAATATTGGCGATACAAATACTTGTATTACTCCAGTTTACTTAGAAGGTTCTATTCCTGAAGCTATGATTATGGTAAATGATTTAAGAGAAAACTACGGAATTTTCTTGTCTATTGTAGTGTATCCTGTAATTCCTAAAGGTATGATTTTATTAAGAATGATTCCTACTACAACACATACATTAGAAGATATTGATGAAACACTAACGGCTTTTGAAGCCATACGTGAGAAATTAGAAAACGGTACCTATAAACAAATTGCTGAATCAACAATCACGGACAAATAGAAAATAATATTTTTTTAAAATTAAAAAGCGTTGATTGTTTCAACGCTTTTTTATTGTTCTTATTTTGAGGGACTTAAATACGTAAAGAAAGATAAATTTATTACAATGTTGATTAAATATTAAAAAAAATCAATTTTAGATGAAAATAAAATTGTTTTATCCTTTATGAAATGATATATTTGTCCGTTTTTAAAGAAAATAACTTAAATTAACTATAATGCAGAACAAAGGACTAATTAAATTCTTCGCAATCATTTTTACGATTGCTTGTATCTATCAACTTTCTTTTACGTTTGTTGCTAACGGAATTGTAAAAGATGCGAAAGAATTTGCGAAAGGAGATTCTCAAAAAGAATTAAACTATTTAAAATCATTAAAGAAAAAAGAAGTTTTAAACTTAGGTTTTGCTAGCTTTACTTATGAGGAAATAGAAAAACAACAAATCAACAAAGGATTAGATTTAGAAGGTGGAATTAACGTTACTTTAGAAGTTTCAGTTAAAGACGTTTTGAAAACGTTATCAAATAACTCTAAAAATCCTACATTCAATAGAGCTTTAGAAAGAGCTACAAAAGAGAGAAGAGGAAATCAAGATTATCTAGATGCCTTTTTTGATGCTTTTGCTGCAGAATCTAATGGAACCATAAAAATGGCTTCTGCTGAAGCATTTTACAACAGAAGTTTTGAAGAAGTTCAGTTAAATATGACTGACGATCAAGTGAAAGTAATTTTGAAAAAGAAAGTTGCCGAATCTATTGAAAGTGCTTATAAAGTATTAACAAAACGTATCGATAAATTCGGAGTAGCACAACCAAATATTCAAAAAATTGGTGAAACAGGAAGAATTTTAGTAGAATTACCAGGTGCTAAAGATTTAGATAGAGTTGAGAAATTATTATCTCAAACCGCACAATTAGAATTTTGGGAAACGTTAAAACCAGAAGAATTAGGTAATTTCTTTACTGCAGCAAATGATGCTTTAAAAGCAACTGAGAAAAAATCAACTGCAGCAGTTGCTGTTGTAGATACAACTAAAGCGGTAGATGCAAAATCTAAAGTAAATGCATTATTAGGTGATAAAAAAGATGCCGCTAAAAAAGCAGCTAAAGATTTAGGACCTTTATTTGAAAATGCAATTCCTAGTCCGTCTGGATTAATTGGATATAATGTTAAAGATACGGCAAAAATTAACTCTTATTTAAAAAGAGCAGAAATCAGAGCTTTATTACCAGCAACAGCTTCAAATGCAAAATTTGCTTGGGGAAAAACAACATCTAAAACAGGTGATGTTACAGAATTATATATTTTAAAAGGAACTGTAGATGGCGTTGCTCCATTATTAGGTGGAGCCATTACAGATGCTAGTGCAGATTTTGACCAATTTGGTAAACCAGCAGTGAGCATGCAAATGAATCCAGTTGGTTCTAGAAAATGGGAACAATTAACAGGTGATATTGCTAAAAACGGAAATCAAGTTTGTATTGTTTTAGATAATGTAGTGTATTCTGCAGCTACTGCAAAAGCAGCTATTTCTGGTGGACAAACGCAAATTTCAGGTTCTTTCACATTGGAAGAAACGGCCGATTTAGAAAATGTATTACGTGCAGGTAAATTACCAGCTAAAGCAGATATCGTTCAAAAAGCAGTAGTTGGACCTTCTTTAGGCCAAGAAGCTATTGATAATGGTATTTTATCATCAATCATAGGTTTGTTATTAGTTTCTTTCTGGATGGTTTTCTATTACGGAAGAGCTGGTTGGTATGCTAACGTAGCGTTATTGTTAAACTTAGTATTGTTATTTGGTGCTATGGCTAACTTTGGTTTTGTATTAACTTTACCAGGTATTGCAGGTATCGTTTTAACTATGGGTACGGCTGTGGATGCAAATATTATTATCTACGAAAGAGCAAAAGAAGAATTAAGAGCCGGCTTATCATTAGAAAATGCAGTAACTACAGCTTTCGGATGGAAAGGAGCTATGCGTTCTATTATTGATGCGAATGTAACGCACGTATTAACAGGTGCTATTTTATATATCTTTGGAGAAGGAATGATTAGAGGTTTTGCAATTACTTTATTAATTGGTATTTTAACTTCATTATTTACCTCAATCTTTATTGCACGTTTCTTTATTGATGCAGATATTGCTAAAGGAAGAAGTTTACAATTCTCAACAAGCATTACTAAAAATTGGTTTACAGGTTTCAACTTTGATTTCTTAAAAATTAAGAAATTCACATATGCATTCTCTTTAATTGTTTGTATTGTCAGTTTTGTTTCTTTCTTTACTAATGGCTTTGATCAAGGTATTGACTTTGTAGGAGGAAGAACATTCCAAGTACAATTTGACCAAAAGGTATCTTCAGAAGAAGTCTCAAATGCCCTTTCTACTGCTGAGTTTTTTGACAAAGCTGAAGCGAAAACATTTGGTAACGATAGCCAATTGAAAATTACTACAAAATACCAAATTGATAAAGAAGGTGTTGAGGTTGATAAAGCCGTGAATGTCAAATTATATAATGGATTGAAAAAATTCTTTGCTAAAGATATAACTTATGAAAAATTCACAAATTTATATGAAGGAAAAGAATTTGGAATGATGCAGTCTATGAAAGTTAATCCTACAATTTCTTCTGATATTAGAACAAATGCTTATTGGGCAGTATTAGGAGCGATGTTATTAGTTTGTTTATACTTAGTTATTTCGTTCAGAAAATATCAATATTCATTAGGTGCCATTGCTGCGGTGGCGCATGACGTTATTTTTGTATTAGGTATTTACTCTTTATTATACAAATACATGCCATTCCACATGGAAATTGACCAACATTTTATTGCTGCAATTCTTACGGTTATTGGATATTCTATGAATGATACTGTAATTGTTTTTGATAGAGTTCGTGAATTCTTAGGTGGAAAATCACATCATGGTAACTTTAATAAAATTGTAAACGATTCTATTAATACTACGTTATCACGTACTTTAAATACCTCATTAACGATGATTATGGTATTGTCTATTATGTTTGTATTTGGTGGCGATTCAATCCGTGGATTTATCTTTGCGATGTTAATCGGTATTATTGTAGGAACCTATTCTTCATTATTTATTGCAACACCAGTATTAGTGGATACGATGTCAGCATCAGATAAAAAACAAATTGAAGCAGAGCACAACGCATAACGTTGTGTTATAATATAAGTAAAACGTCCCGATGAAAATCGGGACGTTTTTTTGTTATAAGTTATAATAAGAAATTATAAATGTTGCTGTTTTAAATAATCCACAGCATATCTTCCTTCATTAAACAATAAATCTAAAATGGATAAATTATTAATAAATCCGTACTTGTTGTCAAAAACTTGAGTGTATGGTTCTATTTGAGTGCTGTCTTTTTTGCCATTAACTAAATAACGAAAATCAGTTTTATCTGTAACTTCATGAAAATATTCTGTTGTTTTGTCAAATGGAATGGAAATTCCCAAAGCATCATTAATTCTCTCAAATATTTCAAAGTTTAGATCTAACATAAACTCGTGTTTCTTTTCGAATATGGGTTGTAAATCATCTATGAAATATTCGTAAAAAGGAGAGTTTTTATAGGCCGCTTCTAGTGATTTAAAATGATTTTTTTGCCAATTGTATTGGTTGTCTATTTTGATATCTTTAAAGTTACTATTTTTACTGTCATGCTTTACCGATATGTTTAACATTTGAATTCCATTTGGACTATAAATGTACATTCGGTTTCGGTTGGTTTGCTTTTGAAACGTATCTTCCACTTCAAATGTAACCGATTCAGCAGCAATCATCGCTATATAATGACTGATCGATGGGAAGTAGGTGGGGTAAATTAAAATATCTTTCTGATTCATAATTTTGTTATAATTAAAAAAGAGTTGCAAATTAAATCACAACTCTTAAATTATTTAAAGTAAATCTGTTTCTTTTTTCTTTTTCTTACTTCTATACCAATCCCATGCAAAATAAGCAGCTAAAAGGAATAAGAAGTATTTAAAATACGATTCAGGTTGGCCATCTCCATGAACAACTGTAAACATTCTATCCCAACGAGGTCTCCAATTTTTTATATTTCCAAATCCTTTTTCAATTCCTTCTACACTTAGCCAAACAAAAATCGGCTTACCTACAATGTGGTCTTCAGGAACAAATCCCCAAAATCTTGAATCTAACGAATTATGTCTATTGTCTCCCATCAACCAGAAGTAATCCTGTTTTATAGTATACTTACGGGTAATTTTATTGTTTATTTTTATTTCATTTCCAGAAATTGAAAGTGTATTATGCTCATATTCAGTAATTATTTTTTTATAAAAAGCAATGTTTTCCATGCTTAATGTAATAACATCGTTTTTACTTGGAATTTTTATTGGACCTAAATTATCTTGTGTCCATTTTTGATTGTGTGGAAAAATCTCGCTAACAATTGTATCTGTCTTACTAATGTTTCTAATTACAGAATCAATTTTCTCAAATTTTCTTAATTTTCCAGCATTTTCATTTGTTAACAGTGCTTCTCTTTTGAGGTCGTTTATTTCTTCTAATGAGAGGTTGTTTTCTTGAAGTAATTTTTCAGGTATTCCTTCCGACTCTGTATATATTGTAAAAGATCCGTCTTCGTTTTTAATAGCACCTTTGGCATATAGTTGAATTAAGTTACTTTGTTTTTCATTGTAAATATTCACAATAAATGTTCTGTAAAACTCTGTTGAACCTGCATTAAATAATGAAGCAGTTGAAACACCATTTTTCGAGTAAACACTATGTCGAAATTGAGGATGTGCTCTTTCCGGTAAAATAGACTCCTTGCCATTTATCATTAATATACCATCCTTAATTTGAATTATATCTCCAGGAATTGCAGTACATCTTTTCACATAGTTTGTTTTCTTATCTATTGGTTTTATATATTTTTTATCAGCAACTTTATACATATGAAACAGGGTATCTGCTGGCCAATTGAAAACAACAATATCATTTCTCTCAATTTTAGAAACTGCTGGTAATCTGTAATATGGAAATGAGGGCCAAGTGGAATACGATTTTTTATGTATTATTGGAATTGTATCATGTACCATTGGTGCCGAAATTGGAGTCATTGGTATTCTAGCTCCGTAATGAAACTTACTTACAAACAAAAAATCACCCTTTAATAATGATTTTTCTAATGATGAAGAAGGAATCACGAAGGGTTGAATAAAATACGTATGCACAAAAGTCGCTACTATTAAAGCAAAAGTTATCGAACCTAATGTGTCTAACGCTTTTGTTGCGGGTTTGGTATCGCGTTCTGCTTCGTATGAAACGTCTTGTGTGTAATTTATATAACCAACATACAATCCGAATGTAACAACACCCAACCACATATCTGCAGTAGATTTTTTACCGAAAGTACGTAAGGTTTCAATCCAAATTACAGGCAAAATTAACAAGTTAATTACAGGTAAAAACATTAAAAACACCCACCATTTTGGACGATTTATGATTTGCATTAAAACAATTCCGTTATAAACAGGAACGAATGCTTCCCAAGTTTTTCTACCTGCTTTTAGGTATAGTTTCCAAGTACAAATCCCGTGTAAGGTACTAATTATTAATACTGTGATAATCCAAGATGTCATTTCCATAATTTTTGTTTTTTTCTAAATCGTAAATCGTAAATCGTAACTTTTATTTAAATTCCCAAAACGTCTTTCATAGTAAAAACGCCTTTTTTTCCAACTAGCCATTCTGCGGCAATGACCGAACCTAAAGCGAAACCTTCTCTACTATGTGCGGTGTGTTTAATTTCAATTTGATCCACTTTGCTGTCGTAAAAAACGGAATGTGTTCCAGGGATGTTTTCTATTCTTTTTGCGTCAATGTAAATTTGATTAGCAGTTGGATTTTCTAATGTCCAATTGACATAATCTGTGTTTTCTATAATTCCATTTGCCAAACTTATTGCTGTTCCGCTTGGCGCATCGAGTTTTTGAGTGTGATGAATTTCTTCCATTGAAATTTTATAATCTGAAAGGTTTTTCATCATTTTTGCTAAATAGCTATTTAGTTCGAAAAATATATTTACCCCTAAACTAAAATTAGATGCATAAATAAAACTTCCATTTTTTTCTTGGCATAAATGTGCCATTTCAGTGTAGTTTTCTAGCCAACCGGTAGTTCCTGAGATTACAGGGATATTTTGATTTAAACATTCTGAAATATGATTAACAGCTGAAGTTGGAACGCTAAAATCTATAGCGATGTCAGCTTTTAATAAACCATCAAAATTAGCTGAACTACTTTTTCTTAAAACAATTTCATGCCCACGTTCTAAAGCAATTTTCTCAATTACTTTTCCCATTTTACCATACCCTAATAATGCTATTTTCATTTTGATTAGTTGTTGTTTTAAATAAAATGTTACGTGAAAAAATTGTTAAAATTGATAGGTTAATGTAAATCCTACATTTTGATTAAACGTATACGGATTGGTATGTAAATCAGGTTTTAATGATAAATCGTCATTTACGTTAAATTGCAATAAATGAGCGTCTACATTTGCTTCTACTATATTTAGAATATATAAACCAGCAGTAATAAGCACAGATAAATCTCTGTTTTTCTGATAGAATTTTTGTCCTCTAATGATACTTTCGGTACTTAACTTTCCATATGTAGGATCTGAAGTATCAATTGCACCACCATTGGCTAATCGTTTTTTGTATTCGTCACGATATTGATTGTGTTTTTTATTATTGTCCATAATAAAATAAACCCCAGCTCCAATGGCGCCATAAACTAAAGGTATTTTCCAATATTTTTTATTATATGCTTGGCCTAATCCTGGTAGTATAGCGGAATAAAAAGCTGCTTTTGCAGGAGATAATGGATTGATGTCGGACTTTACGATATCTTTAGTTTCAATTTTTAATTCTCTCTTTTGAGCCACGGAAAATGTTGTGACCAAAAACAATAAAATAAATATGTAAAGAAATCGCTTCACTAATTGTTGATTAATTTCATGATTCGATTAAAATCTTCTTCAGAATGAAAAGGAATGGCAATTTTTCCCTTACCATTTGCGGCAACGCTTATATCTACTTTTGCACCAAAAAAGTCGGCAAAAGTTTTCTTTTTTTCAGTTGCAATTTCAAATGATTTTGTAGCAGTCGATTTACTTGTTTTAGGTTTTAAACCTTCTTGATATTTTTTTACTAATGCTTCTGTATCTCTAACCGATAAGTTTTGAGTAACAACGGTGTGGTAAATATCGCTTTGCGCTTCTTGGTTTTCAATATTAATTAATGCTCTACCGTGTCCCATCGAAATAAATCCATCTCTCATTCCAGTTTGAATAATCGGATCTAGTTTTAATAAACGTAAATAGTTAGTAATGGTTGAACGTTTTTTACCCACACGCTCGCTCATTTCTTCCTGAGTTAAATTTACTTCTTCAATTAATCTTTGGTACGAAATGGCCACTTCAATTGGGTCCAAATCATGACGTTGAATATTTTCAACCAATGCCATGACAAGTGATTCGTTATCGTTCGCTAATCTTATATAGGCAGGAATAGTAGAAAGTCCTAATAATTTTGAAGCACGTAATCTTCGTTCTCCCGAAATTAGTTGGTATTTGTTAAATTCTAATTTTCTAACAGTAATAGGTTGAATAACGCCAACTTCTTTAATAGATTTAGCTAATTCTTGAAGGGTATCTTCATTGAAATTAGTTCTAGGTTGAAACGGATTTATTTCAATAAAATTAATATCAAGTTCGATGATACTTCCTACAACTTTATCTGCATTTTTATCTTCTACTGACTTGATGTCATTTGAAGGATCGCTTAAAAGTGCTGAAAGTCCTCTTCCTAACACAGGTTTTTTTACTGCTTTTGTCATTAGTTACTACTGTTTTTCTTGATAATTTCTTCTGCTAAATTTAAGTAATTTGCAGCACCTTTACTAGTGGCGTCATAATTTATAATGCTTTCTCCAAAACTAGGCGCTTCACTTAATTTAATATTTCTTTGAATAATAGTGGAAAACACCATATTATTAAAATGTTTTTGAACTTCTTCAACAACCTGATTTGATAATCGTAAACGGGTATCGTACATAGTTAATAATAGTCCTTCAATATCTAAACTTGGATTGTGAATTTTTTGTACACTTTTTATGGTATTTAATAATTTTCCTAAACCTTCTAATGCAAAATATTCACATTGAATTGGAATTACAACACTATCTGCGGCGGTTAGCGCATTTAAGGTTAATAGTCCTAAAGATGGGGCACAATCAATAATTATATAATCGTATTCCTCCTTTATATCTTGCAAGGCTTGTTTTAGCATATACTCTCTATTGTCTTTGTCTACCAACTCTATTTCTATGGCAACTAAGTCAATATGTGCAGGTATAATCCAAACATTTGGTGCGCTTGTAGGAATTACACCTTCTTTTGCGATATGGCTATGTTCTATTATTTGATAGGTACCAATTTCTACACTTTCCACGTCAATTCCTAAGCCAGAACTCGCATTCGCTTGTGGATCGGCATCAATTAATAACACTTTTTTCTCTAAAACGCCTAATGCAGCGGCAAGATTTATCGAAGTTGTTGTTTTTCCTACCCCTCCCTTTTGATTGGCAATTGCAATGATTTTACCCATTTTTTCTTTTAAAATTTTAGAAGCGTAAAAATACAATTTTTTATGGTATAACCAACCCAATTTTATTAACAATACGTTAAAGTTTTATTTCAGTATATATCTTTGCTGTAAAAATTATTTTTTTGTAAATTTGACAATTAAATTAGTAAGAGTGGTAGAAGAAAAAGTTATTTTAGTTGACATAAATGACAATCCAATTGGATTGATGAATAAACTAGAAGCACACGAAAAAGCGGTTTTGCATAGAGCCTTTTCTGTTTTTATTTTAAATGATAAAAACGAGTTGATGTTGCAACAACGTGCACATCATAAATATCATTCTCCTTTATTGTGGACCAATACTTGTTGTAGTCATCAACGAGAAAACGAAACAAATATTCAAGCAGGGACTAGACGACTTCACGAAGAAATGGGTTTTGAAACTGAGCTAAAAGAAATGTTTCATTTTATTTATAAAGCCCCATTTGATAATGGCTTAACGGAACACGAATTAGATCATGTAATGCTTGGTTATTACAACGACATGCCGGATATCAATAAAGATGAGGTAGAAAGTTGGAAATGGATGAAGATTGAAGACGTAAAGAATGACATGATTAGGAATCCAAATCAATATACGGTTTGGTTTAAAATTATATTTGAAGAATTTTATCATCATTTTGATGACAATAAATAAAAAAATGAAAGTAACAGTAAGTAGGAAAGCACATTTTAATGCGGCTCATAGATTATTTCGAAAAGATTGGTCAATGGAAAAAAACAATGCCATTTTCGGAAAATGCAACAATCCAAATTATCATGGGCACAACTACGAGTTAATTGTAAGTGTTACAGGTGAAATTGATCAGGAAACAGGTTTTGTTATTGATGTGAAAATTTTATCAGATTTAATAAAAGAGCATATTGAAAATGCGTTTGACCATAAAAATTTAAATTTAGATGTTCCGGATTTTGAAAATTTAAATCCAACTGCCGAAAATATTTCAGTAATAATTTGGCAAAAATTAAGAACACACATTAATTTAAATCTAGATTTAGAAGTGGTTTTATACGAAACACCTCGTAATTTTGTAACCTATAAAGGCGAATAAATGTTATTTTATCCATTGCTTTTTGAACCCATTTTTAAAGAACGAATTTGGGGTGGCACCAAACTAAAAGAGGTATTAAATAAATCTTTTGAAAGCAACCAAATTGGTGAAAGTTGGGAACTATCAACCGTAGAAAACGATATTAGTGTAGTAGTTAATGGCGTGTTTAAAGGGCTAAATTTAAGTCAATTAATTGAAAAATATCCAACAGAAGTATTGGGCGCAAAATCGATTCAATATTTCGGATATAATTTTCCTTTGCTTTTTAAGTTTTTAGATGCTAAAGAAGATT
>CAZQGY010000020.1:0-41683 GCA_964593435.1 uncultured Flavobacterium sp. | reverse complement strand
TGTATTTTGGTTTAAGTGACCAGCATCCAATGACGTTAGAAGAAATTGGCGAAACATTCGATTTAACTCGTGAGCGTGTACGTCAAATTAAAGAAAAAGCAATTCGCAGATTGAAACATACTTCAAGAAGTAAAATATTAAAAACTTATCTTGGATAAATTCCAATAAAAAAATTCCAAATCTCAATTTAGACTTTATCGGTCAATTTTGGAATTTGGAATTTTATTTTTGGAATTTTACGGTGAATAACACAAACTATAAAATGAAAAACACTTTAATCGCTCCTTCGGTTTTAGCAGCAGACTTTGCTAATTTGCAACGCGACATTGAAATGATTAATACCAGTGAAGCCGATTGGTTTCATATTGACATTATGGATGGCGTTTTTGTGCCGAATATTTCTTTTGGAATGCCCGTTTTGCAAGCTATTTCAAAACACGCTACCAAAACTATAGATGTACATTTAATGATAGTAGATCCTGACAGATACATAACTACTTTCGCTAAATTAGGAGCTAATGTATTGACAGTTCATTATGAAGCTTGTAATCATTTACACCGAACGCTTCAGGCAATTAAAGCAGAAGGTATGAAAGCTGGAGTTGCTATAAACCCTCATACAAGTGTAAAAGTTTTGGAAGACATCATTCAAGATATTGACTTAGTATGTATTATGAGTGTAAATCCAGGTTTTGGCGGACAAAGTTTCATCGAAAAAACGTATGACAAAGTCAGCCAATTAAAAGAAATGATACAAAGATGCAAAGCCAACACCATTATAGAAATTGATGGTGGGGTAACCAATAAAAATGCAAAACAATTAGCCGACACTGGTGCCGATGTTTTAGTAGCTGGAAGTTACGTTTTTGGCGCACAAGACCCAATCGCAACTATTGCCGATTTGAAACAAATTACGAAATAAAAAGTATACAAATTATAAAAAAATCCTTCTTTAAAAAAGAAGGATTTTTTGTTTATAACGATTTTCTCAAGATTAACTGACTTTCGTTTTCTATTTTTTCTTTTGTATTGTTTAATATCATTTCTGCTAAACGGATTCCCATTTCACTAAAATTAGTTGAAATAGTGGTAATGCCTTTAGCAACCACTTTTTTCAAAGGCGTGTCGTTATACGAAATCAACCCAATATCTTTTCCAATTGTTAATTTACTTAAGGTCGCATTTTCAATAATTGTTACTAAATCCCTATCATTTGGCAAAATATACACATCCCCTTTTTGAAGGGAATCTACTGTAAATTCCGACTTAATTTCATACTCAAAATGATACTCGGTACAGAAACTTTCAAAGCCCAACACCATTCCAATGGGTTCTTTTTTTCCAGGAAAAATCAAAACCAATTTCTTGTATTTTTTTAACCGTTTTAGTCCTTTTTCTAAAGCAGTAAAAATATCCTTCACAAAATTCTGATACACTGCTGGATATTTTTTTAAATCATCTCGAGTTTGATCTAAAATATACGTTTCATCCAAAGGTAATTTATTAATAATTTCAGTGGTATGTTCTAAGTTAGAAGGCATTATTATGTATTTGGAATAATTACCAATACTGTCTTGTATCAATTTGGCAAACACCTCTCTATTAAAATGATGAAAAAAAATATCCACATTTGCCTTGTCATTAATCGTATCAATAAACGAATTATAAATTTCTTCCTTAAAAGCATTTAATTCATCAAACAAAAGAAAAATTCGTTGTTCGGATTTAAAATCTATACTTTTAATAAAATATCCTTTTCCTAAAATAGCATAAATAACGCCTCGTTTTTTTAATTCGTTATAGGCTAACAATACTGTATCTCTTGACAAATTGTGTCTTAAACAAATTTTATTAATGGAAGGTAATTTCTCGTTTTTAACCAATTTATGCAACAAAATTGCCTTTTCTATTGAAAAAATAATTTGCTTATATTTTGGAATCGAAGAAGTTGTATCAATAGTTATCATAAAAACAAATGTATGAAACTGGTAGTTAAAAAACAACAAACTGGTAGGTACCGGTATGATATTATTTATAAAAAATATAAATTTGAATAGTAATCAAAACACATATAATAAAATTGTCAAGTAGTCAAAAAGGAAATCAAAATATAACTTCATTCGGATGTACTTCGAATGGGAAAGAATCATTTTGCTATACATTACGAAATTCAAATGGTGTAGAAATAGCAATTATTGACTATGGCGCTACCATCCAATCTATAAAAATACCCGTTTCATCTGCAAAAAAAGTAGATGTTGTGTTGGGTTTTGATGCTGTTTCTGGTTATGAAAAATCATTTTCACTTTCGGGCGTTCCTTTTATTGGTGCTGTGGTGGGAAGGTATGCCGGGAGAATAAAAAATGGCACTTTCAAAGTAAATGATGAAGTTTTTCAACTTAATAGAAATTTAGGAGCGCATCATTTACACGGAGGAAAATCAAACTTTAGCAACAACTTTTGGAACGTTATTTCGTTTTCAAATAACAGTATCACTTTAGAATACATTTCAAAAGATTTGGAAGAAAATTTTCCAGGTGAATTAACCGTTCAAGTTACTTATACGCTTACTAAGCTAGATGAATTAGAAATTAATTACACCGCAAAAACAACAAAAGATACCATAATAAATTTAACACAGCACAGCTACTTCAATTTAGACGGATACGAAAATGGAATTGAAAATCAAGAGCTACAAGTAACAAGTTCAGAGATTATAGAAACCGATGAAGTTAATATCCCTACCGGTAAATTTTCAAACATTATCGATACTTCATTTGATTTTTTAACTTTCAAAAATTGCCCAACAAAAATTGACACTTCCTATGTAATTACTAACAATTCAAAGTCTGTTGCTACTTTAAAAAGCAACAAAAACAAGATACAAATGCAAGTTTTTACCAACCAACCTTCCGTTCATATTTATGTTGGAGGCAATTGCAAAAATAAAATTATAGGAAAAAATAATGTAAATTACGATGCTTTAAGTGGTATTTGCTTTGAAACACAAAATTTTCCAGACGCTCCAAATCAAAGTCATTTTCCAAATGCGGTTTTAAAGCAAAACGAAACCTACCATCAAAAAACAAGTTTTAAATTTGAAAAAATATAACCTATGAAATCACTAATTAGATTAACCATAATAGTTACCGGATTATTTTTATTTTCTTGTTCTTCAAATGACCCAGATGTAACGCCAGCTCCAATTCCAAATAATCCTGGCACAGATGATTTTATTCGCGCTGCGGATATGTCGTATTTGCCTTTAATTGAAAGCGAAGGCAACATTTTTAAGAAAAACGGAGTAGCAGAAAATGCTATCACTACCTTAAAAAATGCTGGATGCAACACCATTAGAATACGAATTTGGAAAAATCCGTCGACTACTAGTTCAAGTTTAGCGGAAGTAAAAGCCTTAGCTTTAAGAGTTAAACAAGCAGGTATGAAAGTTTGGTTAACTGTACATTATTCTGATACATGGGCAGATCCAGGCAGTCAAGCTCCGCCATCGGATTGGACGAGTTTATCATTTGCTAATTTAAAAACAGCCGTTAGCAATTATACTACATTGATAATGACTGAAATTCAACCAGATATTATCCAAATTGGAAATGAAATTAACAGCGGATTTCTTTGGCCGCAAGGACATTTAATTAATAACGAATCGCAATGCTTACAGCTTATTTCTGCCGCTAGTTCAGCAATTAGAAGTCAATCTACAACAACTAAAATAATGATTCATTATGCAGGAGTTGGAAGTGGCGCTACTTGGTTTTTTAATAAAATGAGTAGTATAAACTATGATTATATTGGTTTGTCTTATTATCCCGTTTGGCATGGAAAAAATCTTTCAGATGTGAATGCTACCATTACTTCTTTAGGTCAAACCCACAACAAAAAAGTTATTATTGCCGAAACCGCCTATCCATTTACACTAAATTGGAACGATTGGACAAATAATATTGTTGGACAAAATGATCAATTAATTACTACATATCCTGCCTCAAACGATGGACAGAAAAATTTTATTTTAGCTATAAAAAATCTTGTAAAGCAGAATTCAAAAGGTTTAGGATTTTGCTATTGGGGCGCCGAATGGGTAGCGTTTAGAGGCCCAACAGCTACAAATGGTTCTTCTTGGGAAAATCAGGCATTATGGGATTTTAACAACAATGCACTTCCTGTGATGGATGCGTTTAGTCAAAACTAAGATGAAAAATTCACTTGTATTATTTCTGTTTTCACTTGTTTTTACTTCGTGTACAAGTACCAAAACCGCTTTTGTGAAAGGAGCCGATATTGGTTGGTTGCCTCAAATGGAAGCCACAGGTTACAAATTTTACGACAAAGACGGAACGGAAAAAGAATGCTTACAATTACTGAAAGACAGAGGTATGAATTCGGTACGATTACGCGTTTGGGTAAACCCAAATGAAGACAAAGCAAGCGGACATTGCGGCAAAGAAGAAACGGTTGCAATAGCATTACGAGCTCAAAAAATGGGAATGCGAATTATGATTAATTTCCATTATTCGGATTCTTGGGCAGATCCTGCAAAGCAAAATAAACCTGAGGCTTGGAAAAGGCATTCGTTTCCAGAATTATTAAATGATGTTTACAACCATACGTATGAGGTAATCTCAGCTTTAAAAGCCGCTGGCATAACTCCAGAATGGGTACAAATAGGTAATGAAATCCCAGGTGGAATGTTGTGGCCAGAAGGAAGTACCAATAATTGGAAGCAATTAGGCCAATTACTAAACAAAGGGTACGAAGCTACAAAAGCGGTAGATAAAAACATAAAAGTAATTGTTCACGTAGATGAGGGAAATAACAACGCTAAATTCAGAACTTTTTTTGATAATGCTACCGCACAAAACGTAAAATACGATATTATTGGTTTGTCGTATTATCCTTATTGGATTAAAAAAGACTATTCTGAAACCATTGCCGACTTAGAATTTAATTTAAACGACATGGTGAAACGCTACAATAAAGAGGTGATGATTGTTGAAGTTGGCGGTGAAGATGATAAAGTTCAAAACACGTACGAATTATTAAAAGCTACAATAGAAGCCGTGAAAAAAGTACCAAACAACAGAGGTTTAGGCGTTATGTATTGGGAACCACAAGGTGCCAAATCATGGAGTGGCTATAGTTTAAGCGCATGGCAAAACGATGGAAAACCATCACCTGTTTTAGATGCTTTTAAAGAAAATTAATTTTATGAAAAAAATTACATTATTACTTTTTAGAAACAAATCGGTACTAATTTTTTCCTTTCTTTTTGCGATTACAAGCATAACGGCTCAAGAAAAAATAAGCTTAGATGAAGATTGGAAATTTCATTTTGGACATGCAGCAAATGTTGAAAAAGATTTCGACTATAGTAAAACCGCTTTACTTCACAAATCGAATGTTTATGCAACCACAATTGTACATCCTAAATTTATTGACAGTACTTGGCAAAAAATCAATATCCCACACGATTGGTTAGTGGAACTTCCGTTTGTAAAATCAGAACAGGTTGAAATGGATAGCCACGGCTACAAACCCGTTGGCGGTGACTATCCAGAAACAAGTATTGGTTGGTATCGCAAACATTTTTCGGTAGACAAATCAAAAAGTAACAAACGTTTCGAAATACAGTTTGATGGCATCTACAGAAATGCCGAAATTTGGTTAAATGGCTTTTACGTAGGAACTAATTTTAGTGGCTATGTTGGCAATTCCTATGACGTAACCGATTATATTAATTTTGAAGGTGATAATGTACTCGTAATTCGAGTGGATGCTACACAATACGAAGGTTGGTTTTATGAAGGTGCTGGAATTTACAGACACGTTTGGTTACACATAACAGACAAAATATTTATTCCTCAAGATGGTGTATTTGTACATGCGGATGTAAATGATAAAAAAGCAACCGTTACGGTTGAAACAACGGTACAAAATAATCTTTTGAACCAAGCAAATGCAACAGTTTATTCTTATATTACCGATAGAAAAGGAACTGTTTTAGGCAAAACCACTACACAAAAAATCAATTTAGACAGTCGAAAAGGCCAAACTATCAAACAACAGATAGCTATAAAAAATCCAGAACTTTGGTCGCTAGAAAATCCATATTTATACCGAGTTATTTCTGTTTTACAATCTGAAGACCAAACTATTCAACAACGCAAAACCCGTTTCGGAATTAAAACCGTAAAATTTGATACCAAAGAAGGATTTTTCTTAAATGGTAAACACCTTAAAATTCAAGGTACTAACAACCATCAAGACCACGCGGGTATTGGAAGTGCCCTACCCGATTATATGCAATATTACCGCATAAAATTATTAAAAGAAATGGGTTGCAATGCTTACAGAGCAAGTCATAATGCGCCAACTCCAGAACTTTTAGAGGCGTGTGATAGTTTGGGAATGTTAGTGCTAGACGAACAACGTTTATTAAACAGTAGTCCAGAATACATTGATCAGTTTACGCGTATTTTAAAACGAGACAGAAACCATCCTTCAGTATTTTTATGGTCGATTGGAAATGAAGAACAAAACATACAAGGCAATGAATACGGCAAAAAAATTGCACAAACGCTATTGGCCATTCAAAAGGATATTGACCCAACAAGAACCAGTACCTATGCTGCCGATATGGGTAATGACTTTAAAGGCGTAAACGAAGTAATTCCTATTCGAGGATTTAATTACAGAGAATATGCTGTAGCCGATTATAATAAAGACCATCCCAATCAACCGCTTTTGGGTACCGAAATGGGAAGTACCGTAACCACAAGAGGCATTTACGAAAAAGATGAAACTAGAGCCTACGTTCCAGATCAAGATATAACGCATCCTTGGTGGGCGAGTAAAGCCGAAACGTGGTGGAAATTGGCTGCAGAAAACAACTACTGGTTGGGTGGATTTATTTGGACAGGTTTCGATTATCGTGGGGAACCTACCCCTTATAAATGGCCCAATATCAACTCGCATTTTGGAATTATGGATGTGTGTGGCTTTCCAAAAAACATTTATTATTACTATAAAAGTTGGTGGTCGAATGAAGATGTTTTACACATTTCGCCACATTGGAATTGGCCAGATAAAATTGGAAAACCAATAGATGTTTGGGTAAATACAAATGCAGAACAAGTAGAACTTTTTTTAAACGGAAAAAGTTTAGGACAAAAAACGATGGAAAAAAACAGTCATTTACAATGGAATATACTTTACGAACCTGGAATTTTAGAAGCTATTGGCTATAAAAATGGAAAAAAAATAATGGCAAAAGTAGCAACTACTGAACAAGCTAGTCAAGTAGTTATTTCTACTGATAAAACTATATTAAATGCTGATGGAAAAGATGTTACTGTATTTAATATTTCAATTACTGACGAAAAAGGTAGAGAAGTGCCAACTGCAAACAACATGATTACATTTTCCATTTCTGAAAACGCAAAAATTATTGGCGTTGGAAATGGCGATCCCAGTTCACACGAACCAGACAAATGCGCAACAAATTATTGGCAAAGAAGTGCATTTAACGGAAAATGTCAAGTTATTATTCAAGCTGGGAAAAATACTGGTGAAGTAACATTTGAAGCTAAATCTAGTGGATTAAAAGCAACAACCACAATTTTAAAACTTGTAAATTCTAACTAATTTACAACCAAAATAATGAAGAAAAAACTCATTCAACATACCACAAAACATTTTGAAAAATTATTTCAAAAACCTGCGAAATATATCTTTCTTTCGCCAGGAAGAATTAATATCATTGGCGAACACGTAGACTATAACGACGGTTTTGTGCTTCCGGCTGCCATTAACAAATACATTTGCTTTGCCATTTCTAAAAATAAAAATTCAGAATGTGTACTTGTCGCAAAAGATTTGAATGATGTATATACATTTGACATAAACGACCCTTTACAACCCATTAATAAAATGTGGGCAAATTATATTTTAGGGGTATTGCATCAATTAAAAGAAAAAGGGTTACCAGAAAAAGGATTTACAATTGTTTTTAGTAGTACTATTCCAATGGGAGCAGGACTTTCTTCTTCGGCAGCTTTAGAATGTGGCATCGCCTATGCAATGAATAAAATATTCGATTTAAAGTTATCTAAAGAAGAAATTGCGCGAATCGGACAAAAAGCAGAACATACATTTGCAGGTGTAAATTGTGGAATTATGGATCAATTTGCTGCTGTTTTTGGAAAAAAAAATAACGTTATAAAGTTAGATTGCACCACGTTAGCATACGAATATCATAAAGCAAATTTTAAAGAATACCAATTGGTTTTATTTGATAGTTGCGTCAAACACACCCATTTAACTTCGGGGTATAACGACAGACGAAATGAAGTAGAACAAGGATTAGCCATCATAATAGCAAATTACCCAGAAGTCACATCGTTTAGAAATTGTACTGAAAAAATGGTGTTTTCATTAAAAGATACATTAGGAGAGATTATTTTCAATAGGTGTTTATTTGTAGTACAGGAAATTGAAAGAGTCGAATTAGCCGTAAGAGCTTTAACCGATGGAAATATTGAGCAATTAGGTGATTTAATGACAAAAACACATTATGGCCTATCGGAATTATACGAAGTAAGTTGCCCAGAAATGGATTTCTTAGTAACAGAAGCCAATACAATACCCGAAATAATTGGTGCGCGAATGATGGGCGGTGGTTTTGGTGGTTGTACGATAAACTTAGTAAAAAAAGAAAACGTAAATGCTGTAATTGAAAAAATGAGACGAGCCTATACCACACAATACAACATCGATTTAAAATTTTATAAAATTAAAATAGCCAAAGGCACGTCAGAATATGCAATTTAACATCAACGAACATCCGCACAGAAGGTACAATCCGTTGTTAGACGAATGGATTTTAGTGTCACCCCATAGAGCAAAAAGACCTTGGCAAGGCCAACAGGAAGCCATTTCTATTGACATATTACCAGAACACGATGAAACGTGTTATTTATGCGCTGGAAATAGTAGATCCAATGGTGTTCAAAATCCGCAATATGAAACTTGTTATGTTTTTGAAAACGATTTTCCTGCCTTATTGGATGATGATATTGAATTTGAAAATCAAAACAAGGCATTATTTCAACTTAAACCAGAAAAAGGCATTAATAAGGTCATCTGTTTTTCACCCAAACACAACGTAACTTTAGCAGAAATGGACGTGTTCGAAATTGAAGATGTAATTAAAACTTGGAAAGAAGAATACATTACCTTAGGAAGTAAGGATTATATCAATTACGTACAAATTTTTGAAAATAAAGGTAGCGTTATGGGATGCAGCAACCCACATCCACACGGGCAAATTTGGGCACAATCGTCGTTACCTACACAAGTAGAAAAAACACAAAAAAGTTTACAAGCCTATTACGAAAAAAACCATACAAGTCTATTAGAAGATTACGTTACGCAAGAATTGCAACTACAAGAACGTATTGTAATTGAAAACGACCATTTTGTAGTTCTGGTGCCGTTTTGGGCAACTTGGCCTTTTGAAACGATGATTATCAGCAAAAGACAATTTGGAAATTTAATTGGATTAACATCTAAAGAATCGCTTGCTTTTGCAGAAATAATAAAAGGAATTACAGTAAAATACGATAACTTATTTGAAACTTCTTTTCCGTATTCTGCAGGAATTCATCAAGCACCCACGGACAAAATTTCGCATCCAGAATGGCATTTTCACATGCATTTTTATCCACCCTTATTACGTAGTGCATCGGTGAAAAAGTTTATGGTGGGCTACGAAATGTTAGGGGAAGCGCAACGCGATATTTCGCCTGAAAAAAGTGCCGAAATGCTACGAAATTTACCAAACACACATTATAAATCAATCAAAAAAAAGTAATACTATGCAAACATTAGCCAACTTAGATTATTTAGTATTTTTCATTTATTTTATTATCATTGTAGGATACGGACTTTGGGTATATCGCAAAAAAAAGAAAGCCCAAGCCAGTAGTAACGACTACTTTTTAGCAGAAGGTTCACTTACTTGGTGGGCTATTGGCGCCTCATTAATTGCCAGTAACATTAGTGCCGAACAATTTATTGGCATGAGTGGAAGCGGTTTTAAAATGGGATTGGCCATTGCCACCTACGAATGGATGGCAGCGGCAACCTTAATTATTGTAGCAGTATTTTTTATGCCGGTGTACTTAAAAAACAAAATATTCACGATGCCGCAATATCTGGAAAAAAGATACAACAGCAATGTAGCTATGATTATGGCGGTGTTTTGGTTATTATTATACGTGTTAGTCAATTTGACATCGATATTGTATTTGGGTGCTTTAGCCATTAGCAGTATTTCTGGATTAAACCTGACATTTTGTATGGTTGCATTGGCATTTTTCGCTTTAATGATTACGCTTGGCGGTATGAAAGTAATCGGTTATACCGATGTAATTCAGGTGTTTTTTTTAATTTTAGGTGGCTTGGTCACCACCTATTTAGCCTTAAACTTAGTTGCTGAATCTTTTGGAACTTCAGGTGTGCTAAATGGTTTTAACGTAATGACCGAAAAAGCAAACGATCATTTTCATATGATTTTTGAAAAGTCGAATCCAAATTATATGGATTTACCAGGACTCTCTGTATTAATTGGCGGAATGTTGATTATCAATTTAAATTACTGGGGTTGCAACCAATACATTACCCAACGCGCTCTAGGTGCCGATTTAAAAACCGCTCGTTCGGGTATTTTGTTTGCTGCCTTTTTAAAAATATTAATGCCAATTATTGTGGTATTACCTGGAATTGCTGCTTACGTTTTATACCAAAATGGTGGTTTTCAAACAGAAATGCTACAAGACGGAAGTGTCAACCCAGACCGAGCTTACCCTGTTTTACTTAACTTATTACCTGTGGGTTTAAAAGGATTATCCTTTGCAGCATTAACAGCGGCTATTGTGGCTTCCTTGGCAGGAAAAGCAAATAGTATTGCCACTATTTTTACTTTAGATGTGTATAAAAACAAAATAAATACAGAAGCTACCGACAAAAAACTGATTTCGATCGGTAAAATAACTATTGCTATTGCATTACTTGTAGCAGTGCTTGTAGCACCCTTTTTAGGAATAGACAAAAAAGGTGGTTTTCAGTACATTCAAGAATACACCGGTTTTGTAAGTCCGGGTGTGTTTGCTATGTTTATATTAGGTTTCTTCTGGAAAAAAACAACTTCTAACGCAGCCTTATTTGCCATTATTGGTGGATTTATACTTTCTATCTTGTTTAAATTTATGCCTGGAGTTGTAGATTTATCTTTTTTAAATGGAGTTGGATTTTCGGTACCCAATGCAGAGGGCATTTACGAAATACCGTTTGTAGATCGTATGGGATTTGTATTTTTAATATGTGTTATTGTAATGTATTTTATTAGCGTGTACGAAACTAAAAACGGCGTTGTAACTAATGGTTTAGAAATAGAAAAATCTATGTTTAAAATGTCGCCTGGTTTTACCGTTGGCGCACTTATTATTACAGGAATTTTAGTAGCGCTATACACGGTTTTCTGGTAACAGCCACTTCATATACAAACAAAAACCTTTGCTGAAAATTGACAAAGGTTTTTTTTATGTTTTAGAGCAACGCGAATGGACTCGCTCGGTAGCTGGGGAGTGGACTTTTACCAAAAAACTTAATTTGAAAAACTAATGTTTGATTAATCACAAAACTGTCTTTGGAACTCGAAACTACGTCTTTTGGGGAGGTGCTGTTGGCGGTAGGTTTTCTCATTTTCGGTTTATTTTCATTGCAAGTTGAAATATTAATTTGTCAAGGTCAATTGAAGCAGCTTCGATTTTTCCAATTTTCTCAAGTCTAAGTGTTAATATACCGTCCTTAGTTGCTTGATTTGCTCTTGTATTTGCAGTCCTTGGTGTATCTGTAAACAGCTCCCAAATCTCTGAGATTTTCTGTTTGATTTTATAAGCTGTTTCGTCATTGCTTGCTATTATGCTGTTTTCCTCAGCAAGTCCTATTATTGATTTTACTCTAGTCCGAAGTGTCTTAAAGCAGGAATTTGTGAGTGGCGTTTCAAAATCTTCACATTCCAAAAGTTTATTTGTTTTTGTATTATATTCCAGTTGAAAGTCTTTGAGATAGTTGATTATTAACTCTTTCTCCGATTTTTCTTGGTCGTTCTTTTTTGATAAAGTTCTTGTTATATAAATTGCAAGGAATATATTAACTCCAATAGAAAATATTTCCAAAGGGTTTATCTCAAAACTTACGTCATTTGCAAAGTAGAGAGTTGAATATTTTTTGAAAAATATTATGAAAATTATACCTGCTACAAATCCTAATATGGATACAATAGCAATCTTATTGTTTTTCTGCATCTTCTATATATTGTTTAATGTCGTCAATTAAATAATCCTCTTCTTCAGATTTGAAGTCAAGTAGACTTAACACTTTCTGTTTTCCATAAGCCCTAGCAAGTCCACCAAAAACCTCCTCAAGCCAAGAAGTTCCATAGCCAATTGTGCCATCAAGGTCAACATAAACTTTTTGATTACTTGAAATCGCCAATTTAAAATTCGGTTCGAGAATATCTTCTCTGAATTCTTGTCCCGAATGTGCCTTTTTCCCCTCATCCCTGTATCGAGAACCTGGTGTTTTAGAAAAGTCACAAACTATAATTTTTATGCTATCCATTTTATGTTGATGTTTTTTTCGTTTAACTCCCAAGAAACGAATGTTCCACTAAATTCTTCATTCAATTTGATATATTTGTTATTTTCTACATCAGCAAATACATTATTACTGATTACTCGTAAGTTGCTTATTTGGTTTCGTGATAAAACTTCTCTAATCCCAGGTAATCCTTTTCCTCTAAAATGTTGTCCTGTTACTGTTAAGTGCATTTGTCCCTCTAAAAGCAACTTAAATATCTCGGCATTATCACCATGTATCAATCTGTTTTTTATTTTTTCAAACCAGCCAAACCATTTATTATCGTTGGGTTTATGTTTTAAACTCTCAAAAATTCCGACACCATAATCAATAAAAATAAATGAAACCTTTTTGTTTGGTTTGTCATGATTTATTGACAACCACCAATGTTTTTCACCTTTTTTATTTATGTCAGCGTGATTATTTGTATTTTGCATTAGTTCAAGTAAAGTTCTTTGAAGTCCTTTGCATGTTCGCTTCTCTCCCCAAATAGTAGTAGACGCTTCTGCCATTACCACATAGCCTAATTCGGAATTCACTTCCTTGTTTGCTCTCGTGAATATTTGATTTTCTTTTCCTAAAGCGTATTCAAGTTTATGCCCTATTGGTTTATTCAAGTATTTAAAAAAGTCTGAGTTGATTAAGAGTTTCGCTAAATCGCCATTTTGAGGAAAGTTGCCATTGAATTTAATGTTTCGTGTCTTAAATGAAAACATTACTGATACCAAAATTGTCACTGCGGAATAGTCTAAATATGTGATGTCTTTTAGATTTACAAAAACGCTAGAATTATTAAGATACAATCTTTCGAGTTTATTAATGAACTTAATGGTTTCTTCAGGTTTTTCAACAAACGAAAAATGTTTTGGGGCAGTTATTTTAGTATAGTTTGATATTAATTTCTCTTCCTGTCTTAACTCCTTACTCTTACCTTGTCCATTGAAATTTTTGGTTCTGCGTTTCTGTTTTGATACGAGTTGTTTCTTCAAAAGTCTTTTAGCTCGACTTTTGTTTCGTTTTTTATATCTTGATGTAGTGTATAATTTCTTCAATGGCCGTCATTTTAAATTTACTGCCAACGTTTTGCAGCTACAAGAAGTTGGCGATTTCGAAGCACTAAACTTTCTGCCAGCACTGAACTTGATACGAAGGACAAAGCTTCATTTAACCACTGAACCGCCAATTTCTTGTAGGTGCTGTTATAAGCTGGGCTTTCTTTTCGGTCAATTTTATTTCGCATTTTTTACAAGTTCTTTTGTCGTGTCAGCCATAGATTTTATTGTGTCTAATGCAGTAGTAGATTTAATTTTGTCGCCACTAACTTGTTTGTCGTCAATTGGTGTTTTGTAAATTCCTAAAACCGCTTCCATAATTAATTTGTCTCTGTTGTCAATGTTCGTTAGTCGCCCTGCATAAGCGTCAATTGTCAATGCAACTGCTGATTTAAATGCATACTCTTCTTGAAAATTTCTTTCTTTTCTATACTGATTAATTGCAAAGAACAGTAAGAAAATAGCCGGAATTGATTTTAATGTATTTACAGTAAATGCTTGCCACCATAGATTTATGTCTGTTATGTCAGGCTGATGGTAGAATAAAAAGAAAATCCAAACTATTGTCG
This sequence comes from uncultured Flavobacterium sp., assembly GCA_964593435.1. Classification (GTDB taxonomy): domain Bacteria; phylum Bacteroidota; class Bacteroidia; order Flavobacteriales; family Flavobacteriaceae; genus Flavobacterium. The sequence goes on along the minus strand of CAZQGY010000020.1, from coordinate 27,342 downwards.
CAACTGCCATAACAGGAACTGCCCAACGCCAAAAAATTACAGGCTTTTCTAATTCGTCCTTCCTGAACTTAAATGTTTTGAAAAGATTAGCACCTACTTCTTGTCCGATTAAATTTTGTAGATATACAATTCGTTCTTCAAAAAACTCTCTTTTTCCTTCAACAAATTTCAAATGTTCAGCATTGTCAGCTACCTGTTGTTTAAACTCGTCAATTTGTCCAAGAATAGTTTTTATGTTTGAAGTGAGGTCGGTGTTTGTTTTGGTGTATAAAGTTTCAAGTTCTAAAAGTTTTTTGTCTGTTTGAACTTTAGTTGCTTCTTGTTGCTCTACAATATTTGTCAGCCTTGTTGATTGCTCCGTGCTTTTAGTTAGTAAGTCGTTGATTTGATTAGACTGTGTCGTGCTTGTTGTTAGGCTTGCGGTAATTGATGCTAACTCGTCTCTTTTTTGGCTAATTAGAGTTTGAATTTCTTTTTTGTTAGTTTCAAGTTCTGCGTTTAAGGTCTGAACTTCCTTGAGTTTGTTTTCAATGTTGATTTCTAGAAGTCCTAGTTTTTCAGAAAGTTTGCTTACATTATTTGATGTGTTTTCTGATTGTCGTTTTGAAGATTTATTGTAAAATCCATTTTCAACTTGATAGCTTATTAGCCAAAACAAAATATTTTCTGCTGCTGCGAAATTGTCCCCGTTTAAGTTTGCAAAATATCCTTGAATTTGTCCGTCAATATTTGCTTGTCCAAGTTGAATATTTGTGAATGTAAAAGGTAAAATAATGTAATTATCTCTGTCTTGAAGCTCGGATATAAACTGTCCAAATACTCGTTTTGATAAATGTAAAAACTCTTGTAATGATAATTGAATTATTACTATGTTTTCAAGGTCTGTCCTGTCTGGATAAACTCGTTTGATTATTGCTTCAAAGTCAAAACTGACAAGTTGTTGAGCCTGTCCAATTACTGTCTGTGCTTGTTGTTGATTCATTGTTATGTCGTTTTTTTAGCCTTGCTTATAACTTGTATATATGAGATATAAAACTTCATATATGCACCCATATTGGGAGCTATGCGAAGTTTTTTTGTTTATTTAAAAAGTAATCCCTATTTTGTTTATATACTCAATATTAGGTCGTTGATTTTTAATACCACGGAGCAGTATTACGCAATATTTCATAAAATTACTTACTATGTTTTACAATAAGTATACAAAAATTAACATCGCCTATCGAAAATTAACATTATTCTCATTTCTATAGGAAAAACCTTGTGTTTTAAATATTTATTAGAGGATATATTGAAAATCTCAATATTTAAGATGTATAAACTACCATTTATTTTTGTAAAATGATTTCTACAAAATGGGTGAAGGAAATTGCTAATGCTATTACATTAAAAAACCTTTGCCAATATATTTTGACAAAGGTTTTATGTGACCGCGGCAGGGTTCGAACCTGCAACCAACGGAGCCGAAATCCGTCATTCTATCCAGTTGAACTACGCAGCCGTTTTTTATTTAGATTGTTAGATATTTAGATTGTTAGATCTTTAGACTGGTTAGATATTTAGATTTATTAGATTTTTGGCTTTTTAGACTTCTTAGATTATGGTTTTTTAGAAAGTTAGATAAAACCAATGTCATCTAACCTGTCTAATAAATCTAATTTGTCTAACCTGTCTAACAAGTCTAAATATCTAACTTGTCTAAACCAATAATTTCTTTACAATCGTAGAAATGGTTTTACCTTCAGCTTGTCCACCAATTTGTGCTGCGGCTAAGCCCATAACTTTTCCCATAGCAGCAATGCCAGACGCGCCGGTTTCTGCAATAATTTTAGCAACAATTGCCTCTACTTCTGCCTCCGATAATTGTGCAGGTAAGAATTTTTCGATGACTGCAATTTGAGCCAATTCTGGTGCTGCTAAATCGGCACGGTTTTGTGCTGTAAAAATTTCGTAACTGTCTTTACGCATTTTTACTAATTTTTGTAAGATTTTTATTTCGTCCGCTTCTGAAATTTCTTCTTTAGAACCTGAAGCCGTTTGCGCTAATAATATCTCCGATTTGATGGCACGTAATGCTTCAAGAGCTATAGTATCTTTGGCTCTCATGGCTTCTTTCATGCTATCCATAATTTGTGTAGATAAGCTCATATATTTTGATTTTAATTGTTTCGTATAAATGTTATGCGAAAGTAATAAAAAATCCCGACTCGTTACTAACTTGTCGGGATTTAATAGTATTTTGATTTGTTTACTTTTAATTAATCTACATTATCATGTAAAAACGAATTATTAGAACGCAATTGCATGTCGTCGTTGCTATCCATTCCTAAAGACATACGCGAAGGCGGATTTTGGTTTGGCATACTCGTAACATCTAATCCTAAACGACGGAAAGCAGGTTCTTTTTCTAAATCGTCAATTCGGTTTGGATTATTGAATTTATGATTGAAGTTTTTTAATTTACTTTTACGTTCTTCCGCTCTTGATTTTAAGATTTCTTCAATTGACATTTCAACCGGCGAAACTCCATCAAAGCTAAAATTAGAATCGAAAGTAATTGGCGCTGCAATTGGCTCTTTTTGTTTGATTGTGAAATTTATTTCTTCATCAATTGGTTCTGCAGCTACTTGAATACTTGCAGCTGGCTCAAACGTTTCTTCTAGTTCTTCTTCTAATGTATATTTGATAATTCCTTCTTCACCAAGTTCGGTAACTGGGAAAAATTGAACCGCCTCATTTACTTTGATGTCTTTAGTTTCTTCACTTAATTCAAAAACAACTGTATTTTGCGTGTTCTCTGCTTTAGCATCGAACAAATCTAAAGAAAAGTTGAAATCTTGAGTAGCTACAACAAATTCTGGTTCAATTACTTCAATTTCTCTAACAGAATTAGAAATAATTTCAAATTCTTGAACAGGTTGAACAGCTTCAACTACGGGTTTTGCCACAGCTGCAATAGGTTCAAATTGTTGCGTAGCTTGTACTGGTGGTACTGAATTATATACCGGTTGTTCCACTACTGGTGTTTGAAATGCTGCGGATACATTTTCAAAAAACACATCTAAATTTTTAATATATTCAGAGGTTTTTACTAAATCTGAAACCGGAGCTTGTACAATTTGTGGTTGTTCTACTTCAAAATCATTTAATTCAAAAACAATTTTAGCAACGGGTTCAGTTACTACTTCCTTTGGTGCTTCTGTATGAAAAGTTACATTAGTAGCCATCGGCTCTTCAAAAGAGAAGTTAGGAGTAGCAACAGCATTTGGTGTTAAATTATGTTCTACTTTTTGCTCACCGTCTAAAGAATGAATAATTTTCTTTGGCTCTGCATTTACAATTTCTATTTGTTGTTCTACATTAAATCCTGTAGCAATAACGGTTACTGAAATAGAGTCGCCTAATTTTTCATCTTCACCAATTCCCATGATGATGTTGGCGTTATGCCCAGCTTCGTTTTGAATATATTCGTTAATTTCACTTATTTCATCGATAGTAATTTCATCCGAACCAAATGTGATAAGCAACAACACATTTTTAGCACCTGTAATTTTATTATCATTTAATAATGGAGAATCTAATGCAGATTGAATAGCAATTCTAGCTCTGTCTGCACCTGAAGCAACAAAAGATCCCATTATAGCTGTTCCGCTATCACTTAATACCGTTTTAGCGTCTTTTAAATCAATATTCATTGTTAAGTGATTGGTAATCACTTCTGCAATACCTTTAGAAGCGGTAGCTAACACTTCATCGGCTTTAGAGAAACCTGCTTTAAAACCAAGATTTCCGTATACTTCTCTTAATTTGTTATTATTAATAACAATTAAAGAATCTACTTGTTTTCTTAATCTTTCCACACCTTCCATAGCTTGATCGTAACGATTTTTACCTTCAAACTGGAAAGGAATAGTAATAATTCCTACGGTTAGTATTCCTCTTTCTTTTGCTAATTGAGCAATCACTGGCGCGGCACCTGTACCGGTACCACCCCCCATACCAGCAGTAATAAATACCATTTTAGTATTTACGTCTAGCATTTTTTCAATTTCCTCAATGCTTTCTAAAGCAGCTTGTTGTCCGATTTCTGGCTTTGCTCCTGCACCCAAACCTTCCGTAAGATTTACGCCTAACTGAATTTTATTTGGTACTGGACTTGTCTGTAAGGCCTGAGAATCTGTGTTACAAACTACGAAATCTACTCCGATGATTCCTTGTCTGAACATGTGGTTGATGGCATTACTACCGCCGCCACCTACTCCAATTACTTTTATTACGTTTGATTGGTTTTTTGGTAAATCAAATGTAATGTTTCCAAATTCGTTGTTGCTTTCCATATATTTGGCTTTCTTTTTATTGTGTTATTTGCTACTAATAACTTTATTCTACATTATCTAAAAACTCTTTAATTTTCCCTAAAAGGTTATTAAAGTCGTATTTCTTTTTTCTTTCTATTGGTTCATTTTCAACCGGAGTTGAAGCAGGTTGTTCGCTGGCCACTTCATTTTCTATGCTAACATCTACAACTGGTGGTTGTGGAGTAGCTACTACTGGTTCAGGAATTTTCATTTCTACAAACGGAGTAGCGCTATTGGTTTGGTTACGTAAACTTTCCATAACTAAACCTACAGATGTAGCGTATAAAGGACTTGACAATTCTTCGCTAGAATTTCCGGCTAAATGCTCGTTTGGATATCCAATTCTGGTATCCATTCCTGTAATATATTCTACTAATTGTTTAATATGTTGTAGTTGCGAACCACCACCTGTTAATACTATTCCTGCAATTAATTTTTTCTTAGACTCATCATGTCCGTATAATTTAATTTCAGCATATACTTGTTCAATAATTTCCACTACTCTAGCGTGAATAATTTTTGACAAGTTTTTTAATGAAATTTCTTTTGGTTCACGACCTCTTAATCCAGGAATAGAGACAATTTCGTTGTCTTTATTTTCTCCTGGCCAAGCTGATCCGAAACGTGTTTTTAATAATTCGGCTTGTTTTTCGATAATAGAACAGCCTTCTTTAATATCTTCTGTAATTACATTTCCACCGAAAGGAATTACAGCTGTATGACGAATGACTCCGTTTTTAAATACAGCTAAATCTGTTGTACCACCACCAATATCAATAAGTGCTACACCAGCTTCTTTTTCTTCTTCACTTAAAACTGCATCTGCTGAAGCTAAAGGCTCTAAAGTTAAACCTGTTAATTCTAAACCTGCATTTTTAACGCAACGTCCTAAATTTCTGATTGAAGCCGCTTGTCCTACCACGATATGAAAGCTGGATTCTACTCGAGCACCATACATTCCAATAGGCTCTAAAATTTCAGATTGTCCGTCAATTTTAAATTCTTGTGGTAAAGCATGAATAATTTCTTCACCTGGAAGCATCGATAAATTTTGAACTTGACACGTTAATTGTTCAATATCATATTCTCCAATTACTTCTTCAGGGTTTTTTCTACTTATATAATCGCTATGTTGTATACTACGAATGTGTTGTCCTGCAATTCCAACTACTACATCATTAATTCGATAACCTGAATTATTTTCTGCTTCTGAAATAGCTGCTTGAATAGATTGAATGGTTTGCGTGATGTTATTTACTACACCTCGGTGCACCCCTAAACTTTTAGATTTCCCTACCCCAAGGATTTCTAATTTCCCGTACTCATTTTTCTTGCCTATCATAGCTACAATCTTAGTTGTTCCTATGTCTAAACCTACTGCAATACTTTCTTTGTTCATCATCTATTCATTATTTTGAACACACTACCTGTTGTGTGAAAATTAAATTTATTGATTTGTACTTTTCAATTATCGAATCTTTCGAAGCGTATTGATAAAACGCTTTGTAATTTTTAAACTTTTTATCAATTAAAATTGGCTTTCCAAAATTAATATCGTAATCATGTTCTCTTGTTAGCATGTTCATGCTTCCGTTTTTCTGAATCGTGATTGCTATGATATGTTTTCTTAAAAAATCATCTTTTTCAATGGTCTTAAATGTCTCAATGAACCCATTTTTAAATTCGCCTTCAATATTTCCTTGAACAATAGGAACTCTTGATGAAAAATTATTCGACAATTGAAAAATACTGCCATTTTTATCTACATACAAAACACGATTGTTATTTACAAGTCTTGCGACAGGGGACTTCTGCAATACTTTAGTTATTAACATACCGTCTTCTGAAATAAACACTTCCGCGTTTTCGATAAATGATTGCTTTTTTAAGGCACTTTCCAAATCTTTCAAATCTACTTTATCTTTTTGAATTGAGGAAGTCCCTCCCAAATTTTGTATTAACAAGTTATTAACCATTTCATTTGTTAAAAACATTTTGTTATTACCCTGAAACTCAACTTGTATTTTGGTGATTTTCTTGTTTTGGCTTCTACTTTGTGTAAAAGAATACAGAAAAATTAGCACAAAAAGCACCAATACTAACCGAATATTTTGCCAATTAATTTTTTTCATTTAGTACTTTTTTTATGCTCTTTACCATTTCACCAATATCGCCTGCACCAATTGTAATATACACATCTGCATCGGAATTTTTAAAGCATGTTAATACCTTTTCTTTCGATACCAACTGTTTATTTTTAGAAGTAATTTTTTCTAATAACCAAGTAGCATTTACCCCCTCAATAGGCAATTCTCTGGCAGGATAAATTTCTAATAAAAGTAATTCATCAAACTGGGACAAACTTTCAGCAAAACCTTCAACAAAATCTTTTGTTCTACTAAACAAATGTGGTTGAAAACATGCCATTATTTTTTTATTTGGATATAATTCTTTTACGGCTTGATATACCGCATTTATTTCCGTTGGATGATGTGCGTAATCATCAATATACACTAATTTTTCGGTTCTAATTTGAAATGAAAATCGACGTCTAACACCCTTAAAAGTAGCTAATGCATTACTTATTTTTTCATTTTCAACACCGTATGATTTTGCCATAGCAAAAGCCAATAAAGCATTGGTTAAATTATGATGTCCTGGTAACCCAAATTTTACATTTTCAATTAATTCAGTTGCGGTCATAACATCAAAAACATAAAAACCATTTTCAATTCTGATATTTTGAGCGATATAATCTGCACCTACATTTACAGCAATAGTATTCCCTTCTAAAGGCAATCCTTTGACGATAAATAAATTATCAGAAGGTACTTTATTCGCAAATTCTTTAAAAGATGCTTCAATAGCCGCTACATCTCCGTAAATATCTAAATGATCTGCATCCATAGATGTTACACATGACATATTAGGATGTAAATGCAAAAATGAACGGTCAAATTCATCCGCTTCTACAACTGTAACCGTTTTTCCTGTTCCAATTAAATTAGAATCATAACCTTCAACAATTCCGCCTAAAAAAGCAGTAACATCTACACCGCTTTCATACAAAATATGTCCTAAAATACTTGATGTTGTTGTTTTGCCATGTGTTCCAGCAACAGCAAAACAGAAAGTGTCTTTTGTGATGATTCCTAACACTTCTGCACGTTTTTTTACCGTAAATCCGTTATCTAAAAAAAAGTTCCATTCTGAATGATTTTTTGGAACTGCTGGCGTAATAACCACTAATGTGTTTTCTGAATTTTTAAAGCTATCAGCTATTAAATTTATATTGTCTTCAAAATGAATTTTTATACCATTTTCTTGTAATTCGGAAGTTAATTGTGTTTCTGTTTTATCATAACCTGCCACATTTTTTCCAATGAATTGAAAATAACGTGCCAAAGCACTCATTCCGATACCACCGATACCAATGAAATAGACGTTATGTATTTGATTTAAATTCATTTTATTATTGCTGTTGCAGTTGTTTTACTATTAAATTAATTTTTTTATTTCTTCAACTATCGCTTTAGTGGCATTAGGCAATGCTAATCTTTTAATATTCTGTTCTAAGCTTTGTAATTTTCCTTGATCTTTAATTACCGCTTCGAAAACAATATTAAATTCGGCTTCTAAATCAGCTTCTTTTATTAATATTGCCGCACCTCTCTCAACTATTGCTTTGGCATTTTTTGTTTGATGATCTTCAGACACATTTGGCGAAGGAATAAAGATGGTAGGTTTTCCAACAATACATAATTCTGAAACAGAAGACGCGCCTGAACGAGAAATCACAACATCAGCCGCTGCATAAACTAAATCCATTCTGTCAATAAATGCTAAAACTTGAACGTTTTCTTTATCGTTATATTTTGAATAATCATTTAAATAATGCTTTCCACATTGCCAAATAATTTGAAAATCAAGGTGTAATAAAAAATCCAATTCTTTTTCAATTAGTTGATTTATTCTTCTAGCACCTAAACTTCCACCTAAAATTAAAAGTGTTTTTTTAGTAACATCTAAATTAAAATACGAAAGAGCTTCGTCTTTCTTGCTAACCACTTCCATTAAGTCTTGACGAACTGGATTTCCTGTAATATGTAATTTTTCTTTAGGAAAAAAACGCTCTAAATTTTCATATGCCACACAAATGGAATTGGCTTTTTTGGCTAATAATTTATTTGTAATTCCAGGATAAGAATTTTGTTCTTGAATTACTGTTGGGATATGCATTAAAGATGCTACCTTAAGAACCGCTCCGCTTGCAAAACCACCAGTTCCAATTACCGCATTAGGTTTAAACTTTCTTAAAATAAAATACGATTTTATTAAGCTTATAGCTAATTTTACAGGAAACATGGCGTTTTGTAACGTTAGTTTACGTTGTAATCCTGCAATCCAAAGTCCTTTAATTTGATAACCTGCTTGAGGCACTTTTTGCATTTCCATTTTGTCCTTTGCGCCTACAAATAAAAATTTAGCCTCTGGGAATTGTACTTTCAATTCGTTCGCAATAGCAATAGCTGGATATATATGTCCGCCTGTTCCCCCGCCGCTAATGATGAATCTTTTTTCCATTATTTTTTATTTATAACCGCATTCATTGGATTTTGTCCGTTTACTAAACTATCGCCTTGCGTATCTAATTCGTTTTCTTGTTTTAGAGATTCACGAATAGAATACTTCATATCCTTTACTTTATACTCGTCTTCTGAAAGAGTTTCTTCAGAATTTTCAGCATTCATTACTACTACTTCTCTTTCAATTAAACGTTGTAAAGCTGCTTCTTTATCCTGAAAATCTTTTAAATCTGCAGCGATTTCATCTTCTCTTTTGGTGACGCTTAAAATAATACCTAAGGACAAACACGTCATCCAAATTGAAGTTCCTCCGCTACTAATTAAAGGTAAGGGCTGACCGGTAACCGGTAATAATTCTACTGCAACACCCATATTAATTAATGCCTGAATAATAATTGGAAATCCAAGCCCGATGATTAATAGTTTTCCAAACAAGTTGGTTGTTTTATTGGCTCTTATTAAAAATCTAAAAAACAACAGCATGTAAAAAAACACTAATACGTAACCTCCAATTAATCCATATTCTTCAATAATAATTGCAAAAATAAAATCCGAAGACGATTGTGGTAAAAAATTCTTTTGAATACTTTTCCCCGGCCCTACCCCGCTAATTTTCCCTACTGCAATTGCAATTTTAGCATTTTCTATTTGATACTTGTCTTCGTCCGGTTTATCGGTAGTGAAATTTTCAATTCTACTTACCCAAGTATTTACACGACTAAAGGTTTTATGTTTTGGAAAAGCTTGTGCTAATAAGAAAAAAAGTGCCAATGCTGCCACTCCAATAGCCAACACAATTCCTAAATATTTTAAAGGATATTGCCCAATATATAACAACATAAAAACCATCGCAAACATTAAGGCTGCTGTAGAAAAGTTTGAGGGCAAAATAAATAGTAAAACAGCACCAACTGGCATCCATATTTGGATAACCGAATCTTTAAACGTGTATTTGGTTTCGTTAATTTTGGTTAGCGTTCTCGCAACATATACCATTAAAATCGCAAAAGCAAGCGTTGACGGTTGAAACGAAAAATTAACAAAAGGAATCACTAACCATCGACTTGCATTTGCCCCACCAATAGTTTTTCCTTGTAATAAAGTAAAAAGTAATGCCGGAATAATTATCCATATAGCAAAAATGGAATATTTTTTAAATTTTTCGAAGTGCATTTTATGAACAAAAAACACAATAAGCATTCCAATAAATAGATGGGTAAAATGTTTTAATAACAACATAAAAGTAGAACCGGTTCCATTACCAACCGTATAAACTAAGTTGGTGCTGGCACTATATACAGGCAAAAAGGAAACTATGGCAAGTAAAATTATTACAGCCCAAATGGTTTTATCGCCTTTAAGTTGGTTTACTATTTTATTCATAATAATTTTTGCACTTGTAAATTAAATATTATTATAAATTTTGTACCGCTTGTTTAAATTTACGACCTCTATCTTCATAGTTTTCAAACAAATCGAAACTAGCACAAGCTGGCGAAAGCAAAACGGTATCGCCTTTTTCTGCCATTTTGTTAGCTATTTTTACAGCTTCAGACATAGACGATGTTTCTACAAACATTTCTACTAATCCTTCAAACTTATCCGCTAACTTTTTATTATCAATTCCTAAACAAATTATTCCTTTTACTTTTTCACGAACTAAAGCCATTAATTCATCGTAATCATTTCCTTTATCTACACCGCCTACGATCCAAACTGTTGGTGTAATCATACTGTCTAAAGCAAAGAATGTAGCATTTACATTTGTGGCTTTAGAATCATTAATGTATTGCACATTATTTATTTTTAATACTTTTTCTAATCTATGCTCTGCACCTTGAAAACTAGTTAAACTTTCTCTTATTGTAGCTTTTCTAATATTCATTAATTGCGCCACAGTTGTTGCAGCCATAGCGTTTTTTACGTTATGTTTTCCTTCTAAAGCAAGTTGATTAATTGGCATGGTAAAATAGTCTTCGTTAAGGTTGATATTTATTTCGTTGTTATCTGTTATACTTCCGCCAATATTTAATTTTTTTGAAATTGAAAAAGGCACTTTGTTTGCTTTTGTATGATGTGAGGCAAACCAATTAGAAATGGCTTCATCATCTTCATCATAAATTAAATAATCTGTTTCGGTTTGATTCATTGTAATTCTAAACTTTGAATCGATATATAAATTGTAATCGTAATTGTATCTATCTAAATGATCCGGACTAATATTCAAAATAATTGCTATATCTGGCTTGTAATTTATTATTCCGTCTAATTGAAAACTACTTAATTCTAACACATAACACTCGTGTTTGTTTTCGGCCACTTGCCAAGCAAAACTTTTACCAATATTCCCTGCTAATCCAACATTTAAGCCCCCTTGTTTAAGTATATGATACGTTAACAAAGTTGTAGTAGTTTTACCATTACTACCTGTAATTCCAATTGTTTTTGCAGTGGTAAAAGGAGCTGCAAATTCAATTTCCGAAATCACTGGAATATTCTTTTCTAGCAACTTTTTTACTATGGGAACTTTATCTGGAATTCCTGGACTTTTCATTACCACATCAGCATTTAGAATTAAATCTTCAGTGTGTTTTTCGTCTTCCCAAGCAATGCTATTAATACTAAGAACTTCTTTATAATTTTCTTTTATTTTTCCAAAATCGGATACAAAAACATCATATCCTTTTTTTTTTCCTAGAATAGCCGTCCCAACACCGCTTTCTCCTCCACCTAATACAACCAATCGCATGTTATCTTAATTTTAATGATACCAGTGAGAAAATGGCTAAAATGATAGCTACAATCCAAAAACGCGTTACGATTTTACTTTCGTGATAGCCTTTTTTCTGATAATGATGATGTAAGGGGGACATTAAGAAAATACGACGTCCTTCGCCAAATTTCTTTTTGGTATATTTGAAATACGCCACTTGCAACACCACTGAAAAGTTTTCCGCTAAGAAAATTCCACATAAAACAGGAATCATTAGTTCTTTTCTAACTGCGATTGCAATTACTGCTATAATTCCTCCGATAGTTAAACTTCCTGTATCGCCCATAAATACGGTTGCTGGATAGGTATTATACCACAAAAACCCAATTAATGCCCCTACGAATGCGGCAATATAAATTGTCATTTCACCCGAATTTGGGATGTACATAATGTTTAAATAGTTAGAGAAAATAATGTTTCCAGAAATAAATGTGAATATACCTAAAACCAATACTGAAATGGCGGATGTTCCTGCAGCTAAACCATCAATTCCGTCCGTTAAATTTGCACCATTTGAAACCGCTGTAATAATAAAAATAACTACAGGAATAAAAATTAACCAAGCCCAATTTTGATAATCATCACCCATAAAAGAAAGTACTTCTGCATAATCAAACGTATTATTTTTTACAAATGGAATGGTAGTCTCCATTGATTTTACTTCTGGTGAAGTAGATTTAATAACCGTTTCAATTCCTTGTTTTTTAAGTACTACATCTTCTTTGATTGTTACATTTGGATGAAAATATAAAGTGGCGCCTACAATAATTCCAAGTCCAATTTGTCCAATAACTTTAAATTTTCCTTTTAAACCTTCTTTATCTTTTTTGAAAACTTTAATGTAATCGTCTAAGAAACCAATACTTCCCATCCATATGGTAGTCACTAAAAGCAAAATGATATAAATGTTATCTAATTTAGCCAATAATAAAACCGGAACTAACGTAGCCAAAATAATAATTATTCCACCCATTGTTGGGGTTCCTGCTTTTTGTACTTGACCATCTAAACCTAATTCGCGAACCGTTTCACCAACTTGCTTATTTCGTAAATAATTAATAATTCTTTTTCCATATATGGTAGAAATTAACAACGATAATATAACAGCCATTCCAGATCGGAAAGTAATATATTGAAACAAGCCTGCTCCTGGCAAATTATAAGCTTCGTCTAAGTATTTAAAAATGTAGTATAACATAATTTTATAGGTTTAAATTCCAAATTTTTAAATTTCCAAATTCCAAATCTTATGACTTACTATTTCCAAAATTGGAATTTGGGATTTATTTTTTTGAGTTTTATTTATCTAATTGTTTTAATAATTCTTGTACAATTTGCATATCGTCAAAGTCCTGACGGACTCCGTTTATTTCTTGATAAGTTTCATGACCTTTTCCAGCGATCAAAATAATATCTCCAGAATTTGCCATTTGACAGGCCGTTTTTATAGCTTGTTTTCTATCTAAAATAGCTACTGTTTTTTTATAATATTGGCCTTCTACTCCAGCTTCCATTTCTTCGATAATCGTTTGAGGATTTTCTGTTCTTGGATTGTCTGAAGTAAAAATTGCTTTATCACTTAAAGTAGCAGCAATATTTGCCATAATTGGTCGTTTTGTTTTATCTCTATCGCCACCACAACCCACAATTGTAATTAATTGTTCGTTTTTAGTACGAATATTTTCTATTGTTTTCAGCACGTTTTCCAACGCGTCTGGCGTATGCGCATAATCTACAATAGCTGTAATTTTGGTAGTAGAAACCACAAACTGAAAACGACCTGAAACACTTTCTAATTCAGACAATAATCGTAACGCTTCTGTGCTTTCAATTCCTAATTCTAATGCTACACCATATATTGCTAATATGTTATATGCGTTAAAAGAACCAATTAATTTCGTCCAAACTTCTTCGTTATTAATTTTTAAAACCAATCCAGATAATTGATTTTCTAAAATTTGTGCCTTAAAATTTGCATATGATTTTAAGGCATATGTTCTTTTTTTGGCTAACGTATTTTGAAGCATTACTTCTCCGTTTTTATCATCGATATTTGATATTGCAAAAGCTGTTTTTTGCAACTGGTCAAAAAATGATTTTTTAACATCTCTATATTCTGCAAACGTTTCATGATAATCTAAGTGATCGTGTGACAAATTAGTAAACACACCGCCTTCAAAACACAATGATTCAGTACGTTTTTGGTGAATTCCGTGTGAAGAAACTTCCATAAAACAGAATTCGCAACCTATTTCCACCATTTCGTCTAAATATTTATTAATAGTTAGCGAATCTGGAGTCGTATGTGTAGCTTTATATGCTACCTCATCAACCATAATTTTAACCGTTGATAACAATCCTACTTTGTATCCTGCTTTTTTAAACATTTGATACAATAACGAAGCAATTGTTGTTTTTCCATTGGTACCTGTGATACCAACTAATTTTAGTTTTCGCGAAGGATTATCATAATAATTGGCTGATAAAAAGGCTAACGCTTGATTAGAATTTTTTACCTTCACATAGGTAATATTTTCTAATAATGATGCTGGTAAATCTTCACAAACTACAACTGTGGCACCTAAAGAAATGGCTTTGTCAATAAATTGATGACCATCTGAAAGCGTTCCTTTTATTGCCACAAAAACATCGTTTTTTGAAACCTTTCTAGAATCAAACTCAATTTTTTCTATAGCCAAATCTGTAGTACCGTGAACCGATTCAATAGTTACTTTATATAATATGTCTTTTAATAAGTTCACGATAATTCAATTGTTATAATTTGATTCTTTTTAAATGCTTCACCAGGAGTGATCGATTGTTTTTTTACTTTTCCAACTCCTGTGAATTTTACTTTTAATCCTAAATTTTCTAATAACGAAACGGCATCCATTCCAGCCATTCCTTTCACGTTTGGTACTACATTTGTATTTCCTTGCGATTTTTTTTCAAATTCACGATATAGAACTTCTTGTTTTGGACTTTTTAATTTTATGTTTTTAAATTTATTCGTGCTTGGCACATCTGTAAATATTTTTTGCGCAATTCTTTTAAAAACAGGTCCTGCCACATCGGCACCATAATATCCTTTTGATTTATCTGGATTATGAACTACTACTATGCAAGAATATTTTGGTTGATTTGCAGGAAAATATCCAACAAAAGAAGAGGCATAAGACATATTAGCTTTACTGTAATTTACCTGAGCCGTTCCCGTTTTTCCAGCCATAGAGAAATCTGCAGAATACAAGCCTTTACCTGTTCCGTTTTTAACTACGTTTTCCAACACCTTTCTAACTTTTAACAAAGTTTCATCGGAACATATTTTTGGATTAATTACCTCAGGATCGTACTTTTTAATGGTTTTACTCCACTCTTTTATTTCGCTTACAAAAATTGGTTTTAACATTTTACCGTTATTAGCCACAGCATTATACAAGGATAATGTTTGTAAAGGTGTCATAGAAACGCCATAACCAAATGCCATCCAAGGCAAGGTAGTACCATACCAATTCTTACCTCCTGGCTGTGGAATTACAGGCTGTCCTTCTCCTTTAATTTGTAAACCCTGTTTTTTATTTAGTCCATAACTATTAATTCTATTAATAAATTGCCATGGATTGTTTTTATAAGCTTGATAGGTTGCTTGTACTAAAATGGTGTTTGATGACACTTCAAAACCTTTTGCTAATGAGGCAATTCCGTATCCGTGATGATTTGAATCTTTTACAGGTCTGCCTTGGATCATTACTAATCCACCATTAGAATTATAAACGGAGCTAGTGTCTGCTTTTTTATCATCAATTAGAGCAATTAAATCCATTAATTTAAAGGTTGAGCCAGGTTCATGAGATTCCGTAAGTGCATAATTTTGAGTTTCGAAATACGAACCATCTTCCGATTTTCCTAAATTTGAAATGGCTTTTATGTAACCTGTATTGGTTTCCATAACTACCACACAACCATGATCTGCTTTATATAATTCTAATTGTTTTAAAAGTGCGTGATGTGCGATATCTTGAATAAAAACATCTATAGTTGAAACTACATCGTACCCATCAACAGGGTCTAATTCATTAATATCAGAAATAGGTTTCCATTGATTTTTAGCAATTTTTTGCATCCAATGGTGGCCGTTTGTTCCGTTTAAATATTTTCGAAACGCATATTCTAAACCTTTGCCTTGGTTACCATCACGTTCATAACCTATCGTTCTGTTTGCAATTAATCCAACAGGATGTTTACGAACGGTTTGCTGCTCGGCAATAATTCCGCCTTTATTAGCTCCCAACTTAAATAGAGGAAACTGTTTTACACGCATATATTCTGTAAACGTTAATTTTTTAGCAATTAAAAAATACCTGTTTTTAGTGTTTTTGGCTTTTCTTAAATCTCTTTGAAATTCGCCAGATGATTTTCCTACAAGTTTTGCAAGTGAATCTGACAAGGCAACATAATATTTTTCAAAATTTTCTTCGGATGGAGTTACGGCATCAAAACGGATGGTATATTCAGGAATAGAAGTGGCTAATAAACTTCCATCTGATGAGTAAATATTTCCTTTATTGGCAGGAATTTCGAAATTTTTAACAGTACGCTGTTTGGCTAATTTTCTATAATAATCGCCACCTACCCACTGAATATTAAATAGTTTTATAGCAATCGCAAACGCAAACGCAACAACGCAAACCACCACAAATGCTAGTCTGTAAGAAATTATATTGTCGTTTTTTATTGCCATATTTTTAATTTATCTATAAAACTTTTTTCTGCTGGTTTACGTATTACAATTTTTTTTGGTGGAACGGTAGACGGCAAAATTTGCCTGGATTCCATTTTTTTGGAAACGGTTGACTCCATTTTTAATTTCATTAATTCAGAACGTGTATCTACAAATTTTGATCGTAATTCTTTTACTTCATTGGTTAAACTTGTAATTCTATAATTTTTTTCATCATAATTATGATTAAAATAGATCATTAACATAGCTAATGAAAACAAGTAAATTATAAATTTCCAAGTTTTTAGCGCATCATCATCGATTAAGAATTTTGCTTTTAATAAACTATATATACTGCTTTCTTTTGCCATTATTTTTTTTCTGCTACACGAAGTTTTGCGCTTCTAGCTCTATTGTTTATTTCTATTTCTGATGCCGAAGGCACAATTAATTTTTCAATACTTTTAAATGGCACTTCAAAATTTCCAAAGAAATCACGTTCAGGTTCGCCTTCAAACATGCCATTTCTAATAAATCGTTTTACCAATCTGTCTTCTAAAGAATGATACGAGATTACACTTAATCGTCCTCCAGATACCAATAATTCTTCCGTTTGTATTAAAAATTCTTTTAAAACTTCAATCTCCTGATTTACTTCAATTCGAATGGCTTGATATATTTGAGCTAAAATTTTATTTGCTTTATGACCAGGCAAAAAGCGAGATAACACTTCTTTTAACTGCTCAGAGTTTTTAATTTTTTTATCTGCTCTTGCGGCTACGATAACATTTGCCATAGCGCCTCCATTTTTCAATTCACCAAAATCAACAAAAACACGTTTAAGTTCCGTTTCTTCATAATCATTTACCACTTCATAGGCAGAAAGTGTATCATTTTGATTCATTCTCATATCTAAAGCCGCATCAAAACGAGTAGAAAAACCTCTATCTGCCACATCAAATTGATGAGAGGAAACTCCGAAATCGCCTAAAATTCCATCTACTTGTTTTATACCATGAAAGCGTAAGAATCGTTTAATAAATCTGAAATTTTCATTAATTAATACAAATCGTTCATCATCAATAACATTTGCCAATGCGTCTTTATCTTGATCAAAACCAAACAATTTTCCGTTAGGTCCTAAATGTTTCATTATTTCTCTAGAATGTCCGCCGCCGCCAAAAGTGACGTCAACGTAAATTCCGTCAGGCTTAATATTTAAACCTGCAACTGTTTCTTTTAAAAGTACTGGGTTATGATATTCCATCTTCCTCTTCATTTTGGTGACCCATTACTTCTTCGGCTAAATCTGC
Source organism: uncultured Flavobacterium sp. (assembly GCA_964593435.1). Taxonomy (GTDB): domain Bacteria; phylum Bacteroidota; class Bacteroidia; order Flavobacteriales; family Flavobacteriaceae; genus Flavobacterium. Next base: position 9,592 of record CAZQGY010000020.1, on the reverse strand, counting down.
AAAATCAACCATTGCATGATCTAGAGCAGATTCGTATAAATTTTTGTCCCAAATTTCAATTATTGAAACTGCAGATGACAATACAATATCTTTATCTATTTTAGAAAACAATACCAAATCTTTCGGGATTAATAATCTTCCTGTTGCATCAATTTCAACCATCCTTACACCAGCAGTAAACGCTCTAATAAAATCGTTGTTCTTTTTAACAAAGCGATTTAACTTATTGATTTTCTGCATGACTTTATTCCACTCCTTCATAGGATATAATTCCAAGCAAGGTTGAAAAACGGAACGCTTCAATACAAAACCTTCCTCAAAATTACCCAGTTGTTTTTTTAAAGGCGCAGGTACCATTAACCTTCCTTTTGCATCAACTTTGCACTCGTATGTTCCTAAAAATGTATTCAACTTTTATAAATGAATTATTATTGAGACAAATTTAAAAAATATTTTACCACTTTTTACCACAAAATACCACTTTGTTAATAAGTTTTTACTTTAAAAAGTAACAAATACCACTTATATACTGAAAATACAGATATTGACAAAGAAAATAAGTTTTTAACTTTTGAAGTATTTATAGAAAATAAGCTGTTAATTTGATAGAAATTATTCAAAACAAATTGGAAATTAGGGTTTTAGATACAAAACAATTTAATAATCTTAAATATGAAACAATTGTGAAAAAAAAATGTATTTTTGTACGTATTAGATAGTTGAACACGAAGACGTTTTTATGATAAAGAAAGAAAAAAAATATACGTATTTTGAATCAGGTGAAGGCACGCCAATAATTGTATTACACGGTTTGATGGGCGGCTTAAGTAATTTTGATGGAGTGGCTAATTTTTTTCCAAGTAAAGGATATAAAGTAATTATTCCTGAATTACCTATTTATACGCAAAGCTTATTAAAAACTAATGTAAAGGCATTTGCCAGATATGTTAAAGATTTTATTACTTTCAAAGGATTAGAACGTGTAATTTTAGTAGGAAATTCTTTAGGCGGACACATTGGTTTGTATTTTACGAAGCAATATCCTGAATTAGTTAGAGGATTAGTAATCACTGGAAGTTCGGGATTATATGAAAGTGCTATGGGCGAAAGCTACCCTAAACGTGGTGATTATGAATACATTAGAAAAAAAGCGGAAGATGTATTTTATAATCCAGAAGTGGCAACAAAAGAAATTATTGATGAGGTTTTTGCAACCGTAAACGACCGAATTAAACTTTTAAAAACCTTAACGATTGCCAAAAGCGCCATCCGTCATAATATGGCTAAAGATTTACCAAAAATGCATGTGCCAACCTGCATAATTTGGGGGAAACAAGATAAAGTAACCCCACCAGAAGTAGCTGAAGAATTTAAAAAACTGCTTCCAAATTCTGAATTATATTGGATAGATAAATGTGGTCATGCCGCCATGATGGAAGAACCAAATCAATTTAATGAGTTGTTATTTGGATGGCTTAGCGAGAAAAAATTATAAATTCTCTTTTTGTAAGAGAAAAATACCCTACGTCAATCTTTTGAGTAGTTTAAATACTGTAAATCAAATGAAAATTAATACCGCCGAATTTGTAATTAGTAATTCTGTTGTGGAAAAATGTCCGAAAGACAGAATTCCAGAATATGCTTTTATTGGACGTTCTAATGTTGGAAAATCATCGTTAATTAATATGATTACCAACCATAAAAACCTTGCTAAAACTTCTGGAAGACCAGGAAAAACGCAATTAATCAACCATTTTTTAATTAACAAAAACTGGCATTTAGTAGATTTACCTGGTTATGGATACGCAAAAGTATCAAAAACAACAAAAGCAAAATTTCAACAATTTATTACTGATTATTTTGAAAGCAGAGAACAACTTATTTGTGCGTTTGTTTTAGTAGATATTAGACACGAACCACAAAAAATTGATACTGAATTTATTGAATATTTGGGCGAAAGTGAAATTCCGTTTTGTATTGTTTTTACAAAAGCAGATAAATTAGGAAAAACACATATTCATAAACACGTGGAAGCATACAAGAAAAATTTATTAGCCAACGATTGGGCAGAAATGCCACAATATTTTGTAACTTCTGCAGAAAGTGCTTTGGGTAAAGAAGAAATTTTGACTTATATAGATGAAGTGAATCAGAACTTGTTTACGGGATCTGATTTTTAATTAGGTACGCAGATTTTAAGGATTTAGGCGTATTGTTCTATTTAATAAACCCTCCAAGAGTTTTAAACACTTGGAGGGTTCGTTAATTTATTTCAACAATAACGAATGTTGCGTCATGGCTGCTGGTTGCGCAATTCCCATTAAATCTAAAATAGTGGGTGCTACATCTCCTAAAACACCTGATTGAATATGTATTTTATCGTTATCTACTAAAATTACTGGCACTGGATTGGTTGTATGTGCCGTATTTGGTGAACCATCTGGATTTATCATAGTTTCGCAATTTCCGTGGTCTGCAATTACGATTGTAGTATATTGATTTGCCAAAGCCGCTTCAATAATTTCTTTTACACAAATATCAACAGCTTCACATGCTTTTATGGCTGCTGGCATACTTCCGGTATGACCAACCATATCACCGTTTGCAAAATTTAAACACACAAAATCTACATCTCCTTTTTGTAATTCAGGTATTAAAGCATCTTTTAATTCAAAAGCACTCATTTCGGGTTGTAAATCGTAAGTGGCTACTTTTGGTGAATTTTTTAATATTCGAGATTCCCCATCAAACGGTTCTTCTCTTCCACCAGAAAAGAAAAAAGTTACGTGCGGATATTTTTCTGTTTCTGCAATTCTAATTTGCTTTTTTCCTGATTTAGAAAGTACTTCGCCTAAAGTTTCAGTAATATTATCTTTATCGTAAATGACATGAACGTTTTTATATGTGTCGTCATAATTGGTTAACGTAACATAATACAACGGTAATTTATGCATATTTTGTTCATGAAAATCGGTTTGCGAAAGCGCCTCGGTTAATTCTCTTCCTCTATCCGTTCGAAAATTAAAGAAAATTACCACGTCATCTGGTAGTATCGTTTTTCCCTCTGAAGAAAATAAAGGTTGAATAAATTCATCTGTTACGTTTTCATCATAACTTTTTTGAATACTTTCTGCTAAATTCGTAGATTTTTCACCAACACCGTTTACTAATAAATCGTATGCTAATTTTACACGTTCCCAACGTTTGTCTCTATCCATTGCGTAATATCTTCCAATCACTGATGCTAATTTTGCATTCGTATTTAAAAGAAAATTTTGTAAATCTTGTATGTATTTTTTTCCTGATTTTGGATCTACATCTCTCCCATCTGTAAAAGCATGAACAAACATATTTGAGACACCATTTTCCTGAGCTGCTTCAATTAATCCGCGCAAATGAGAAGTATGAGAATGCACGCCACCATCTGAAACTAAACCTAAAAAATGAACGTTTTTATGGTTCGTTTTTGCGTAATTAAAGGCATCAAGTAATGGTTTTTCATTTTTTAACGTATGATTTTTAACTGCTAAATTAATTTTAGCTAAATCTTGGTACACAATTCGTCCTGCACCTAAATTCATATGACCTACCTCAGAATTTCCCATTTGACCTTCGGGTAAACCTACGTGAAGTCCATCTGTACGCAATTCGGCATTTGGATAGTTTTTATATAGCGAATCTATAAATGGTGTATTGGCATTATCTATGGCTGAAACTTTAGGATCTGGAGAATGTCCCCACCCATCCAAAATCATTAAAATTACTTTTTTATTCATCAGTGTCGTATTTAAGTTACGAAGTTACTGATTTTTTAAACGCCCACTTAAAAAAATTATCAACGAAAAGGTTTTCTAACTTTATTTTTATAAAATGAAAAATTTTTCTCTTATTTATTAAGTACATTTTTAGCTTGATTATAATCAATAAAATAGCGAATACTTATAGAAAACGTATGATTTAAATCTTCATGATTAAATACTTTCTTAGTATTGTAAACAAAATTTTTATCTATTGTATTTTGAAAAATCCCTGACGAATTTCTATATAAAAACGACATTTGACTACCGGGTGCAAACCACCAACTATACGACAAATCAAAGTTCCATAAGTTTAAATTTTGATTGGCATTATCCGTGTAAGAATGGTCTTCAGTATATCCATTTTCTAATAATTTATAGTACGAGTTGTTTTCAGAAAACGACCAATAATGTCTTAGCTTTAATCCAAAATTCATTTTTGCCGTGATGGAATATTTCCCTTCCAAACTAGTTTCTAAGGTTTGATTGTCTCTTGATGCAAAAATTATATCATTTCCTACTCGATCTACGCGGCCTAAATCTTGGTATTCGTTGAAGAAATTATTTCTGTAAATTAAGGTGAATTTATCATTAAAACGATATCTCGGACTCACATCAATACCCCAATACCACCAACCTTTTGTTTCAGTTATACCAATATTTGGATTGATATCAAACGCAAATTTATTATTGTAATTAGAAGAAATATAACCCCATATGCCATAATTTTTAGGGAAAATTACAAATCGCCCTACGGATTGCGGATTATAAAAATTATATCTTTCAAATGGATTTGCATTGATTCCGAAACCTGCGACATGATTTTTTTTATTGGTTAAATTTATATTAACATTAAAATTTTGCTCTTGAAGATAGTTCGTCGCTTTATCAAATTGCGCATACGTATTAAAATTTATCCTAAATGAGTTTAATTTTTCTGTCGATTGAAGTAGTCTGTAATTCACATTAGCACTAATGGAATAATAATTGGTTTGAAAATTAACCCCTAAATCATTGTTGTCATAATCCTTTGAAACATATTCTCCGTACACTGAAAATCTAATCTTTCCTGACGTTTCACCAAATCCTAAATTAGCCGTAATTCCATTTTTATTCTGCAAATTGGCATAATTGTTTACGTAACTATATTTCAAAGCGCCATTTAAATTAAATGTGTTTTTTTTGGTATTTAAATCGAAAGTTGTGGCGGTTACATTTGCATCTCTAAAATTTCCATTTCTTGTTACGTTTGTATTAATTAATGAAACGGAAGAATTTCCATTAAAACGCTGATCTAAAACTAAAACATTATAATTGGCCATAGGTTCAACGGTTTCTGTTCTGATATTCCCAGTATTTACATCACGAATAACTACATCGGTTTTTTTTGTCACTGTATTTAAAAAACCAACGCCTAAACCGTCTTTCGTTCTACCAGAAATTTTAACAGCATTCACCAAATCAATCGTGTTTGGAAAATCTATGACTTCTTCTGTTTCTGAAATTTCTGGATATCTACTAGCGCGCTGACCGATTCTTCTCGAATAAAATAGTCCTCCCTTATTAAACAAATCGGTTCCTTCTGTAAAGAATGGTCTGTTTTCATTTAAAATTTGTTCAAAAGGACCTAAATTCAATATTTTATTATCAAATCTAGTTTGACCGAAATCAGGAATCAGGACCATATCTAACGTAAATGCATCGGTCAATCCGTATTTTAAATCTAATCCACCTTTTAGCGTTCCAAAAGATTTTTCTTTACCCAAACTATTTAAATAAAATGAAGAATAAGGAATCAGAAACAATCGCGTTGGAGTATTAATTTTTTCAATGCCTTTTAAAATACCGGCTTGTTGCGTAAATGACCCTTTGCTATTGTCGACAGGATTCCAAGTAAACATTTGGCGTGTTCTTCTTACTTCTCTAAAAAAGTTAACTCCCCAAGTTTGTTTCTCTTCTTTTGAAAAACGAAGAGCTGCATATGGAATTTTCATTTCAACTATCCAACCTATATCTGTAATTTTTGCTTTACTATCCCAAATAGCATCCCACGAGGTGTCCTCATTTTCTGTAGTTCTTACTAAATCCATTTGTCCATCTGATGCACTAACAAAAAAACTAAATTCTTGCTGACCATCATTGAAACCATTAATGAAAATTCCGAATGCATCTGTAGACCCAAAATTATCTCTTTCTGAAATTTCTTTTAAAATTTTAGAGGGTTCATTATCATATAAAATAGCGCCTACATATATAGCATCATCATCATACAAAACTTTTACTTCTGTTCGAAGTTCTGGCAACTCTGGTTTTCCATTTTCTTGGTTAAACATTACAAAGTTTTTTGCTATTGGTACATTTTTCCAATCTTCTTCATTAAGTGATGCGTCAATTTTAATAGGATTTTTAATTTTTATAGTACTAATTTCCTTTTTATTTTTTTCTGGTATAAATGAGCTTGATGTTGCCATTTCTTGACCAAAAGAGATTTGAAATAAAAAGATTATGCTTAGAATTTGAAAGTACTTCATAAAAATATTTTGTAAATAAAATTTATTAGTATTACTCTTTGCGAATTTGTTTCATTATCAAATGTTAATTTTTGTAATTATTTAAAATAAAAACTGTTTAAAAAAAATTAATTCAAATAAAAAATTCAAATTGCCGATAAAACGTTAAAAATAATCGTTAAAAAACACTAATTTATTTTTTTTAATCAAAATTACAATTATATTTGCCCATATACATTTAATGTAACAATAAGATAAACAATGAATTATAAATTATTTTCTTTCCTTTTTTTAGGTTTTTTGTTAAGCTTTACAGCTAAAGAGAACTTAATAAATTCAATTTCTAAAGCCAACGAATTTTCAACAAATGTTGTGAAACCGTTGGCTATTGGGAAAAATGAGGCGGAAAATATTAAAGAAAAATCGGAATTATTATATTGTGAGATTCAACCTGAAGGGTTTTCATTACCTAAAATAGAAATTTTCACGAAAGCATTTGAGGGTTACACCGTTTTAGAATCTCAAGGAAAAATTAAAAATAACATTTTAACAATAATTGATTTTAGTTTGTCATCCAGAAAAGAAAGAATGTGGGTGATTGATATGTTAAATAAAAAAGTGATTTTACAAACATTGGTTTCTCATGGAATAAAATCTGGAAATGAATTTGCAAAATCGTTTTCTAACCAAAATGAATCTTATAAAAGTAGTTTAGGTTTTTATTTAACTGGTGAAACCTATATGGGGAAGCATGGTATTTCGTTAAAATTAGATGGTTTAGAATTTGGACTTAACGACAAAGCAAGAGAAAGAGCTGTTGTAATTCATGGCGCTGAATATGTTTCTAAAAAATTAGCAAATAAACAAGGGTACTTAGGCAGAAGTCAAGGTTGCCCTGCAGTAGCAACAGCAATTGCTCCAAAACTAATTCAAACTATAAAAAATAAATCGGTGCTATTTATTTATCATCCTACAAGAATGTATGTAAACAAATCTAAATTAGTTTCTTAATTTATCGTACAATATTTTGTCTAGATTATACATATCATCTCTAAATTGAAAACCCGATTCGCTTAACCAACTCGTCCAATATAATTGATGAATATATATAGGTTCTTTTACTTTTATATAATAAGGTTCTTTATTTTTTTTAATAATTGAATCGATTTCATTACCAGTTGCCCATCTTCCATTATCTTGATTTTTTAATATTTTTTTAGCTAAATCAACTGGATTTTGTACCCGTACACAACCCGAACTTAATGCTCTATACGACAACTCAAAATCATCTCTATGATTGGTGTCATGTAAATACACAGAATGATGGTTTGGAAAGTTAAATTTCACAACACCTAGCGAATTATTGTACCCATGATTTTGAACATACTTATAACTTGAGGCTTTTGATGGATTCCAATTTGATGGAGAAACAATATTATTTTTTCCATTATAAATGAGAATTCTATTTCTTGTAAAATAACTTCTATTTGCTGCCGCTTGTACGGATAAATCTTCTTTAATGATAGTTGGCGGAACCGTCCAAGTAGGATTAAAAACAAAATTAGACAACTTGGATTGTAAAATTGGCGTCATTCTTTTGGGTTTACCACAAACAATTTTATGCGAGGTAGTAGTGTCATTTCTTTGCATAAAATCTAATTTATAATCCGGTAAATTTATTAATAAATATTGCTCACCAAAATCTCTTGAAAACCAGCGCCAACGTTCTAAATTAGCTAAAATTTGCGAACGTCGTGTTTCTACATTATAATTTAATGCTTTAATGGTACCATAACCAATAACGCCATCAGGGTGTAAACCATGTCTTGCTTGAAATTTCTTTACGGCTTCAAGCATTGAACTGTCATAATTAATGGAATAATTTGTGTTTTTTTCGTCTAAATCTTTCCAATATACTAGTCGCTTTTTGATTTCTTTTACTTCTTTTAGAATATCCTTATATTTTAACTTTATAGATTTATTTATGGAATCGAAATTACTTTCTGGCATTTTATCAATAAGGACTAATGCTTCTTTCAACGAATTATAAATAGGATGATTTGGTAATAAATTTTTAATAGAAGACGCTACTTTTTTTGAAGAAATTGCAATTTTTAAGTGGGTTGCCATAGAAAAGGGTTTATCAAATAAATCCCAATTTTCATACACCTCATCAGGATTTAATTTTCCTCTGTAATAATTACTGCAAAGTTTATCATAGGTTTGGGTTAATAAAACGTCATACGCTAATTTTTCTTCTAAAGACAAAGAATCTAGTTTTACTTCTAATTGATATATTTTATTAATATTGTAATCTTTAGGATTTAATCCTTCATATTTAGATTTTTCTATTTGTACAATTAAATCTTCTCTATTTTCCGCATCAACCCATATTTCGTGGTTTCCAAATGCATTATAAATACTTTTAATACTATCTGATTTATCAGCTAATATATCTTCAGGAACGGCGTGAATAGTAATTTTTCTAATGGTGTCAAAATAATCCTCACTCATTTTGAAATCATCATTCTTACTGAGTTTAAAAGACAGAATAAGAACTATTAATATTACACTAAAAAGAAAAACCTTTTTCATTTCAATTCAAATTTATCAAATTTACCAAAAAATACCGGTATAATCCTTTAAAAGCAAAAATGATTCCAATTTACATATAAAAATATTTATACATTAAATAATGCGGACCAATTTCTGGGATTTCAAACGAAGCTCCTTTTTTTATACATCCTAATTTTTCATAAAAAGGCACCGCTGTTTCTCTAGCATTAAACCAAAGCAATTCAACTTGATTTGATTCAATAAAATTGAAAATTTCTTCAATTAACAACTTTCCAAAACCTGTACTTTGATACTCTTCTAAAATTGCCATTCCACGTAATTGAAATTGATTTTTATTATCGAAATTTTCATTATTTATAGTAAAAACAGAAGCCACTCCAATTATATTATTTTCAATACATAAACCAAAATGAGTAGTGCCAACAGCGTCATCACCTAAAAAAGAGCAAGTTTCAATAGGTTTTCCTTGCCTTAAGACGGCACTTCTAACTGGAAAAGTATCTAAATAATTGATTTTTTTAATTGTAATTTTGCTCATAACGTGTTATATATTAATAAATTACAAGATTGTTTTTTATATTTTTTATTATTTTTATTAAAAAACTTGCAATTAATCAGTTTTTCATATTATATTTGCACTCACCAAAATAAAAATGCGAAAGTAGCTCAGTTGGTAGAGCGTCAGCCTTCCAAGCTGAATGTCGCGAG
>CAZQGY010000019.1:0-43197 GCA_964593435.1 uncultured Flavobacterium sp. | reverse complement strand
TGAAAGTGTAGATAAAGTTAAGGGTGTAACAAAATCAATAGAAGCAGGTGTCATGACAACTTGTACATGGGCACCTGCTTTTATAAGTAATCTAACCAATGAGGCTGTTTTATAAGCTGCAATTCCGCCAGATATACCTAGCAAAACATTTTTACCTTTTAAAACAGACATTAATTAAAATTTATATTATTTAGTATCTCTATGATAAATTTTATCTTCTAGCCATTCTTGAACAGCTAAAGCATGTGGTTTAGGCAATTTTTCGTAATATTTAGAAACTTCAATTTGTTCTTTATTTTCGAAAACTTCTTCTAAACTATCATTATAAGTAGCAAATTCATCCAGCTTATCTAATAATTCTTTTTTAATTTCAGAATTAATTTGATTTGCTCTTCTTGCTATTATAGTGATTGCTTCATATACATTTCCAGTTGGTTCTTCAATTACACTTTTATTATAAGTTACTGTGTTTACTGGAGCATTTGTTTTCTTTAAATCCATAATAATGATTAATTTGTATATTGTTTCAATTCTTCTTCTAGGGTTTCAAGCATTTTATTTGATTGTTGTAAATACTTGGTATCTGCTTTAAATTTTATTAAATTTTGGTAATATGTTTTAGCAGAAGTTAATCTTTCTTGTTTTTTTGAAGGAATACTGTTTGTTGCTAATTTGTACATAGCATCATATTTGTAAAACAAAGCATCTTCTTTATATTTTGAACCTGGAAAATTAAAAACAAAATTATCTAATGCAATGATAGCCGCGTTATAATCTCTTGTGAATTCACCAATTGTATTGTATTGTTTTGCAATCTCAAATGCTTTAAGCTCTAATTTTTCAGATAGTTCTTTTACAATTTCATTTGCTCTTGGTAAAAAAGTAGAATTTGGATATTTATTTACAAAAATTTGAATTTTACTTAATGCTTTATCTGTATCTACTTGATCTAAACTATAAATCGGAGATACTTTACTGTAACATTCTGCTCCTAAAAAAGCTGCTTCTTCAGCCAAAGCACTTTTAGGATAACTACTTGAAAAACTTTCAAACTGATATGCTGCAGAAATAAATTGTTTAGTATTATATAATGCTTTTGCATAATTATAAAAAGGCATTTCTCCTTGAGGTTTTCCTCTATAAGATGTAGCATATTGTTCAAACAATCTTATTGCTTTAGCATATTTTTTCTTCTCAATTTGTTGTGTAAATACTTTTGTTTTGAATTCTACATCATCTGATTTCATAGCCCTTTGATAAGGACTACAAGATGAAATAGAAAGTATTACTAAAAGTATGAATATAAATTTGTTCATATTTGATGTTACATTACGCCTTTGAGCAGTTTAAAAAAGCAACTGCAAAGGTAGATATATTTTTACGTTTTACAAAAAAGATTTTTATTCTAAATTTTTAATGAAATTATACAATCTTACAGATAAATTTTCATCTACATTTACCAACGGTAAGCGCACTGTGTTTTCAGACAAACCTATGTGTTTAAAGACTTCTTTAATACCAGCCGGATTTCCTTGTTCAAAAATCATATCAATAGAATCGGCTAATTTATAATGTAATTTATAGGCCTCATCTACCTTTTTGTTTAATCCCAATCGAACCATTTCCGAGAATTCTTTTGGAAAACCTTCACCAATTACAGAAATTACACCAGACCCTCCAGCTAAAACCATTGGCAAGGTAATCATATCGTCACCAGAAATTACTAAAAACCCTTCTGGTTTAGTTTGAATTAACTTCATTGCTTGCACAATATCGCCAGCTGCCTCTTTAATTCCGATAATATTTTTAAAATCATTAGCCAATCGTATCACGGTAGTAGGCAACATATTACTCGACGTTCTTCCCGGTACATTATATAAAATAATTGGTATTGGTGATGCTTCAGAAACAGCTTTGAAATGTTGATAAATTCCTTCTTGAGTTGGTTTGTTATAGTATGGTGATACCGATAAAATGGCTGCAAATTGGGACAAGTCTCTTGTTTTTAGTTCTTCAACCACTTTTGCAGTATTGTTACCTCCTACTCCTAAAACCATTGGGACTCTACTATTATTTGCTGCAACAATTGTTTGTATCACTATTTCTTTTTCTTCTGCATTTAATGTAGCGCTTTCTGCAGTAGTTCCTAATATCACTATATATTCTACTCCACCTTCAATTACGTGGTTTGTAATTCTCGTTAACGCTCCTTTATCAACAGAAAAATCTTTCTTAAAAGGCGTTACCAAGGCTACACCTGTTCCTATAAATGATTGCATATTATATTTTTTTAAGTATTTTTAAATATTTGAATAATTCTGAAATAAATTCCGAATAATTTTCAGCTATAGTATTGATTACTAAATGGTTTACTCTTTTATCAATGGTTTGAAAACCTACTTTAAATTTTGCTTTCGAACTTCTTGTAACCAAAAGTAATGTTGGCTTTTGAATGTCGTAATAACTAATTAACATATCAAAAGATTGTTCGGTAAAATTAGTAACTCTTTCACTCTTAAACAACCCTCCTAAAGAAATATCTTTTCTAAAAAAATAATCAAATTTTTCAAGAATTGTTTTTTTGTTTTTATTTACAAATGATAAAATTTCAATGTTTTCTCTTAAAATTCCTTGTTTAAGGATTTCCTCAATCAACACTTCTTGATTTGTAAAATAATTAGCATCAATTAAAAGACCAACTTTAACTATCTTATTTAAAGACACTTGTAGCTGATAATTTCTTAATTTACTATTTACCTCTCTTTTAAGAAAATAATCCTTTACTATTTTATAAATCATCGTAACTTTACACCCTTTACAAAATTAAAGTAATCAATTCGAATATATGACATTCAAAAGTAAAAATACGAAACATCTTTACATAATTTTTGTTACAACTTTAACATTATTTAGTGTTGTCTCTTGTAAAACAAAAAAATACAACAATTATTTAGTTGAAGGAAAAAAAATTGAAGTAGCATCAAAACACGCTTCAAACGAGTCTATCGAAACCTATATTACGCCTTACAGAGAACATATCAACAAAGATTTAGACAGCATAATTTCTTTTACCAATGAAACTCTAGATAAAAGTCAAGGCGAATGGCAGAGCAATATTGGTAACCTTATGGCCGATGCTTGTATGGAATTTGCTACTCCTGTTTTTATAAAACAACAAAACAAACAAATTGATATTATTCTTTTAAATAGCGGTGGAATTAGATCAATCATTCCAAAAGGAACGATTACTAAAAGAAATGCTTTTGAAGTGATGCCTTTTGAAAACAGCTTAATTGTAGTTGCTCTAAAAGGTGAAGAAATTATGGCTTTAGCAAAATATATAATTAAAGAAAAAAAACCACATCCATTGAATGGATTAAAAATATTTTTAGATAAAGAAAATACTATCACAAAGGTTATTTTTAAAAACAAAGCCATCGAAAACAATAGAATTTATTATGTAGCCACATCTGATTATTTAGCAAATGGAGGTGACAATATGAGCTTTTTTCTAAAAAATGAAGGTACATTTAATTTGAATTATAAAATAAGAAATGTATTGATAGATTACTTTTACAAATACAAAACTATTGAAGCTTCAAACGTGGAAAGAATAATTAAAGAATAACACCTATGAAAAGAAGAAATTTTATCAAAAATACAGCTGCAACTTCAGCATTACTTTCAATTAGTGGGCTTTCATTGTCAAGTTTTACAACTACAAAAGAACGTAAAATAACCATTTTGCATACAAATGATGTGCATAGCCATATTGATCCATTTCCAGAAAACCATCCAAGAAATCCTTCTATGGGAGGGGTGGCAAGACGAGCAAGTATTATTGATCAGATTAGAAAAGAAGAAGAAAATGTGCTACTATTAGATGCCGGAGATATTTTTCAAGGCACACCCTACTTTAATTATTATGGAGGCGAATTGGAGTTTAAGCTAATGAGTATGATGAAATACGATGTAGCAACACTAGGAAATCATGATTTCGACAACGGAATTAATGGATTTTATGCTCAATTACCACATGCTAATTTTGAATTTGTTTCCGCTAATTATGATTTTAAAAATACTGAGTTAAGCGGAATTGTAAAACCATACAAAACCTTTATAAAAGATGGAATAAAAATTGGTGTTTTCGGTCTAGGAATTGAATTAGAAGGTTTAGTAGACAAAAAACTATATAAAGAAACCAAATACAACAACCCAATTGAAGTCGCTTCAGATGTTACTAAAACACTAAAAGAAACTGAAAAATGCGATTTAATAATCTGTTTGTCGCATCTTGGATATGATTACAAAAATGAAAAAGACAAACCCTCAGATCTTAAATTAGCAGCTGCCACACAAGACATTGATTTAATAATTGGTGGTCACACACACACCTTTTTGGACAAACCTATAATAAAAACTAATAAAGTTGGCAAACAAGTAGTTATCAACCAAGTTGGTGCCTATGGGATAAATTTAGGCCGAATTGATTTTTATTTTAGCGACGAAACCAAATACGTCAGTAAAGAAAAAAATATTGTAGTAATTTAATTTTTAACTGTTTATCATTTTTTGAAATTGATTTTCGTCAATAATTTCAATTTTTAACTGGTTGGCTTTTTCTAATTTAGCTGGCCCCATATTGGCTCCGGCGATAACATAATTGGTTTTAGCAGAAATAGAACTTCCTACTTTTCCGCCATAATCTTCAATAGCTTTTTTCAAATCGTCTCGGGAGAAAACTTCAAAAACACCAGAAACAACAAATATTTTCCCCTCTAAAATAGTAGAAACAGCTGTAGAAATCTCATTTAATTCAAATTGAATTCCTACTGCTTTTAGTTTATTAATTATAGCTATATTTTCTGAATTCTGGAAAAAATCCATCACACTTTGCGCAATTCGTTCCCCAATTTCATCTACTGTAACTAAATCAAGTAAATCAGCTTTAGCCAAGTTATCAATATTTTTATAATGTTTTGTTAATTTTTTAGCCACCGTTTCGCCTACATAACGGATACCTAATGCATACAAAACACGATCAAATGTAATTGCTTTTGAATTTTCAATTCCTAAAATTAGATTATCAGCAGATTTATTCGCCATCCTTTCCAAAACCACAACTTGCTCTTTTTTTAAATCATATAAATCGGCATAATTTTTCACCAAGCCAGCATTATATAGTAAAGCCACAGTTTCACCACCTAAACCATCGATATCCATAGCTTTTCGTGTAATAAAATGCTGAATTCTACCAATAATCTGTGGTGGACAGCCATAAAAATTTGGGCAATAATGGTTTGCTTCGCCTTCACTTCTTGTTAATTTCGTATTACATTCTGGGCAATTTGAAATATAAATGGTAGGATTTTCTTGATTTCCTCTTTTTGCAACGCCAATTATTTTTGGAATAATTTCGCCACCTTTTTCCACAAAAACTTCATCGTTGATACGAATATCTAATTTAGCAATTTGATCTGCATTATGCAAAGATGCTCTTTTTACGATTGTACCTGCCAATTGTACAGGCTCTAAATTTGCCACAGGTGTTATGGCACCCGTTCTTCCTACTTGATAAGAAATAGATTGCAAAACTGTACTGACTTGTTCTGCCTTAAATTTATAAGCCATAGCCCAACGTGGTGATTTTGCCGTATAGCCTAATTCTTCCTGAAAATGAATGTTGTTTATTTTCACAACTACTCCATCTGTTTCGTAGGGTAAATTGTGTCTGTTTTTATCCCAAAATTCAATAAATTCAAAAACTTCGTCAATATTAGTAGCTAATTTACTTTGATTTGGAACTTTAAACCCTAATTTTCTGGACAATTCTAAACTTTCATATTGCGTTTTAATTGCTAAATTATTGCCAATCATTCCGTACAATAAACACTCTAATGGACGCTTTGCAACTTCAGCACTATCTTGAAGTTTTAAACTTCCTGAAGCCGTATTTCTTGGATTTGAATAAGGTGTTTCTCCAATTTCAATTAAGTCTTGATTCATTTTTTCAAACCCTGCGAAAGGCAAAATGATTTCTCCTCGAATATCAAATTTTTCAGGAAAACCAGGTTGTAATTGTAACGGAACCGATTTTATTGTTTTAATGTTTTGAGTTACATCATCGCCTTTAAAACCATCCCCACGTGTTACTGCACGAACCAATTTTCCGTTTTCATACGTAATACTTATGGAAGCGCCATCATATTTTAATTCGCAAGTAAATTCTAGATCAACATCGCCTAAAATTTTCTGACATCTTGTTTGCCAATCTAACAAATCCTCTTTAGTGTAGGAATTGTCTAAAGAATACATTCTATATTCGTGTTCAACCGTATTGAAATTTTTTGTAATAGCTCCACCGACACGTTGCGTTGGTGAATTTTCATCAAGAAAAGAAGGATTGGCTGCTTCTAAATCTTGTAATTGTTTTAATTTAACATCAAAATCATAATCAGAAATCGTAGGATTATCCAACACATAGTAGTTGTAATTATGCAAATTTAATTCTGCTCTTAAAGATTGAATAGTTTCTAAAACAGTCATATTATGATACATTAATTAATGTAGTTAGTTTACTATATAAGTCGCCTTTACTAATTATTCCTCCGTTTTCAATTATTTTAAAAACTTCTTCATTTCTATTTTCGGTAACTTCTTTTTTTCCTATTTGAATAGTGACTGCCTCAGAAAAAAGGTTATTCCCTAACCATTCTAATCCTTCTGTTGTGAAGAAATCAACGGAATCTTCAGAAGTATGAACAATAATTGATTCTAAAAAAGTATCGTGACATTTAAAAAGAAATATGTGATTTTTTGAAAAATGATCTACAAAACGAACATTGGTAATGGCTTTATCCCAAATTAAATCAGAAAAGACATCTATTTCTTGCAAAGCAATTTCTGGAGATTTGTCTTTAAGTTCATCCCATTCTTTTTTATCAATAGTTTGAGTCGCTAAAAAAGTAATAAACTCAGGATGAAGTTCTTCTAATTGTTCTTTTGTTAATCGGGTATATTTCATTTACGAATATTTAATGTAAAAAACATAATGTTCCGTAAAAATAAAAAAAGCGTTGCAATTGCAACGCTTTTTTTAAAGAAATATTTTAAATAAAATTATGCTTTTTCAGCAACAATTTCATAAGCTAATTCAATAATAACTTCTCTGTGTAAACGGATAGTAGCATTGTATTTACCTGTTCTTTTAACAATACCAGAAGTAATAAATTTTCTATCAATTGATTGTCCATGTGCTTCTAAAGCTTGCGCAATATCTGCATTTGTAATTGATCCGAATAATTTTTCACCACCTGCTTTTGCAGTAATTTTTATCTCTAAAGCTTTGATTGCTTCTGCAGTGGCTTTAGCATCTGCAACAACTTTAGCTTCTTTGTGTGCTTTTTGTTTTAAATTTTCAGCTAATACTTTTTTAGCAGAAGAAGTTGCTAAAATAGCTGCTCCTTGAGGAATTAAGAAATTACGACCGTAACCATTTTTTACAGTTACTACATCATCTTTAAAACCTAAATTCTGAACGTCTTGTTTTAAAATTAGTTCCATTTTGTTGTCCTTTATTTTTATAAGTTAGTTCCGATTTTATCGAAACAACAAATGATTAATATTATTTTAATAAATCCGCCACGTAAGGCATTAAAGCTAAATGACGTGCTCTTTTAACAGCCACAGAAACTTTTCTTTGAAATTTTAAAGAAGTACCCGTTAAACGTCTTGGTAAAATTTTACCTTGCTCATTTACAAACTTTAATAAAAAGTCACCATCTTTATAATCGATATACTTAATACCTGATTTTTTAAAACGACAATATTTTTTTTGTTTGTTAGTATCAATATTTAAAGGAGTAAGATATCTGATATCTCCCTCTTTTTTACCGTTGTTAGCTATTGACATGATTAGTTTGCTTTAGTTTTTAATTTTTCTCTTCTTCTTTCTGCCCAAGAAATAGCATGTTTATCTAAAGAAACAGTTAAGAATCTCATGATTCTTTCATCTCTTCTTAATTCAGTTTCTAAAGAAATGATTAATTCAGCTGGAGCTTGGTACTCAAATAAATGGTAAAAACCACTTTTTTTGTGTTGGATTTCATAGGCTAATTTTTTTAAGCCCCAATCCTCTTTTGATACCATTTTGGCACCCTTAGAAGTAAGAAAATCTTCAAATTTGCTTACTGTTTCCTTTACCTGAACATCAGATAAAACGGGATTCAAAATGAAAACAGTTTCGTAATTTTTCATTTGTACGTATTTTTTAAATTGGGTGCAAAGATATACAATTATATTTAATTTACAAATTCATTAAAAGTATTTATTTTTTTACAATATTAGTTTTCTGTTCTTTTTTTATATATTTTTATGCTGTATATCAAATAAATTTTTAGTTTTACAAAAATTAGTTTAAAATAATTACATGAATTTAAATGTAATAAATACCAACATATGAAATTAAACACTATTGTTGTAGATGACAGTTCTATTCAACGTATTACTATTGCTAAGTTAATCTCCGAACATTCTAACTTAAAATTAGGTGGTGATTTTTCAAACGCATTAGAGGCTAAGAATTATATTACAAATAATACTGTTGATTTAATTTTCTTAGACATAGAAATGCCACATATTACTGGTTTTGATTTAATTGATGGTTTAAAAATTAAGCCATTAATTGTGTTTATTACTTCAAAAGCGGATTATGCTGTAAAAGCTTTTGATTATTCTGCATTAGATTTTTTACAAAAACCTATCAAGAAAACACGTTTTATAGTTGCTGTAAAAAAGGCTTTAGAAATGCACCATTTAAAACATGACCAAACTCATGACGAAAACGGACCGCATTTAATTATTAAAAGTAATCTTAAAAAAATAAAAGTCTACACCTCTCATATAAAATGGGTAGAAGCGTTTGGTGACTACATTAAAGTTGTTACTTACGAAGACACACATCTTGTATTATCTACTATGAAATCTTTTGAAATAGAACTTCCGAAAGACAATTTTCTTAGAATTCATAAATCGTACATTATTAATTTAGATAAAGTCGATCGTTTTAATAGCAAACAGGTAGAAATAGATGGAGAAAAAATTCCATTAAGTAGAAATAAAAAAGAAGAAATTATTTCTGTACTAGAAAATTATTAAACAAGTATTAATAATCTACATTAATAGTTGTTTTTATGGTTCGATATTGCGAAGTAGCTTCAAAACTTACCAATGCTTTTTTAATAATATTTTTTGTTCCAATAAGATTCGCATTATTTGGAATTTTAATTAGAATGGTTCGAATATATTCATTCCTAATTCTATTAATTGCTGGTTCTTCTGGTCCTAATATAGGAACAGCCACATGCTGTTTTAATACATTATACAACCAAGTTGCTCCTTCACGAAGTTTTTCGTAATCTCTATGCTTTAATTTTATTTGTAATAAGCGGAAATACGGCGGATATTGAAAATTACGTCTTTCGTATAATTGCTCATTAAACATCGCTTTATAATTATTATTCACAACTTGTTGAATCGTATTATGCATAGGATTGTAAGTCTGAATAACCACACTCCCCTTTTTGGCTTTTCTACCCGAACGCCCTGCAACTTGAACCATCATTTGATAAGCACGCTCATACGCACGATAATATGGCTGATTTAATAAATTATCCGCATTTAAAATTCCAACTAAAGTTACGTTTTCAAAATCTAAACCTTTAGCAAGCATTTGAGTTCCTACTAAAATATCAATTTCTTGATTTTTAAAGGCATCAATCATTTTTTCAAAAGCAAATTTTCCACGAGTGGTGTCTTGATCCATTCGCGCAATTCGTTTCTCTGGAAACAGCTTTATCAATTCTAATTCTACTTGCTCCGTTCCAAAACCTTTTGCAGTAATATCTAACGAATTACATTGGTGGCAATGTGTGGGTTTCGCCATATTATGTCCACAATAATGACATTTTAAATGATTTTTATACTTGTAATAGGTTAAACTCACATCGCAACTTGGACATTGAGGTACGTGACCACAAGTGGTGCATTCAATATAAGGCGAATATCCTCTACGATTTTGAAACAACATTATTTGTTCCTTATTTGCTAATGTTTCGTTCATTCTTTCCAATAATTCATCGGAAAAATGACCGTCCATTCGTTTACGAAAATACTTATCTTTTAAATCAATCAAATGAATTTCTGGCAACACCACATTATTGAATCGTTCAAACAACTCAATTAATCCATATTTATTAGTTTTGGCATTATGGTAAGATTCTATACTTGGTGTAGCGCTTCCTAATAAAACTTTTGCATTATGAAATTTTGCTAAAACAATAGCCGCATCTCGGGCATGATATCGAGGCGCTGGGTCTTGTTGTTTGTAAGTGGCTTCATGTTCTTCATCAACCACAATTAAACCTAAGTTAGAAAACGGCAAAAACAAAGCACTTCTAACACCTAAAACAACTTTTGCTTTTTCAGAATTTTGCAACACATGATTGTATACTTCCACACGTTCATTGGAATTGTATTTCGAATGAAAAACCGCAATTTGATTTCCAAAATAAGCTGATAATCGTTGCACTAATTGCGTAGTTAAAGCGATTTCTGGCAATAAAAACAATACTTGTTTATCTTGTTGTAAAAATGCTTCGATTAGTTTTATGTATACTTCCGTTTTACCAGAAGCGGTTACTCCGTGAAATAAATTGACATCAAAATGGGTGAATTTATCCTGAATATTTTCTAAAGCAATTTGTTGCGACGCACTTAATTGTATTTCGTAATTTTCATCTTTTTCGAAGGAAACACGATCGGTATTAATATAATATTCTTCAAATATTTGTTTGTCGACTAATGATTTAATAACCGCTGCACTAACGCCAGAAGTTTCAATTAACAATTTTGCAGCAATTGGCTTTTTCTCAGTCGCTTGCAATTGAAAATACGATAAAACAATTTCTTTTTGCTTTTTTGCTTTACCTAATATTACAAGTAATTCTTGCAATTTTTCTTGTTGCAGAAATTGATCTTGAAGTTTTATGTATTTTACCAATTTCGGTTTGTAATTGTCTTGAATTTCATCTTGCATTGACAATAATCCTTTGGCTAACAAACTTTGAACAATTGGAATTACATTTTTCTTATTAAGTATCTGTGATATTTCCGAAATTGTAATGGATGATTTATTTTCTAAAGCATCTAAAACTAAAAATTCATCATCTGTAGCTAATGTTTTGTCTGATTCTGTATGCGAAGAAGAAATCATCGTTTCACTTTCTAAAATCAATCCGGAAGGTAATGCTGCTTTAAAAACTTCGCCAATTGCACACATATAATACGACGCAATCCATTGCCAATGTTTTAGTTGAATTTCATTTACAATTGGAACCTCATCAATAATTTGACTAATTTCTTTGGCTTCGTATAAAACAGGAGGGTTGGTATGCTTTTCTACAACTAAAGCCGTATACACTTTTGTTTTCCCAAACGGAACGGTAACTCGCATTCCTGGTTGCAAAAACTTGTATTCTTCCACATTCACGGAATACGTAAACGTTTTATCAAGATTTAAAGGAAGAATTACGTTAATGAAGTACATTTTTAAAGGTATAGGGTTTTGGGTGAAGGGTATTGGGTGTCGGAAATTTACTTATTCATGTCTTCTAAAATAGTTTTAAAATCTTCAATTCTTGCGTTTGTTCTCTCTGTTAAACAAGTTGAAAAAATTAATGGCGAAATACTTCCTCCTTTATATTGTTCGATTTCAAAATTACAATGTGAATCTCGAAATTTCAACCAATCTTTTTGGGCTTGAACCATTAGTTGTTTTTCATTAACATCTAAAACATCAATTATTTTTATATAATATCTATTCAGTTCCGCATCTGCTTTCTTAAAATCTTCATAAGCAGATTTATTCATTTCAATTTGAGTTTGAGCACTCAAATTGTAACTAAAAAACAAAATAAATAAATAAAAAATTTTATTCATATAAAAGAAATATTAATTAGAATAATAAACGAAACTTTTGCCTTTAACCTTTTGCCATAAACCTTGAACCCTTTTAACTAATCCAACTTCTCGGTTAATTTACTAAATATATTTTTAGCGTTTTTACCTTCATATAAAATTTGATAAACCGCATCAATAATTGGCGTTTTAGCTTTGTATTCTTGATTAAGAGTATAAGCACTTTTTACGGCGTAATAACCTTCGGCAACCATACTCATTTCCATTTGAGCAGATTTTACGGTATAGCCCTTCCCTATCATGTTTCCAAACATTCGGTTTCTTGAAAAAACGGAATATCCAGTTACTAACAAATCGCCCAAATAGGCCGAGTCATTAATATTACGTTTCATTTTATGTACTTTTCTAATGAATTTTTTCATTTCACGAATGGCGTTACTCATTAAAACGGCTTGAAAGTTATCTCCATAACCTAAACCGTGAGCAATACCTGCAGCAATAGAATAAATATTCTTTAAAACCGCAGCGTATTCGGTACCAACAATATCATCAGATGTTTTTGTTTTTATGTAGTACGAAGCTAAATTTTTAGCTACATATTTGGCTTTTTCTTCATCTGCACAAGCAATAGTTAAATACGACAAACGCTCTAACGCTACTTCTTCTGCATGACAAGGACCTGTAATTACTCCAATATTTTCGTAAGGAATTGAAAATATATTATGAAAGTGTTCGCCTACAATTAAACTTGTTTCTGGAACGATACCTTTAATAGCAGAAAAAATTATTTTTCCTTCTAAAGATGCTGTCATTTTTTCTAATTCCGCACTTAAAAACGCAGAAGGTATTGCAAAAATTACCACATCAGCAAATTGAATGGCTTCGTTAATATCGTTTGTCAATTGCAATTTATTCGTATCAAAAGCAACTGAACTTAAATAATTTGGATTGTGTTTTTGCTGTTTCAAATGCTCTAAAGCATACGTACTTCGCATATACCAAGCTATTTTTTCTTGATTTTCACATAACATTTTGGCAATAGCTGTTGCCCAACTTCCGCCTCCAATAACTGCAAATTTTTTATTGCTTTCCATGTTCTAAAATTATGAACTCCAAAAATACACTTTTGAATAGCAATATGCAATAGTGTTATCAATTTCAATATTAATATGTATGACTAAATCAATATTAAAAAACCTTAAAAGATGTTAATTATTTGTGAAGATGTATTTTCTGGCACGACTATTGAAATTGATAATGTATCGATTAAAAAATAATAAAAGTAGTTTAGTTAGTAGTTTTTTGTTTGTAAAAAGCGTCTCAAGAAATTTTTCTTAGACGCTTTTTTTTTATTTTACTTTCCACAATGATTAAACATATAGAAACATAGAAAACATTAAGACAAGTTGAGTAGATTCGATATAGATAGAAAACATAGATTGTCTTACTTTGTTACTTCTAACTTTTTACTTTTTACTTTCATTAATAACTCATTTCAACAATTTCTCTTACTTTTTCTAAAGTTATGTTTTGTTTTTCACCTAAAGCTTTCCAACCTCTTTCTTCAAAGCGGTTTACAATAAAATTAGCGGTGTCGGAATAATTTTTAGTTGCTTGAGAAAGTTTAGTTTCCATTCCCATTTCTTGTAAGAACGATACCAATTTATCAATAGCTTTTCCAGCAATTTCTTCTGTTGAATTTCCTTTTATATTAAACACTCTTTCACCAAATTGCGCTAATTTTTCTTTTTTAGAATCAAACATCACTCGATATAAATTCGGACCTATAATCGCTAATGTTCTTGCATGGTCAATTCCGTACAAAGCCGTTAATTCATGACCAATCATATGTGTTGCCCAATCAGATGCAACGCCTTTTTGTATCAATCCATTTAATGCCATTGTAGCGCACCACATAAAATTAGATGCTAATTTATAATCGGTAGGATTTTCAACAACTTTCGGACCTATTTCAACTAATGTTTGTAAAATTCCCTCAGAAATTCGGTCTTGTAACATTGCCTCTTGCGGATACGTTAAATACTGCTCTAAAACATGTGTAAAAGCATCAACTACGCCATTTTGAAGTTGTCTTTTAGGTAACGATTGAATTACCGTTGGATCGCAAATAGAAAATTGTGGAAACAAAGCACTTCCACCTAATGTTAGTTTTTCTTGTGTGGCTTCAATAGTAATTACAGCACCTGAATTCATTTCAGAACCCGTAGCAGGCAATGTTAATACTGTTCCGAAAGGAATTATTTTTGAACTATCTTTAAATAAAATTCTGTTTTTTAATATATCAACTGCATTTCCTTCATAATTAACAGCACCTGAAATAAATTTTACACCATCAATAACACTTCCACCGCCTACTGCTAAAATAAAAGTGATTTTTTCGGCACGAATAATTTCTACGGCTTTCATTAAGGTTTCAAAATGTGGATTAGGTTCGATACCTCCAAATTCAATAACTTCAAAACCTTTTAATTGTTCCGTAACTTGTTTGTGAATGCCATTTTTAAAAATACTTCCACCACCATACGCTAAAAGAACTTTTGCATGGGCTGGAATTAAATTCGCTAATTTTTCTATTTGATTTTTACCAAAAATATAATTGGTAGGATTGTATAACTCGAAGTTTAACATGATATATTTATTTAGTTAACAAAGATACTACTTAAAGCAAAGCACAAATGGTAAAGGAATGTTAAGAGTTAATATCCCATTGTCAATTTTTGAGATGAATCAATTTTATTATTTTTAATATTAAAAATAAAATTAAGTGGCTCGTAAAGCATTCCCTTTGTTTCATCAAAAGTAAAACCTAATTTTTTTATTTTAAATTCTTTAGACATAGGTTTAAAAATTTTAAATGAATTATCTATTGTGTCACCAATATAAAATTTAACAGAATCAACTTCTAAATATCCTATTATGTCTTGATTTTTGAAAGGCAAACCATTTTTAAAATAATATTTTTTTTCATTTTTATACCTTCGAATTTCAACAGTACAATCGTACGGTGGAATTCTATTATATTTATAGTAATTTACTATTTCTTTCAAGTTTTTTTTAATAAAAGTGTTTGAAATTTCAACGTTACAATTTTCACAAGTTAACTCCGATAAATTATCATTTTTGCAACTATAAAAAATTGAAATTAGTAAAATAAATATGTATAAAATTATTTTCATTATTTCTTATAAAACAAATTATGTTCTACATATTCCCATACTTTATGTGGTAACATAGGCACAATATTTTTATTTTTTTTAATATTTTCACGAATAAAAGTTGAAGATAACTCAACAACTGGTGCATTTATTTTATGAATTTTAGGATGATTATCAAATT
The DNA here is from genome assembly GCA_964593435.1 of uncultured Flavobacterium sp. Taxonomy (GTDB): domain Bacteria; phylum Bacteroidota; class Bacteroidia; order Flavobacteriales; family Flavobacteriaceae; genus Flavobacterium. Next base: position 27,864 of record CAZQGY010000019.1, on the reverse strand, counting down.
GTGTATTTATTTCTCCAGTATGTAGTCGTGGATACACATAAATGTGATGGTGTTGTAAAATAGCTTCGTAATTTTTCCACTTGTGAAATGAATTCAAATTGTCTTCACCCATAATTAAAGAAAATTCGTACTCCGGATGTTTCTCTTGAAAATGCACCAAAGTGTTTATTGTATAATTGGGCTGTGGCAATTTAAACTCAATATCCGAAGGTTTAATTTTTGGAAAATCTTCCGTTGCCAAATGCACCATATGCAATCGATGATAATCGTCTAACAAAGTGTTTTTTTGTTTGTGCGGATTGTGTGGCGTTACCACCAACCAAATTTGATCTAAATCCGAATGCTCCGCCATATGATTGGCAATAATTAAATGCCCAATATGAATGGGATTAAACGTTCCGAAATATAAACCTATTTTCATTTTTTATAGGGGTTGGGTATTGGGTGTTGGGTGTTGGGTTTACAGGATTAATTACTTTTACCCTTAACCCATTACCTTTTACCTAATACCTATTTATTCACAAATTCCTTAACTAAATTATATGCATCCACTTTGGCAACATCTAAATCGTAATTTTTGATGATGGTGTCAAATTGTGGCGCTGTGGCTAATTCTACCGATGCTTTTGCAATACGCATATTAATTTTATCGTCGCTTTCAGTAGAGCGTTTTTTTAGTCTAATTTTCAACTCGTCTATACTTGGTGGTTTTACAAATACTGCTAATGTTTCTTGTTTGAATTTCGATTTTATTCGAAGACCACCCGCTACATCAATATCAAAAATTACATTTTTACCTTTTGCCCAAATACGTTCGACTTCGCTTTTTAAAGTTCCGTAAAAATTATCTCGGTACACTTCTTCCCATTCCACGAAATCTTCCGCTTTAATGTGTTTTTTAAATTCTTCTAAAGAAATAAAATAATAATCTTTCCCGTGTACTTCTTCATCTCTTGGTTCACGTGTGGTACAAGAAATAGAAAATTCTAAATTTAAATCTTCCTGTTCTAATAAATGTCTTACTATAGTTGTTTTTCCTGAGCCTGATGGTGCTGAGAAAACTAATAATTTACCTTGATTCATTTTTTTAGCTTTTGGCTTTAAGCAATATGCTATAAGCTTGAATTTGTTATTTTACTTTTGCCTAAAGACTAATGCTTACGGCTTATAGCTTTAAAGAACGTTCAATACTTGCTCTTTAATTTTTTCTAATTCGTCTTTCATCATTACAACCAATTTTTGCATTCCAGCGTGGTTTGATTTAGATCCCATTGTATTGATTTCTCTACCCATTTCTTGAGTAATAAATCCTAATTTTCTTCCATTGGCTTCACTTCCGTTTAACGTTTGTAAGAAATAATCTAAATGATTGGTTAAACGAACTTTTTCCTCGGTAATATCTAATTTTTCTAAATAATAAATTAGTTCTTGCTCAAAACGATTCGTATCAACATTTACTTTTAACTCATCAATAGCGGTTTGTAAACGTTCTTTAATGTTATTTACTCTTTCAGGATCTAAAGTCAAGGCCTGATTCATATAACTTCTAATATTTTCAATACGTAAAGTAAATTCTTTCTCTAAAGAAGCACCTTCAGAAGTTCTGAAAGACAACATATTTTCAATAGCTTCATCAATTACGGTCTGAATTTGTTTCCATTCATTTTCGTCTATTTCTTCACGCTCCGTTTTCATGGTATCTGGCATTCTTACAGCCATTTTCATCAATTCGGTATCGTCAGCGTTTGGTATGATAGCTTTCAACTGAGCCATATATGCTTTTACAATTGGCGTATTAATTTTTGAAGATGTTTCTTCTCCAGTTACCTCAACGTATAATGAAAAATCTACTTTTCCTCGCTCTAACTTTTGTGCTAAAAGATTTCTTAATGCTAATTCGTTTTCTCTGAAAACAGAAGGCATACGTGTATTCAAATCAAGCCCTTTGCTATTTAAAGATTTGACTTCAACTGTAATTTTTTTGGTTGATAACTGCAAACTTGCCTTACCAAAACCGGTCATCGATAGTATCATATATTTTTGTAAAGAGTGTAAAGATAAGTTTTTTTAGTGATTAGTAAAAAGTGAATAGTGATTAGTCGTTACTAGTCTCATTCTTTTTATGAATCACCAAATAAACCCCAACAAAAATTAATATTGCAGAAACTAGTTTCACCACATTCAAATCGTCTTTTCCTAACCCAATGGCAAAAATCGTAGCGAAGAAAGGTTGTAAATAAATAAAAACAGCTACAGTTGTTGGTTTTAAATTTCGCATCGAAATCAAGTTCAGCAAATAAGTGAAAAACGTAGAGAAAATAACTACAAATCCAATTTTAAGACTAATATTTAAAGGGATTTCTTGCCAGTTTACTACTTGTAAATCATGATATCCAAAAGGTAACACCATAAAAAACCCGAACAAATAAATGTATTTTACAAATGTAAATGCGTTGTATTTATCCATTAACTTCTTTACAAAAATTAAATAAAAAGCATATGAAACAGCATTTACAAATACTAATAAATTTCCTAAAGTGGCATTTGGTGCGTTATTTAATGCTTTTCCATATAAAATTAAAGTAATTGTTCCTGCAAGCCCTAAAAGAATTCCTATAATTTTTTTAGACTGCATTTTTTCTTTCATAAGTATAGATGAAAGAATTAAAACGATCATTGGAGTAGTTACCATTAAAACAGCACCCATAATTGGTGAGGTAAAACTTAATCCTTTAAAAAAAGTTAACATGTTAAACGCTACTCCAAAAAAGGCACAAGCAACAATTCGAAGAAAATCGTTTTTTGCTATTTTTTCTTTAGGTCCAAGAAAAGAAACCAACCAAAATAATATAGTAGCACCTGCAACTCGTAATACAATAAATCCATAAGCATCAACATACGTAGGCATTACATCTTTCGCAACAGTAAAAGTTACTCCATAAATAATAGCTACAATCCAAGCGCAAACCAACGCCCAAAAACGACTATTCATTAATCAGTGCTTTTTGCAATTTTAAAATGTTAGGCTGACTATTGCCTATAAAAATTTCGTCATCTAAAATCACTACAGGCCGACTCAAAAAAGTATAATGCTCGAGAATATATTTTTTATAATCGTCTTCTGTTAGCGTTATGTTTTTTAGTCCTTTCTCTTTATACAACTGGGCCTTTTTACTAAAAAGTGCTTCGTAACTTCCTGAAAGTTGGTGCATAAATTCTAACTCTGCTAAAGTTATAGGATTTTGACGAATATCATGAAACGCTAAATCTGCTATTGAAGGCAATGATTTAATTATTTTTCTGCAAGTATCGCAAGAAGCTAAATAATATATTTTTCGCATGTGTATTGAATTGGACTTAAAATAATAAATTTAAAACACAAAGGTAAGAAAGTTATTTTTTTATTATTAATTATTAAGTAAAAGGTATTTATCGATATCCTGATAGGTTACAAACACTTCAAAAAATCCTTTATCATAAGAAGAAATCTCATTTATATTATATAAAAATTTTATTCCTTCAATAGTAAAAAAAATATTATTGGTAAGATAAAACACATTGTTTTCAAAACAAAAACCTTGCTGATTTAAACTTACATTAAAGTTTACATTGTACTTATCTCTAAACTTATCCTCAACTAATTTAGAAACAGCCGAAAGGTCTGAAAAAATATTTTCATTTTTTAATTGATTTCCTGTTTGTTTATTAAAAATTAAAGACCGTTTTCCTCCAAATCCATTTAAATCTCCATAAGATGTGGAGTAATTAATCCCAATGTTTACAAATTCTTCCGTTTCAAATTCAACATTAGATTCCAATTCAAAATTCCAGTTTTTAAGATTGTTTTCTGGTTTACTATTTTTTGCATTCTTATACACTTCAACAAACTCTTTTGTTAATTGATTGTAATTATTTATAGTTAAATTTTGATTGTCAATAAAATTGGAAATTTCTTTAATATTATCGAAAATAATTTTATTAATATTTTCGTCATTTTTGGCTTCCAAAACTTCCATTTTAATTTTTGCAGAATTATAATTTGAACTATAATTTGGTTGATAAGATGAATTATATTGTTTACGCTCAAAGACTAATGGTTGCACACAACCAATTAATAAAAGGAAAAGAATTACTACTAAATTTTTCATTGTTTTTTTGCGAAGTTTCGCTTTACAGTATATCATCAAAAATCAAGCCAAATTAAGTATTTAAAATATAAAAATCGGATGTAATAATCCGATTTTTATGTAAATATGTGTAAAAATTAATGTTTGCTTGCTAAATATCTTTCCGCATCTAAGGCGGCCATACAACCCGTTCCTGCTGCTGTAATGGCTTGTCTATATACATGATCTGCAGCATCGCCACCAACAAAAACTCCTGGAATATTTGTTTTTGATGAACCGGGTACATTTACAATATAGCCTGTTTCATCCAATGTTAAATATTCTGCAAAAATATCCGTATTTGGTTTATGACCAATGGCTACGAAAAATCCAGTTGCAGGAATTTCATGTTCGATATTAGTCACAGTATTAATAACTTTTATTGATGAAACTACTTGTCCATCTCCTAAAACTTCAACTGTTGATGTGTTCATTAAAATTTCAATATTTTCTGTATTCTGAACACGTTCTGCCATAATTTTAGAAGCTCTAAATTTATCCGTACGAACTAACATAGTAACTTTCTTACATAATTTAGATAAATAATGTGCTTCTTCACAAGCACTATCACCTGCTCCAACAATTACTACTTCTTGATTTCTGTAGAAAAAACCATCACAAACTGCGCAAGCAGATACACCACCACCCGTTTGAAGATAATGTTGTTCTGAAGGTAATCCTAAATATTTAGCAGTGGCACCTGTTGAAATAATAACCGTATCTGCATGAATTTCTTTTGTATCATTTATCCACACTTTATGTGGTTCCGAACTAAAATCAACTTTTGTAGCCCAACCGTCACGAATATCGGTACCAAAACGTTTTGCTTGTTCTTGTAACTGAACCATCATTTCAGGACCCGTAACACCCTCTGGATAACCCGGGAAATTTTCAACTTCATTAGTTGTAGTTAACTGTCCACCAGGTTGAGTTCCTTGGTATAATACAGGATTCATATTTGCTCTAGCCGCATATATTGCTGCAGTATATCCTGCAGGACCAGAACCTATAATTAGGCATTTTACTTTTTCTATTTCGTTTGACATGATGATTTATTTTAATTCTAAGCAAAAATAGTAAATTCAAAAAACATTTTTTCCTTTAACAATTAATTAGATAAACTATTTATCAACAATCGTAATTTTCAATAATAAAAGTTTCAAATATTGATTACTTTTGTTTTTTAAAATTACACATTATGATTTATAAGTTTAGAGCCATTTTAGATAATGAAGAAGATATTTTTAGAGATATTGCTATTGATTCCAAAGACAGCTTAGAAGATTTACACAATGCTTTAGTAAATGCATTTGGTTTTGATGGAACAGAAGTAGGTGCTTTTTATACTTGTGGAGACGATTGGGCTTGGCATGAAGAAGATGGTATTCCAATGTTTGACACCGGAGATATTCCAGGCGAAATAAAAACAATGGCCGAATATAAATTAGATGATTTAGTACACGAACAAAACACTAAATTAGTATATGTGTACGATTTATTCTCCATGTGGACCTTTTTTATTGAATTAGCTGCTATTGAAGAAAACAAAGAAGAAACTATATATCCTGCATTATTATTTTCTCACGGAATATTACCAGATGAAGCTACAACAAGTGGATTTAGAGGCGGCGATTTAGAAAATGAAAGTTTATTTAATGATTTTGAAGATGACTTGGATCAAGATGATTTAGATATGTTTGATGGAGATGATAGTTTTGAAGATATGGGATTTGAAGAAAATTGGAATTAATTCAATTATCAATTTGACAATTGAAATACCAAATAAAAAATAATAATTACAGTTAATTGACGCAATGCCAAATTGACTTATTGAAAAATTAATAATGATAAATTTATTTAATACACACGTAGAAAACCTTTCTATACACCGAGTTGGCAATAAACACAAAGAAGAACAAATTTTTCTTTCTGAAAATCCGTACACGCTAAACGATGAAATTATGCCCATTTTGAAAGAGTATTTTTTTAAAGCTTTTCGCGAAAAAGAAGAAAATTACTATCAATTTGCTCATGATGTAGATTTAGAATACAATGAAATGTTCAATTTAGCTACCGAAGTATTCAATAACCCTAGTGAAATTCATAATGTTTCAAAAAAAATTACACAACATTTATTTGAACAATCCAACCATCCACATATTAAAAGTGGTGAAGTATATATAGCTTATCTAACCAATGTTTCTATTGATAATAATGTAGTAGATGCCATAGGAGTTTTTAAAAGTGAAATTAAGACCGACTTCTTACAATTTCAAGAAAACGGAAGTAACTTAGAAATGATTTTACAAGATGGAATTAACTTAAATAAATTAGATAAAGGGTGCCTTATCTTTAATTACAAAAAAGAAGAAGGTTACAAAATATTAACGGTTGATAGTAATAGATACGATGCTAGATATTGGTTAGAACATTTTTTAAGCGTAGATGTTTTCCAAGATGAAACATTTATGACTAAGAAATACCTACAATTTTGCAAAGATTTTGCAAAAGAAGTTGTTTTACCAGCAGAAGATAAAAAGGAAGAAGTTTTATTTATGAATCGTGCGGTGAACCATTTTGCTAAAAATGACGAATTTGAAGAAACCGCATTCTTAAATGATGTAATTAATAACCCGGATTTAATTCCTGAATTCAGAAACTATAAAGTAGACAAAGGCGCAAAATATAGCATAGAAGATGTTTCAAATTTTCCAATAGCCAATGCTGCTGTAACTGATGTACGAAGAAAACTAAAAAACGTAATTGAATTAGACACTAACATTCAAATTAAATTAGATTTCATAAACCCAGAAAGTGCAGAAAAATTTGTTGAAAAAGGTTGGGATGAAGAAAAGCAAATGTATTATTACTTGGTTTACTTTAACAAAGAAAGCAAATCATAAAAAAACTAAAAATAAAATCCTCAATTATAGCTAATTGAGGATTTTTTTATTAGTTAAACAATTCTTTTACGCTGTCTATTTTGCATATAATTTTCGATTGCTCTTTTCGAAGTATACCAATTTTTTCCTTCCTTGTATGCGTCAATTTTTCCTTGACGTGCTAATAAACTTATATATTCCATTCCATAAGGAGTTCCTGGCTCACTCACAATGTTAGAAATAGAATCATATTCTAAATCATTATTTGGAATTGCCGATAAATAAATATTTAAAGATCGCTCTAGTGATTGACACATTATTAACATAAGTTTATCGTAGTTACCAGTATTCGCTTGATTTAATGAATCATAGTACTTTTTTCTATCAACACTTAAAATAATAGCTGGTGGAAATCCTCTGCTCATTAAAATTAAATTCATTACCAATCGAACCGTTCTTCCATTTCCATCAAAAAAAGGATGTATCCATACAAATTTATGATGGAAAACCGTTGCCAATTCTATATCATTTAACTTCAATGGATTATCATTTACAAAAGCAATTAATTCATCTACCAACTGTGAAACTTTGAGTGCGTTTGGTGGAATAAAATTTGCTCCAGAAATACGAACACCAGAAGTTCTGAGTCTTCCAGCAAAATCTTCTTCAATACCATGTAATACCAATTCATGAAGTTTAAGGATATCTGTATCATTTAATATATAACCTTTTTGAACTAATTTATATAATTGATGTAACGCCAATTGGTGATTTTTTGCTTCTAAATGTTCACGCATAGATTTTCCTCTAATAGTAAATCCTTCATTTATTATCATATGTGTTTCATTTAAAGACAAGGTATTTCCTTCTATACTATTAGAATTATAAGTCCATTCAACAGTTAGTGTTTCTTGAATTTTATGTAATGAATACGAATTTAAAGGCCGTGCTAAATTCAATGCATCACGTTTTTCTTGCAATCTTATAAAAGTTGCCTCGTAAGTTTCTCTAAATTTTAAATCAATATTCCACATATGCGATAATTTTTCACAAAGATATTATTATTTTTTAATATCGTTATAAATAATTAAATTTTATTACCGATATTAAAAAATTTAAATAAAAAAAACTCAAAATATATTTGAGTTTTATAATATTTATTCAAATAAGATTTAATCTTCCATTTCAAAAAATAAGGGTTCTATCATCGTTCTATCAGCAACCGCTTCTACTCGATCTGAAATTTTATTGCAAAAAATCAATCGTTGCGATTTAGAAATACTTTCTGATATTCGATTTGTTTTAGCATCTAAGCGTAATTTAAACAAAATGTCCGCATCATCAACCACATACATAAGCAATCTGTTTACATCAAAACCTGCAGTAGCAAACATTAAATCTAAGCGATTAGGCGTGCCAATTAAAACATCAATCCCTAAGGAAATTTGATTTTTATCCCAATCCATATCGCCTTTATCGTGTGCACCGTAAACTCGTAATTGCGTGTATCGATTGTATTTTTTAAACATTTCAACCATTTCCAAAACTTTCTCTTTTGTTTCCACAACAATTAAAGCTCTTGGAGATTCCATAAATGGTTTTTCCAATCGTTGAATCACATTTAATACAATTGTTGTTGATTTTCCTGATTTTTTTTCGGATTGAATTACAGCATCCGCACCACTTTTTATAGTTGAAAAAGTATCTTGTTGCATTTCATTCGCTTCGGTTAAGCCGTTTTCGATTAATGCTTCCTGTAAAAGTGGGTTTATTTTTTTTAATTGCATTTTATTTAGCGTTTTGCCATAAGCTTTAAGCTATAGGCTGATTTATTTAGAAGCAAACAAAGTTACATCATTTTCAGAGATTTCGTTTCCTCCAAGAATAATTAAACGCTCTACTACATTTCTTAATTCACGAATATTTCCTGTCCAATCATATTCTTGTAATAATTTCACTGCTTCTTTAGTAAATATTTTTACCGAACTACCTTGCTCTTCAGAAATTTTCAAAGCAAAATGCGCTATTAACTTAGGAATATCTTCACGTCTGTCATTTAATGCTGGAACTTTTATTAAAATTACCGCTAATCTGTGAAACAAATCTTCTCTAAAACGCCCTTCAGCTATTTCTATTTTTAAGTCTTTATTGGTTGCAGCAATCACACGAACATCAACTTTTATATCTTTATCTGCGCCAACTCTTTGAACCAAATTTTCTTGTAAAGCTCGTAAAACCTTAGCTTGTGCCGATAAACTCATATCTCCAATTTCATCTAAAAAAATAGTGCCACCGTTTGCTGCTTCAAATTTCCCAGCTCTATCTTTTACAGCAGATGTAAAAGCTCCTTTTACGTGTCCGAATAATTCGCTTTCAATTAGTTCTGAAGGTATAGCAGCACAATTTACTTCAATAATAGCTTGTTGCGCACGATTACTTTTTTCGTGTAATTGATGTGCCACTAATTCTTTACCTGTTCCATTTGGACCCGTAATTAAAACTCTAGCATCCGTTTGTGCTACTTTATCAATCATATTTTTAATATGAGAAATCGCTTCACTTTCACCAATCATTTCATAGTTTTTAGAAATTTTTTTCTTTAGAATTTTATTTTCAACTACCAATTGCTTTTTATCTAAAGCATTTCGAACAGTATTTAACAAACGGTTTAAATCGGGTGGCTTCGAAATATAATCAAAAGCGCCTAAACGCATCGTTTGAATTGCGGTTTCTAAATCGCCGTGACCAGAAATCATCACCATTGGAATTTCAGGTTTTATTTTTTTTATGGCTTCCAATACCTCAACGCCGTCCATTTTTGGCATTTTAATATCACATAAAATTAAATCAAAATCTTCGCTTTTTACCAATTCAATTCCTTGCAAACCGTCTTCAGTTTCTTGCACCAAATAGGTATCATTTTCTTCCGATAAAATTTTAGTTAACACGCGACGTATTGGCGCTTCGTCTTCTATGATTAGGATTTTTGACATAAAATGTATTTTGTTTAGTTGTTTATTTGTTTAGTAGTTAAAACTAACATAAGTATACTATTTATTTCTTATTAAAATTTATCAAATATTATTCCTAAACAAAACAGTACGAAAAATAAAATAGAACAAATTGAATTATACTTAGAATGCAACCTGAAATCATCAATATATGATAATGAAAAATTATTTTTCTTTAAAACATCTATTTTATTAATTGAATCTGCAATATCAAAAGTTATCAAGAAAAATGAAAATATTAAAAAAAGATATTCAAAATAAATTACTATAAATAATCTATATGCTAATAACATAACAATCAGCATAATTAAAATAAACAGAATAAAATTAGTTCTTTTCCTAAAAATATTCTCTTTCAATCTTCTTTCTGTTGGGTTTGAATATTTATAAATTCTGAATGATTTATTAGATAAATAAGCCGTTGTAATTATAAATAAAATACAAAATATTTTAAACAAAATTTCTCCTTTTAATATTTCAACCATTTATATAATTCTTTCCAAGTTGGTTTTTTTCCGTACATTAAAATTCCTACACGGTAAATTTTGCTTGCAAACCAAACTACTCCCACAAATGTAGCAAATAATAAGACTAATGAAACAATTATTTGCCAAGTGGGCACACCAAACGGAATACGCATTAGCATAACAATTGGCGATGTAAATGGAATCATGGAGAAAATCGTAGCAATATTTCCGTGCGGATCGTTGGCAACGGTAAAAAATCCGATATATACGCCTAACATTAAAGGCATAATTATAGGCAATAAAAATTGTTGCGAATCGGTTTCGTTATCAACAGCGGCACCAATGGCAGCGTATAGAGAACTATATAAGAAATAACCCCCAATGAAATAAAATATAAACGAAATGATAATTGTAGCAATTGGCAAGTTTCCTAATTCATCTAAATATAAAGGCAATTTCGACATTAATCCACTATTTTCAGTGGCTAATTTCACCGCTTCTGGATTGGCACTTGCTGCTGTTTCTGCACCAAAAAATGTAGAAACAATAAAGAAAATAGACGTTCCAACAATAGCCCAAATGGTAAATTGCAAAATTCCTGCTAAAGAATTTCCAATAATTTTCCCCATCATTAACTGAAATGGTTTTACAGATGAAATGACAATTTCTATAATTCGATTGGTTTTTTCTTCAATCACACTTCGCATCACAAAGTTTCCGTAAATTATAATAAACATCATAATTAAATAGCCAAAAAGAAAACCTAATCCAATTTTAATTTCATTAATTCCTTTTAAACTGGCATCACCTGAATATTTACTTAATTGCAAAGTCGATTCCACTTTTGCCTTTTCAATTTTAGTAATATCCAAATTATTAGTTTTGAAATTATCTTGAGTTAAGATAGAATCAACTACGTTTTCTATATTTGAAATAAATTCTGCACTGGCACTTTCATCTGAAATATATTCAACTTTAGATTTTAAATCTTGAATAGTTGCCGTTTTTGGAATGAACAAAAGCCCTTCATAGCTTTTACTTGCTGTATCTTTTGCCACTTTAAATGGTATAGACGACAAATCAGTAAAAGCTGTTTCTTTGTCAGATTTTAAACTACTTTTTAGTATATTTCCTTTATCGTAAATGGCAATTTTAGTAGCTTGATCTTTGTTGATACTTGATAAATAACCAATTAAAAAAGACATTCCTAAGAAAATTAGCGGACTTAAAAAAGTCATCACAATAAAAGATTTGTTGCGCACTTTGGCAATAAATTCTCTTCGTACGATTAATAATAATTTGTTCATTATATTTAAGATTATTAGAAGATTAGATTTCTTAGATTTTTAGCTTTTTGACATTTAGTTCATTAAAATTTCAGAAAATCTAACCTTCTAAAATTCTAATAGTCTAAATGTCTATTCCGTTACTGTTTGAATAAAAATATCATTTACACTTGGAATTTTTTCAGCAAAATGGGTAACTTGTCCGTTTTGAGATAAAATACTTAATAATTCATTTGAAGAATGATTTCCTAACTGAACTTCCAATTTTAAATCATCGTTTAATGATTTGAAATCGGTTTGACCGATGGTAAACTTTTGTGTTAATTGATACATTAACGCTTCCACATTTTGTGTCATAACGCCAACTTGAAATGTATTTGTTCTAAATTCACGTTTTACATCTTCAAGTTTTCCTTCGATTAATTTGTTCGATTTATGAATTAATGCAATGTAATCGCACATTTCTTCTACACTTTCCATTCGATGCGTTGAAAAAATAATGGATGTTCCTTTTTTATTTAATTCAATAATTTCATCTTTGATTAAATTGGCATTTACAGGATCAAATCCAGAAAATGGTTCGTCTAATATTAATAATTTTGGATTGTGAAGAACCGTTACAATAAATTGCACTTTTTGAGCCATTCCTTTAGAAAGTTCTTGAAGCTTTTTATCCCACCACGTTTCTATTTCAAACTTTTCGAACCAATATTTTAATTGTTTTTTGGCTTCTTGTTTGCTCATGCCTTTTAGTTGAGCCAAATACAAACATTGCTCGCCCACTTTCATAGATTTGTACAAACCACGTTCTTCGGGCATATAACCAATCATTGAAATGTGATTCGGATTTAGTTTTTCGCCATTTAAAATTATTTCACCAGCATCTGGCAAAGTAATTTGATTAATGATACGAATTAACGAGGTTTTTCCAGCACCATTTGGACCTAACAAACCATATATGCTTCCTTCAGGAACACTTAACGAAACAGAATTTAATGCTGTATAATCGCCATATTGTTTCACTACGTTTTTAACTTCTAAAATAGTATTCATTTGCAGTATTTCTTTTCTGAATTAGTGTGTAATATAGGGATTTTGTTACATCTTTTTAAAAAATAATTAGCTTTTTCTCATAAATAGTATATTTTAAAATTTAGGCCAAAAAAAAATCCCAATCTGATTAGATTGAGATTTTTAAAATGTATTTCAATTTTCAATTACGAAAACATATCTTTTACTTTTTCAAAAAACGATTTGTCTGATTTTTCAGGATTTGGGATAAAATTTTCATCCGAAATCATACTTTCAAAAAATTGTTTTTGCTCTTTATTTAACGTTTTTGGTGTCCACACATTTACGTGAACAAGCAAGTCGCCGTTTCCGTAACTATTTAAACTTGGAATTCCTTTTCCTTTCAAACGAAGAATTTTACCAGATTGAATACCTTCTTCTAACTTAATACGAACTTTTCCTGAAACTGTTTCAATTTCTTTTGAAATTCCTAAAGCTGCTTCTGGGAAACTGATATATAAATCATAATGTAAATTTTCGCCTTCACGTTTTAAAAATTCATGCTCAATTTCTTCAATGGCAACAATTAAATCTCCTGGAATACTATTTTTCCCAGGTGCATCATTTCCTTTTCCAGCAACTTTTAATTGCATACCATCCACTACTCCTGCAGGAATTTTAATTGAAACCGTATCATCGTCAGTAATAAAACCTTGACTATCAGCATTGGCAGGTTTACTATCTATCATTTGCCCAGCTCCACTACAATTAGGACACGTTGCAGCAGTTTGCATACGACCTAAAATGGTATTTGTAACTCGCATTACTTGACCTTGTCCATTACATGTAGAACATGTTTTGTAAGTTACACCAGCAGCTTGAACTTTTCTTTTTACTTTAACTTTTTTCTCAACTCCATTGGCAATTTCCTCTAAAGTCAGTTTGACTTTAATACGCAAATTACTTCCTTTCATTCTACGTTGGCCTCCGCCTCCGCCACCAAAACCGCCACCAAAAATATCTCCAAATTGACTAAAGATATCATCCATATTCATACCGCCGTGTCCGCCACCAAAGCCACCGTTTCCATCAAAGGCTTGATGCCCATATTGGTCGTACTTCGCTTTTTTGTTTGCATCACTTAACACTTCGTATGCTTCGGCACAAGTTTTAAAATTTTCTTCTGCAGCAGTATCTCCAGGGTTTTTATCTGGATGATATTGAATGGCTTTTTTTCGGTATGCTTTTTTTATTTCTTCAGGAGAAGCATTTTTGCTTATACCTAAAACTTCGTAAAAATCTTTTTTCATTTTATTTTATTAATACATTCAAAAAGAATGATTATAGAAATATTAGTTACCTAAAATTACTTTTGGAAAACGGATAATTTTATCACCCAATTTGTACCCTTTTTCGATTACGTCAACAATTTTTCCTTTTAATTTAGGTGTTGGAGCTGGAATTTGTGTAATAGCTTCTGCGAAATCTGCATCGAATGCATCACCTGCTTTAATTTCAACAACTTCTAAACCTTTTGAAACTAATGTTGATTTTAACTTTTCATGAATTAATTCGACACCTTTTACTAAAGCTTCATCGTCAGATTGAGAAATTTGTGCCCAAGCTCTATCGAAATCATCTAAAACGGGTAACATCGATTGTAAAATTTCTTGTCCAGCAGTTTTGAATAAGTCTATACGTTCTTTTGAAGTTCTTTTTTTGTAATTTTCAAATTCGGCATATAATCTTATGAATTTATCTTTTTGTTCTTGCAATTGATCTTCAACTGACACTTCTGGTTCATTATTTTCTTGAACATCTTGATTTTCTATAGCATTTTCATCCTGAAGGATCTCTTTTTCGATGTTTTCAGTATTTTCTTGACTCATGATTGTATAATTTATTTTCAAATTGAGATTGCAAAAGTGTTGCCATACTTTATTTTATGACACATTGTCAGTATGTAAAAACAATAATTATACAATCCAAAAGAAATTATTTTTGGACATATTTATAAAAAAGAAAAAAATGAAAGTACTATTTCAAAAGGTTTTGTAAAGATTTGCTCAGTAAAGCATGTTGAAATTGAAAACCAGCATCTAATATTTTTCTTGAACTAACATGCTGACTACTGGTTACAATTTGATGCATTTCTCCTAAAAGTAAACGCAAAATAAATTTTGGCACATTCGGTAAAAACAAAGGTTTATGTATGGTTTTCGCAATAGCTTTTGTTAGTTCTTCATTTGTTGTTGGATATGGCGAAACCGCATTGTAAATACCTTCTAAATTGTTATCTATAACATATTTAAAAATAGCCACTAAATCATCAATATGAATCCAAGACACATATTGTTTTCCAGATGCCAAAGCAGCTCCAAAACCATATTTTATTGGCTTAGTCATTTCAACTAATGCGCCTGACTCTTTGGCTAAAACAACTCCAATTCTGATAGTGGTTACCAAAAGTGGTAAGGATTTAAATAAATTGGTGCTTTCTTCCCAAAGTTGCGTTACTTCACCTAAAAACGAATCATCAATTTGCGAATCATCTTCGTGATAAATGGCAGTTAAATCGTCTGGATAAATACCTACAGCAGATGCTGAAATAAATTGTTTTACCGAATTTGGATGAGATTGTAAAGTCTTGAAAAGTAAATTAGCACTTTGAACCCTACTTTGTATTATTTCTTTTTTATAAGCTTTTGTCCATTTTTTTGATACCGAAGCGCCAGCTAAATGAATAATAACGGAAACATCTTCAAAAGCAGCAAGATCGATTTCACTTGTAATCGGATTCCAAAAAAAACCTTTTTCATCAGAAGATTGGTTTATTTTTGATTTTGAAGTTGTTAAATAATGAATTATATGGTTGTCTTTTTTAAGTAAAGACACCATTTTTTTTCCAATTAAACCTGTAGCTCCTGTTATTAATATCGTCATTTATATTTTTTATAATACAAATTTACAATTAGTTATACGCTTACATCAAACATTAACTAAGATTAACAAATGTCTAAAAATTAAACTCTTGATTTTATTGTCCATTGAAATTGCATTTCTGAAACTTGTTCGCCATTTTCATTTATTCCTATTGATGTTAACCAAATCGTTTGTCCTTCATTTGTTCGTATTGCATTTTCAATACATTCGGCAATTTCCTTTCCTTGATTACATGTAAAAGTGATTTTACCCGTAGCCTTTTTTGTGAATACAGCTTTATTCTGGGCTACAAGCATTGAAATATTTTTACCGCTTGATTTAATATGATACATTACTAAAGCACCTGTAGTAAATTCGGCAGCCATAGCTTGCACGGCAAAATACATAGATTTAAACGGATTCTGATTGAACCAACTGTGTTTCACTGTTACCTTACAAGTATTTGATGTAATTTGTTTTACTCGAACACCACTCCAAAATGCGGAAGGCAATTTAAAAAAGGTAAATGCATTTAATTTAAAAGGTGTAAACTCCATATCTATTTATATTTTATGTAAAATTAAGAAAAAAATAGTTGTGAACGACAAAACAACAAAATGTTAAAATTATGTTAAATATTAGTACTATGTGAAACAAGGTATCTGTTTTTAGATATATATTTGCATAAGAAAATAATGTACTAAGTACTGTACTCCATTTTAAATCGTTTTATCATGATTAAAAAAACAAGCTCAAATGAATATTGAAAACACAAAAGCTCAAATGCGAAAAGGTGTTTTAGAGTTTTGCATCTTATCTGTATTAAAAGAAAAAGACGCCTATACTTCTGAAATTTTAGACACTTTAAAAACCGCAAAATTACTTGTTGTAGAGGGCACCGTATATCCTTTATTAACAAGATTAAAAAATGACAATCTATTAAGCTATCGCTGGGAAGAATCTACATCGGGGCCGCCAAGAAAGTATTATGGCTTAACAGATGAAGGAAAAGAATTTTTAAAAGAATTAAACAACACTTGGAGTGAACTTTCGGGTGCTGTAAACACTATCACTACTAAAAATAACAGATTATGAACAAAACAACAAGTATAAATTTAGGTGGGTATTTCTTTCATATTGACGAAGATGCCTTTAGAAAATTAAGTAACTACTTTGATGCCGTTAGAAGTTCATTATCTCCTGATGGTAGAGAAGAAATTATAAATGATATTGAAAGTAGAATTTCTGAACTTTTTACAGAAAAATTAGGCACTACTAAACAAGTTATTGGCTTGAAAGAAGTAGATGATATTATAACGATTATGGGGCAACCTGAAGATTATAAAATTGAAGAAGAAACGCCAAAAAATGATTTTCAATCCAACTACACCTCAACAAGTAGTTCAAAAAAATTATATAGAGATAAAGAAAACTCATTTTTAGGAGGTGTTTTATCAGGTTTAGGACATTATTTTGGTGTTGATCCTTTATGGCTAAGAATCATAATGGTAATATTATTCTTCGGCTTTGGTACAGGATTAGTATTATACATTATATTATGGATTTTAATTCCAGAAGCAGTTACCACTTCACAAAAATTAGAAATGAAAGGGGAACCTATAAACATTTCAAACATTGAGAAAAAAGTAAAAGAAGGCTTTAATGAAATTTCAGATAAATTCTCAAATTTAGACCATGACAAAATTGCTTCAAATGCTAAATCAGGGGCAGAAAAAATCGGAAATACAATAAGCGAAATTGTTACATCCATTTTTAATGTAATTTCTAAGATAATTGGTGGTTTTATTGTGCTTTTTACCTCTATGACATTAATTAGTGTGATTATTGGAGGAATTGCTATGATATTTTTCTCATCTATGCCAGATAATTTCCTATACAATCACATTCACACTCCTTTTAGTTTCGAAACACCTATTTGGATTCAAGGTTTGTTATTAATTATAGTATTAGGAATTCCTTTATTTTACTTATTAATCTTAGGGTTAAAATTACTTACTACAAGAATGAAATCAATTGGAAATACTATAAATTATTCGTTATTAGCCATTTGGATTATCGGTTTGGCGTCCGTGTTGTTTTTAACTATAAAAGAAATTAGTCAAAATGCATATACTGGAAAAGCTATCGAAAAAATAGCTATCAATTTAAAACCAACTGATACCTTAACTGTTAAATTTATTTCAAATAATTTATACGGCAAAGACAATTACGATTATGAAAATTTTGAAGTTATTCATGATGTTACTGATAAAGAAATAATATTTTCAAATAATGTATCTATTAAAATAGTAGAAACAAACGAACCAATTGCTTTTTTACAAATTGAAAAATCTGCAGAAGGAAGTAGCATTAAAAAAGCCAAACAAACTGCTGAAAAAATAAAATACAACGTAAAAATTGAAAACAACAACTTAATTTTAGACAATTATTGGATTACAGATTTAGCCAATAAAAAACATGACCAAGAAGTAGAATTGTTTTTATATTTACCTAAAGGCACTATTTTTAAAGTAGATAAAAACTTCAAACACTTTGACATATCTGAAAATGATTATTTCAACTTACATTATAGTTCAGATACTTATACATATATCGTTTCAGAAAATAAAGTGTTATGTATGAATTGTCCAATTGATGAAAACGATTATAACGATGTTGAGAATGACACCATTTCAAATTTGGAAGAAAATTCAGAAATCATTTTAAATGAAGATGGCATACTTATAAAAAAAGGAAATAAAACCGTTGAAAAAGAGCATGTAGAAAGTATTAAAATCAAGAAAAATAGTATCACAATAAAATAACTAAATATGAAAAATATATTTTATACGTTAATAATTATTTCACTTTTTTCTTGTCAAGAATTTGTGAATCAAACTAAAGGAAATGGAGAAGTAACAATCAGTAAAAGAGAAGTTACTGAAAATTTCACAAAAATTGAACTTAGTAATGCCATAGCTGTTGAAATTGAACAAGCGGAAAACAACAGTATTGAAGTGGAAACCGATTCTAATTTACAAAGCCATATAAAAACAACCATTTCAAATGGTGTTTTAAAAATAAGTTTAGATAAAAGTTACATTGATGCAGAAGAACTTATTGTACATGTAAAAATAAAACAATTAAATGGAATAGAAACTACAAGTGCTTCAAGTATACAATCTGTAAATATCTTAAAAGGTAAAAGCTTAAATCTCATCGCTACAAGCGCGAGTAAAATTGATGTGAAAGCAGAATATGAGAACATTACTATTGAGTCCTCAAGCACTGGAGATGTAACTATAAAAGGCAAAACATTAAAATTAGAAACAAATGCTTCGAGCGCAAGTTCTATAGATGCATCAGAATTAATGTCAAATGAAGTATATGCTGAAGCGTCAAGCGCAAGTAACATTATAGTATATGCCATTGTAAAATTAGATGCAAAAGCGGAAAGTGCAGGTACGATTTCATCGGTAAAAAGACCAAGAGAATTAAGAAACGAAGAAACAAGCGGCGGCGACATATCAATAGAATAATTTAATTAATTTTTAACATTCATTTCATAATTAATACTTAATTTTGCAACATATATTAACCTATATACCTTAAAAAAATATGATACAATTTGTAATTAAAATAATTGATATTGCCGTACAATTAGTAATTCAATTTATAGAAAGTATTTTTTAACATCCTTTTTTGACTCTCAAAATCTAATATCATAACACACAAATCCCGACTAATTCGGGATTTTTTTTAATATATTTGTACTTTAAATTAAAATTTATATAAAATGATAAAATCAATCACGCTTTTCGTAATTACATTGTTTAGCTTTTCATTAGCGACAGCTCAAGCTAAATTAGAAAAAATAAAAGGTTCAAAAATTGTAACTATTTCTGTGAAAGAAGTAGAAGAATTTGAACATGTAGAAATTGAAGAATTTTTAGATGTATATTTTGTAAAAGGAGAAAAAACATCAATTGAAATTGAAGCCGATGATAACTTACATGATATTATTAGTTATAATGTTTTAGGAAAAACGCTAAAATTAACCGCGTTAAAACAACCTGTTGGAGAGAAAAAAATGGCTATTAGAGTAAATTATAATGATAGTTTAAAATCTATTGTAGCGCGACATTCTAGTAAAGTTAATGCCATTGCAGATATTGCATTAGCGAATATTACAGTTAAAAACTTTGATAAATCGCAATCTTTTTTAAATGTAAAATCTACCAATTTCACATTAATAATGACTGATAAATCTAAAGCGGAAATCAATGTTCAAGCAGAGAAATCTGTTGTAGAATTAAGTAAAGATGCTAATTTAAAAGCATTAATTGCTTCACCAGAATCTAAGGTAGATTTATACCAAAAATCGCAAGCAACTATTGAAGGTGATGCGCAAATTGCAAAAATAAGATTAGATAATAATTCAAGTTTAGTTGCGAAAAAATTCACCGTTGTTGATATGGAATTAATTGCAGAAGGTTACACCTCTTGTTCGGTGAATGCTCAAAAAACCATTGAAATTTCAGCATCAGGAAATACTCAAATTGATTTATTAGGAGAACCAAAAGTAGATTTAAAGATATTTACAAACACGGCTACTTTATCTAAAAAAATAAAATAAAGCAAGAACTTCTCATGAAAAAAGACATTATTATTCCTGAAGTAGAAAACGTATATGTGGTGGTTATTAAAGAATGGAATGAAGACTTTGGAGAAAACAGTTGGTATGCTTACTTATTAAACGATACTTCAGAAAAATTAGAAATGGCCATGGTTGTTTCTAGTGCGTCTGGAATTATTAATGGTGAAGAAAGAAAAACAGGAAATTTTCGACATGCTTTTAATGAAGTATTACCTGAAACGGCAATAAAAGTGGAATTATTAGAAAACAATGTATTGCAATTAAACAATCATTTTATGCTTACGTATTTTCTAAACGGAAAATTATATGATAAAAACTTCACCTTTGAAGCCAATACAATAAAAGACGAAAACACCACGGCATTAAATACCATTAATCGTAAGGGTGTACTAGGCAAATAAACCACATCTAACCGATTTAATTTCCTATAAAATTGCTTTTTTCAAATAGTTTGTTGAAATTTACATCAACAATATTCTATTATCATGAAGAAAGCATTTTTATTTATACTACTTCCCACTTTATTATTCGCACAAGATTTTGCCAAACACGTGAATCCATTTATTGGAACCGGCGGTCACGGACATACGTTTCCTGGAGCAACTGTGCCTTACGGAATGGTGCAATTGTCACCTGATACCAGAATCGATGGCAGTTGGGATGGCTGTGGCGGTTATCATTATGATGATAATACTATTTACGGATTTTCGCATACCCATCTGAATGGAACAGGTGTTTCAGATTATGGTGATATTATGCTAATGCCAACCATGGGCGAACCTTCGTTTGACAATAAAGTGTATGCTTCCACTTTTTCGCATGCTAATGAAAAAGCTTCCGCAGGATTTTACTCCGTGAAATTAGACAAACACAATATAGATGTGCGATTAACGACTTCAACACGTTTAGGTTTTCATGAATATACGTTTAATAAAGCTGGTTTAGCTAATATTATTTTGGATTTAAATCATCGCGATAGGCTTTTGGAAGGAAGAATTCGAGTAATTGATGATAAAACTATTGAAGTTCTTCGAAGAAGCGAAGCTTGGGCAAGAGATCAATATGTGTATGCCCGAATTGAGTTCAATGTACCTTTGAAAGTAAATCTGGTTAAAGAAGAAAACAAGGAAAACACTAAGTTAGAAGGAATATACAAAGGAACTGAATTGGCTTTAAGTTTCTCAAAACAAGTCAAAAAAGGTGAAAAAATTCTCGTAAAAGTCTCACTTTCACCAACGAGTTATGAAGGTGCCAAACTAAACAGTTCCGAAATCAAACATTGGGAATTTGAAAAAGTTAAGAAAGAGGCAGAAACCCTTTGGAACAAAGAACTATCAAAAATTGAAATCATTTATGATGATAAAGACAAGTTAGAGATTTTTTACACAGCCTTGTATCACACGATGATGCAACCAAATATCGCCCAAGATATTGACGGAAAATATAGAGGAAGAGATAACCAAATTCATACCGCTAAAGGCTTTGATTATTACACGGTTTTTTCGTTATGGGACACGTTTAGAGGTGCGCATCCGTTATACACCTTAATCGATAAAAAACGAACTTCAGATTACATAAATACGTTCATCAAACAATACGAACAAGGCGGTAGATTACCCGTTTGGGAATTGGCGTCAAATGAAACGGATTGTATGATTGGTTATCATTCGGTTTCTGTAATTGCAGATGCGATGGCAAAAGGCATTACAGGTTTTGATTACGAAAAAGCTTTTGAAGCAAGTAAAGCTTCCGCGATGCGCGATATATTGGGTTTGGATGCGTATAAGAAAAACGGCTTCATTTCGATGGATGACGAACACGAAAGCGTTTCTAAAACTTTGGAATATGCGTATGACGATTGGTGTATTGCCCAAATGGCACAAATTTTAAACAAGCAAGAAGACTATCAGTATTTTACGAAGCGTTCTCAAAATTGGAAGAATATTTTCGATTGGGAAACGGGTTTTATGCGTCCAAAGAAAAATAGCGGTTGGGACAAACCATTCGATCCAAGAGAAGTGAATAATAATTTTACGGAAGGAAATTCGTGGCAGTACTCGTTTTTCGTACCACAAGACATTGAGGGTTTAATTCAAGCGCATGGAGGAAAGGATAAGTTTGAAGTCAAGTTAGACGAGCTTTTCAACGCTGAAAGCAAAACCACTGGAAGAGAGCAAGTCGACGTTACAGGTTTAATCGGACAATATGCTCACGGCAACGAACCAAGTCATCACATGGCGTATTTATACAATTATGTGGGAAAACCAGAAAAAACTAATGAAAAAGTAAAATATATTTTAAATAATTTCTACAAAAACACGCCCGATGGATTAATTGGAAATGAAGATTGCGGGCAAATGAGTGCTTGGTATGTGCTGAGTGCGATGGGGACTTATGCGGTTACACCAGGTATGGAAAAATGGGAAAGCAATGAACCTATTTTTGATGAAATTAAAATAAAAGATGAGAATGGAAAAAATTTGGTCGACTACAAAAAACTAGTTGTGAACGGAAAAACAACTAACAGAATTTTCTTATTGGGAGAAAAATTAAAAGAACAATTAATTCAAAAAAGAAGTGCTACAATGTCACAATTTGACTATTCTGAAAACTCTACTGAAAATACAAAATACAACAAAATTATTCCAGTTCCAGTAATTCAGGCAGAAAACAAAGCGTTTAAAGATAAATTGAAAATTGAATTATTTTCTCAAAATTCAAAGGATGAGATTTATTACACTACAAATGATGCAACATCAAAATTAGATGATAGAATATTTATTAAATATACTAAACCATTTGTAATTGATTTAACAACAGATATATTTGCTTATGTTGAAAATAATAGACAAATAAGCAACACCATTTCCGCTACATTTTTCAAAAAACCAAACAATTATACTATCAATATAAAATCTAAATACAATCCGCAATATCACGCAAGTGGTCCTGATGGGTTGTTAGATGGTATTTTAGGAACAGAGAACTGGCGTAAAGGCGATTGGCAAGGCTATCAAAGTCAGGATTTTGAAGCAGTGGTGGATTTGCAAGAAGTTAAAAGTATTACCGAAATTTCAGCTCGATTTTTACAAGACCAACGTTCGTGGATTTTAATGCCATCCAAAGTGGAGTATTACATTTCAGAAGATAATGTGAATTTTACTTCAATTGGAGAAATAGACACCAGAAGTGACGATGATATAAAGCCAAAAGATGAAAAAATATCAATTAGAGGATATAGAGTTAAAAGTAGTTTCCTTAAAGCACGTTATGTAAAAGTTATTGCCAAGAACTTCGGAAAATTACCAGAATGGCATCAAGGTTTTGGCGGTGATGCGTTTATTTTTTTGGATGAGATTATAATAAAATAAAATACGTTTTTTATTGTTTATCAATAAAAAATTATTGATATTTGCAGCATTAACTTAAATATTATTATATTATGGAATTTAAAATTAGTGCCAAGCAAATGCTAAACGTGTTAAAAATTATGTGTTGGATTATTTTTATTGGACTCTGTATTGAAGCTGGCGGAATACTTTTTAACATAGCATACACGACATTTTACAATCCAATAGGCGCTGGATTTTTTTGGAATCAAATCGATTTTTCGGATCTGTATCAATTTGATAAAGGGCATTTTTTAGTCGTAACATCAATTATGAGTATTATTGTAATATTGAAAGCAATACTATTTTACTTAATTGTGAAAATGCTACACAATAAAAACCTTTCTATAGCTACACCTTTTAATCATATGGTGAAAAAATTCATATTGATTGTCGCTTATATAGCTATTGGTATTGGATTTTTCTCTAATTATGGCGTTAGCTATACCGAATGGTTATCGCAACAAGGTGTGAAATTACCAAGTATTCAAATATTAAAATTAGGTGGCGCAGATGTTTGGTTGTTTATGGGCATAGTATTAATAGTACTTGCCTATGTTTTCAAAAGAGGCATTGAAATGCAAGAAGAAATTGATTTAACCGTTTAACCTATGGCAATTATAGTAAATTTAGACGTAATGATGGCCAAAAGAAAGATGTCGTTGAATGAACTTTCCGAAAAAATAGATTTAACATTAGCTAATGTTTCCATTTTAAAAACCGGTAAAGCAAAAGCCATTCGTTTTAGTACATTATCAGCCATTTGTAAAGTATTAGACTGTCAACCCGGTGATATTTTAGAATATTCAGAATAAACTTTATGTGATTAAATATTTGCAATCAAAAAAAATCCCGATACAAAATCAGTTATGTATCGGGATTTTAAATTTCAAAAACTTATTTCTTATTTACGAAATTTAAAATGGGTTTCAATTGCTCCATATCAATATTCGATTTTTGCAAAATACTTAAAAATTCCATTGCGTTTTCTGGTTTCATATCGTTTCCTAAAACTCGAATTACTGTAAACCCTAATTCTTTCTTATTACCAAACAATATTAATTCATCAATTTCTTTATTGTCGCCCACTATCATTATAGAAGCGTTTTGCCCTACTCCATTTAGTTTTATTAACGGTTGATATACGGTGTCCTTTAAAATTTCTTTTACTTCTTTAATTTCTTTAGTGTATTGCGCATTATTTTTTCCGTCTTTTTTAAATGCTAAAATATTTACTTTATCAAATGATTGTAATGCTTTCTTTTCGGAGGCAGATAATTTGGTTTCATTAATATTTAATATGGAAGACGAAACATCTAAAGCCATAAATTCTTTTTTATCGCCACTTTCCACAAAGTATTTTTGTAAAGAAGCTTCTTGTTTACAACTGAATGTAATGACTGTAATAGTAAGTAAAAATACCTTTTTCATCCGATTATTTTTTATCAATTTTACTTAAAATATCAGCACCCGGAAGGTTTAATTTTTTTACAATTAATGCAATTTCACTCAAAGGAAAATCGCCTTTTATAGATACAATTGATGTTTTAACTCCATTAAAATTACCGTTTACCACAACTAAAACTTCTTTTACATTGGTTTCATTAGCATTTGTTTTTCCATATACTTTAATTACATTTCCATCTTGTGTAGATGTAGTAATTGTTTCTAATGGATTTGATTTTAAATACGAAACCACAGCAGCATTTAAATCTCCGCTCAATTTAGATTGAGAGGTATAAACCGCTTGCAAATTATCTAATTTTTTAAGCAAGTTCATATATTGTTGCATTTCTTTATCCTTTGCATCCACTTTAACTTTACTCATTAAATCGAACATTTTTTTAGAAACCACAATGCTTTCTACCCCATCTTTATCTTCTAATTTATCAAAAGCATTTTGTGAAAATACTAATGACGAAACCATCAAAGCAACATAAACAATAATTTTTTTCATAACTTACTATTTTTTAATTTAAATATCAAAATCTATTCCAAAGATTAGACAACATTAAAGTAAAATTGTTACATAAAACAAAAACGCAGCATAATCTTACGATTTAGAAAATTTTAAAACTTTAAATTGATTCCTAATTTAAAATTTCTTCCTCTTGAAGAATATCCAATATTTTCATAAAAATCTTTATCTAAAATATTTGTAACAGCCGTGAAAATTGAGAATCTATTTGGTAATACCTCATAAGAAATATTCGAATTTAAGATTTGACACGATGCCAAAACGGTATTGACAGTAGCAAAAGTATTACTATCAAAAAAAGCGTCGTTTCTGGATTCCACATATTGATATTGTGTATTCCAATGCATTTTTTTTGTTAAGTCAATATCAAATGAAACATTTACTTTATGCTTCGGAATTAACTTACTTTGCGCTTCAGCAACTTGTGTAAACGTATAATTCCCATTTATAGAAAAATAGGAAACGGGTTTTAATCCTAAATTAGTTTCAACACCTTTTGCAATAACTTGACTTGAATTATTAATGTATTTCGATTCATAAGTAACTTCATCGGTAAAAAAGTCGTAACTATTTTCTTCTTCTCTATAAAAACCAACCGCATTAAAAGTAATTTTATTATGAAACAGATTTGTTTCAAAACCCACTTCAATAGTAGTATTTTCTTCTGGTTTTAAAGTTAAATTTCCATAGGGCGAATACAATTGATATAACGATGGCGTAATATATGCGGTGCTATAAGAAGAAATTAATTTTAAGGGCATTGTTTTAAAGTTGAACGAAGGATTAAAATTAAAAGTAGTATAATTACCATATACATTATGATTGTTAATTCTTGCACCCGCATTAATATTTAGTCCAAAATTTGAATAATATACTAATGTTGCGTAAGGATCAAACACGTTAAAGTTGGCTTGAGTATTTGTGATAAATTCATAAGTACTTTCTTCCTGCATATCCATAAACTGGAATTGCGTTCCAAGGATTAAAAAAACCTGTTTTGAAAAATTATATTTGTTAAATAAATCGGCATTCAAACTTCTGGATTTGTAATACGAAAAGTCAACACTGGAAGTCCAAGAGTTGTAAGTATCATATTTTCTTTCCAAATTTGTATAACCCGTTACAAAATTTAATTCTCCTTTTACATATTTATATTTCGTGGTAAAACCTACCCTAAACTGTTCTGAAAAAGAAATGTTTGCCACTTCATCTGAAAAACTTCCACCATCAAAAGCAGACTTTAATCGGTCATAATTAGCAAAAGCTTGAAAATTAATTTTAGAATTAAAATCGATACCAATTTTTTGCATAATATTTACTCTTGAAAAATTATCTGCTTCAAAATTTGTACCTGCGGCTTCACTAATTCCTTTTGTTTCAGTACTATTTAATGATGTTAAATACGAAAAACGACCTTTTGTTCCATTTACAGAAAACCCTTGATTAAAATCTTGAGCACTTGTTTTTGTTTGATTGGCTACATTTTGTGTTCCTAAATTTATATAAGCGTTACCTTCAATTTCTTTTTTTACCGATTTCTTTAATGTGATATTTATTAATCCTGTTGCAGCACCCGAACCATATAAAGTACTTGCTGCTCCTTTCATAATTTCAATACTTTCAATTTGCTCTACAGGCAACAAACGTAAGTCGTATTGCAAACCAATTCCTGAAGCATCTGTTACAGGAACTCCATCAATTACAATTAATACTTGACGACTTCTTCCGCCTCTAATATAATATGCTAAATTTTTTCCGGTTCCAGACTGGTTCCCATTTACTTCTACACCAGCTATTTGACTTAAAACATTGGCTAAAGATTGGCCTTTTTTGTTTTCTAAATCTTTTGCTGTAATTTTTTCAATAATTTTTCCTGATTTTTCTTTGTTTTGCACAAATTTAGTGTCGGAAATTACAATCTCTTGAATTGTTTTTGACAGATTTTGTTCTTGAGCCATAGCAAAAGAAGTTACCAACGTAAAATACGCAGATAATTTAATGAAATTACTTTTCATTTTTACAATTTTAATTTTCCAATATGGGAGAAAAGCATAGAATTACCCATACCCAAACCTTTTTTCCCGAAAGTTTGATA
>CAZQGY010000018.1:13604-46874 GCA_964593435.1 uncultured Flavobacterium sp. | reverse complement strand
AAATTTCTTGCGAAATGTAAACGTGAATTTACTACAAAATTCGCAATCTTGCCAAACGCCTGTTAGGAAATGTTATTTCTTTGAATTAATTTTAAATTTTGTTTTATAGAGAATTAAGGAATCTGTCAAACTGTATAAATCATCAATTTCTTGAACTTCTTTTCCGTGTTTATATACTTTTATTTCCAAGGCATAAATGTTTTTTATGATTATATTTTCTTTTAAACCATCACTCATATTGGTTTTGTCATATTTTGCATTCAAATCATCCAATGGAATTTTGACAAGTTTGTTGAAGTATAATTTTGATTTAGTAGAGTCTATTGGTGAAGAAAACAACAAAGTGTCTTTACATCCTTCAAAGTCACAATTGTAGTTAATTTTCAATGAATCTTTTGTGATTATCCAATTTAAAGTTTCGCCTTCGGCGCTATAAAAATGCTCAATATTTACTTCGAAATTTGGTGTTTTTAGGAAAGAGTTTACTATGGTAGTCTTTCTAACATTACAAGAGATTAAAGTAAAAAAGATAATAGAAAAAACAGGCATTAAATTCATAAAGAGCATTTTATATAGTAATAAGAAATTACAATTGTATTGTTTTGCTTAACAATACGGTCTAACTTGTATATATGTGAAGTTTTGTTTCGTTTTATATTTAAAAAACGAATATAATAATTTTTTCTCACAAATCATCAAACGGACTTTAAATCTGTTGTAGGCTATTAATGTTTATCTATTTGTTTTCAAGTTTTTACAAAACAAAAAAAGCACCTCGTTAGAAGTGCTTTTGTGGGGAGAGCAGGATTCGAACCTGCGAAGTTTTCACAGCAGATTTACAGTCTGCCCTCGTTGGCCGCTTGAGTATCTCCCCATGGCCATTTCGATTGCAAATATATAATTGTTTTTTATGGTGGCAAACTTATTTTAATGAAAAGTATGAAATATTTTATAACGTTCTGAAAACTAAAAACATAAAAAATCCCATTTTGTGTTTACTAACAAAATGGGATAATTATTTTTTATTTTATACTTAATAATTCTTTTACTTTAGCTTTTAATTCTTCACCTCTAAGGTTTTTAGCTACAACGTTTCCTTTTGCATCTAAAATAAAAGTGGCAGGTATGCCATCAATTTCATAGTCTAAGGCAATTGGATCTTTCCATTTTTTTAAATTAGACACTTGAGTCCAAGTTAATTTATCTTTAGCAATGGCTTCTTTCCAATCTGCTGCCTCTTCATCTAAAGAAACGCCTATAATATTTAATCCTTTACTGTGTAGTTCGTTATAAATGGCAACTACATTTGGATTTTCTGCTCTACAAGGTCCACACCACGAAGCCCAAAAATCAATAATAGTAACTTTTCCTAACGATTCTTTTAAAGAAACGGTTTTGCCCGTAGGCGTTTTTGCAGAAAAATCAGGTGCTTTAGTTACTTTTTTTTTTCAGGAGCTGCAGCTTTTAATTGTGCGTCCAATGCTTTTTTTACATTTTTACCGCTTTTTGTTTCGTGTAATTTTTTGTCTAATTTATCAAAAGCATCTTTGGCTACTTTCCCTTGCATCATTCCTCTGCTAACATAATTTTCTAAAAACAACATCGATAGCATTGAACTTGGATTGTTTTTTATAAAATCTTTAGATTTAGCATCCATCTTAGCAGAAATAGACTGGGCTAATTTACCATATTCTTCATTTAATTGCTTTTGTACAGCCACATTATTTGTTTCCATGGCTTTTTTCATTGCCTCATTATTTTTTTTCTGAAAATCAATAATAGGTTTGTTTAAAATAATTGATTCATCTGTATATTTTTGAAACAAATCATTTTCGGTAGTTCCTGAAATCTTAGATTTCTGAATGTCTTTCGTGTCAAAAGCAATTTCTATTGTTCCGCTTTCAATAATAAAAGGAAGTGCTTTTCTAGATTGGTATTGTGGGTCAATTACACCATCAATACTAACAATTCCAATTTCAGGAAGTTCACTTTTTCCTTCAAATTCAAATTTTCCCCCTTTAATTTCTACTGTGTCCATTGCAATCGGACCCATTTCGCCAGAACCTTCTAAAAATACTTTAGTGCCGTCTTTTACTCCTTTTGCGGTTCCTTCAACTTTAAATTTATTGCAAGAAATTAATATTAATGCCGAAAATAATAGTACTACTTGTTTCATTGTTTTTTTTCTAAATGGTTATCCTGAAAAATTCAGTTTTTATTTTTAATAAATGCAAATGTAGTATTTTTTTAGGATTTATAAAATCTTACTAAAAACATAAAATCCTCAACTTTAATGAAAATTAATTTAAAGTTGAGGAGGAATATATTGATTTCTTGTTTTTTATAATGCGAGTGGCTTAATATCACCTGTTGCAGTAATAATATAATACCTGTTGTTTCTAATTATCGTGTTTTTTGGAAGTTGGTCTTCACGTAATTTGATTCGAATGGTTAAATCGTAAAATATCTGAATGGTAGGTTCTGTAATATCTGCATTTACTACAAAAGTGTGTGATTTTGCTAGAGAAGCGTCATAAAATTGTGTAGTATTTTTTCTGATGTTGTTGACTTGACTGTCAGGAGAAAAGTTGGTTGCTGCCTGGCTATAAGCGGTATATGCTTTATAACTTTCCATAGGATATAACGTAGTGTATCCTTCTACTAATGTTTTTTCTTTTTTAAACAAATCGGTATTCATTATGGCAGAATAATTGGTTAACATTTGTTTGTATTCTTCTGATGCTTTAAGTTGTAACACATCTCTAATATGATCTAAATTACTGGTTACATAATCTACTTTTGCTAAATCGTAAATTTCTTGTTTGGCACAAACATTCATAATCTTGTTTAAATCGTTAGTATTTTTAAACTTTACAATTAGATTTTTTTTCAATTCAAATCCACTAGGTTTTTCGTTATATGTTTTCGGATTAAAAAGTTTTTTTGTTACCTCATAATCATACATAGGTACAAAGGAAATCATATCTGTAATCACATCAATTTCAGGATTAAATATTTTCAGTTGTTGCATTACAGCTTCTAATCTTTCGTCCATTAAATCCGTAACTTCTTCAGCAGTTTTTCCAACTTGCAACACGCTAAACACGGCTTTCTGACAACTTGCTTTTTCATTGTAAATGCCTTTTATGGTAATCACCATTTCGTTATCATTACTGTACGATGTCTGAATAGTGGGTACATCTCGATTGTGATAGGCATTTGGATTTTGATAATTAAAGTTACCACTCATTTCTTTTTTTGATAGTTCCTCCTGATTTACATTTCCAGAATGTTGTGCAGCTAAAGTAGCACTTACTACCAATGCTACTGCTAAAAGGGTGTGTTTTGATTTCATAATTAATTGATTTTTAAGGATTAAAATTATTTTTTATTTTGGTTTACTAATTTTACAGAGATGTTTATGGTTAGAATATATTGTAAGCCAACTTCAGTTTCTGCGGCATGTATGACTTTGTCAAAACCTCTACAATCCATTCCGTTATAATAATAGGTAGTGTTTTTTCTTTCTTTTTTGATGACTCTAGTGGTATAATTATTATAATTTGTTTCAAATTCTGTAGTTTCAAACGCTTTGTATTCATTGTATTGGGTTTCCGGAAACACAAAATAAAATTGTTCACTCATGTTCACTTGTCCGGTTTCAGTTCTATTAAATGCCCGTAAGTATTTGTCTTTTTTTGAGGTACAAATTTTCAAAGCTTCCTCAAAAATTTTATCATGAATAGCTGTTAAATCATCATTTAAATAGTCAACTTTTACGATATCATAAATTTTAAATTCTGCTGCGGTTTTTATAATTAAATCAATGTTTTCCAACCTATTTGTTGCTATAATTATGTTCTTTTTAATTTCAAATCCTTTTTCATATTCTTTAATAGTATCTTTAATAAATTGGTTGTCGTATATTTTTGATTGTGAAATAAAATCTACAGAAATAGCTTCTTTTTTAATACCATAATATTTTAGTTTCGTAATTAAATCGGAAATTCGATTGTTAATTTGATTGTCGCAGGAAATGGATGATTTACTTTCTTGATTAACACCTAAAGTAATTAGAAATTGATCTGCTTTTTGATTCAATAAGACTTTCGTTGTTATGAATAACATCGAATCATTCATAGTAATATTTGGACTTGTATTTATTATAGTTGTATTTTCATTTCTATAATACGCATTGTTTTTATCTTTATAAATTTGGTTGCCACTAATTTGCGCAAATAAAGAATTAGATAATAAGTACATTGCAATTAATAAGGGAATTTTAGCATTCATATTAGTTTGTTTTAAAAGTTTAACAAGGCAAACATATCACAACATCAAAATTTTTTCTTGGCAAAACCACTGTGTTAGTAATGTAAAGTATTTTCAGTACATTTACAGCCGTTTTACAGTAGTAAAAAAAGAAAGAACTACTACTTTTGAAAAGCAATTTATGACCGATTTAGAACTATTTTATCAACTTAAAAAATGCGTTTTGGTACAGTACCAAAAAAGCTATCCCTATTTTAATGGAAGTTGGAAAAGTTTTAGTACCCAAGATATTTTGAATCTAATTGAGGACATTCAAAGTACAACTAAACAATCGATTAGTGAAAAGTGGATCTATACCCATTTGAAACCCGAAACAAACCAAAAACTACCACGAAAGGATATGTTAGATATTTTAAGTGTGTATGTTGAAAAATCGGGTTGGGATGAATTTGTGTTTACTAATAATGTCAATAGCAATGTCAATAGTAATATCAATAGCAATGTCAATAACAATAAGAATGTAGCGTTTGGTTTCAGTAAGAAATTTGGAATTTGGATGTTGTTTTTTGGTGTTTTGAGTATTGGATTTTTTATCTGGAAGTTCGCTTCAAAAGAGGAACATAAAATAGAATTTCAAAATAGTTTCACAAAAGATTCTATTGCTAAAGAAGATGTAAAAGCGTTTGTAGTTGAAGATACTGTAGAAAAACAAATTGATATTCAATCTCCAATGTTAAATATAGATAAAGCCACTAAAGTAGTACTTAAAAGCCCATTTTACAAGCCAAAAGAAATAACTATTTTGCCAAATGAACCAATAACTAGAGTAGAGCTAAATCCAAACGATTACGCCATGATGCTAAAAGCTTTTATGAAAAGCGACATTAAAGATTGGCAAACCAGAAAAGAACAACTAAATAAAATTTTATCTGACAATTTAGAAGTAATGGTCATGTTACAAAATAATTTAGGAGCGGAATATTTTAATAAAACGGAATTTTCACAGAAAGTAATTCTCCCAACAGCCTCAATAAAAAAATTAAAAATTGTAGAATTGAAACAAGAAAAAGATAATAAAATTTCGTTTTTACGATTAACAATAGAATAAAATGAAACATATAATTTACATCCTATTTGTTTTTCCTACATTATTATTTGGGCAAAGTTCAAATAAAACTGAATCTCAAAAAGAAGCCGTTTCCTTAACCGAAGAAGTTTCTAAAAAAAGTGTAGCTAGTACTTCAATTTCTGCAAATTTTAGTGCTAAAGAAATTATAGCTTATGGCAAGCAAGGGGAACAATTAATAACTGATTTTTATAGCTATTTATCCTTGTACAATCAATCAAACACACCTGAACTTCAATATGAAATAGATAATGCTATTCAGCAAATCTATTTATCCAATAGTGTTTTAATTGAAGATTTTATTTATGGTACAAATAAAAAAATAACTCTTTTACAACTACTAAAATATTGTAAAGAAAATAAATTTGTAGTTTCTGTAACTAACTTACAAAATACGGCGGTAACGGCCAATAATTTTGATATGAAATATCAGTTGTTAGTCTCAAATAAGTCAGAAACTAAAGAATATTCTATTACTCAAAAAGTATTTTTATTTCCTGTACAAAAACAATTTGGGACAAATAATAAAACAGTGTGGGAATTAAAATTAGGTGATTTTAATGGCTTATAATCGCACTAACTTTCACAAATACACGTTTTGCTTGTTTCAACAAGTGGAAAGTGCTGTGGTGGTAGATTTAAAATTGAGTTACAAAAGTGCTTCTGGAAGTGCCTATTATTTTACAGAATTAGGTGTTTACAGACAATCAAACCATTGGGGAAGAGCCGCCAATTGCAGATGGAGATTGATTCCTAATTCTAACTACAAAAATCAAGCAGAAATTGTTGGATTTGCGAAATGGACAGATTTTCATCCAAATAATGAAACTGAAAAATTGTTTTTTATTGTAATTGATATTGACAATAACGAAGTCCATTTTAATCATAAAGACCATCCAAATTACGATCATCAACTACTCAGAAATGCATCGGAAACAGCAAAAAGGATAAAAGAAATCAAAATTGTCCTGGATGCTACTACTTGGGCAAAACACCTAGTTTTCGATGATTTTGAAGAAATTAAATCGAAAATGCTTTCAGAATTGATCAATACCAACGAAAGTTTCGTAAATTTGAAGAAAATTTTGCAACATGGGAAGAAATAATGCCATAAATAAAGACAAGCACAAAAAGCAATTAGACAATCATTTGAAGAAAATTCAAAAAACAAAACAAACGTCGGCAGCTAAAAAAGCCTCTATATTAGAACAATACAAGCAATCGCTTAAAAACCAATAATGTATTCTCAAAAACTAGTTAATTTAAAACCAAAAGTTCAAACAATTATTGATTTGTTAGCCAAAAAAGATTGGGATATCGCCCAAATTTTGCTGCTTGAAGTGAGTGATGAAGTGGAAAATTTAATTGATGAAGTGGTATCTGACGACCATTTAATTGAGTTAAGTAAATATCAGGTTTTACTGAAACATTTAGTACTTAAATCCCAAAATGGAAGACACTAAACTTTGTCCTTGTGGCAGCCATATTAGCATCCAAGAATGTTGTTTGCCCTATATTCAGGAGCATTTAATTGTACCCACTGCTGAAAAGTTAATGCGTTCCAGATTTACAGCATTTTGTCTTAGTAATGCCGAATATTTATATAAAACCACACACATATCTCAAAAAAAATATACGAATAAATCAGATATTTTGACTTGGGCAAAACAAAACATTTGGCAAAAATTAGAAATTCTAAATAGTACAGAAAACACGGTAGAATTTAAAGCCTACTTCTTAGATGAAAACAATACACCTCAAATTCATCACGAAAAATCAACATTTATACTTTTTCAAAACAATTGGTTTTATGTGGATGGAAAGTTTTATTAGTTTTAACTAAAAATTAGCATTCGTTTTCTTGTCATAAAAAAGGAACCTTGTACTTTTATAACATGAAAAAAGGGTTTTATTTTAAAACGTATGAAAAGCCATTTAAGACACCGTTCGAAGTGCTTTTTGGTGTTTTTAAAGAGTTAATTGTCCATACTTCTGGCGATTTCGACGAAGCTATAGCTTGGTTACGTGAGCTAGATGTCGAATATAAATTAACCACTCCTGAGTACACAATTGAAGATTTTATCGAAGATTTAAAGAAAAAAGGATTCATTCGTGAAGAAATAACTGGCGATGGTTCAGGCGAGGTTACCATTACTTCAAAAACAGAACGACTTATACGTCAAGCCGCCTTAGACCAAATTTTTGGAAATTTAAATAAATCGGGTAGTGGCAATCACAAATCGAAACAAATTGGAGGTGGCGACGAACTTACGGGCGAGCTTAGAAGCTATAATTTTGGAGATGCTTTAGATAGAATTTCATTAACAGAAAGTTTAAAAAATGCGCAAATCAATAATGGTATAGGCAACTTTCAACTTACCGAAAATGACTTGGTAATAGAAGATACCCACTACAAATCGCAAATGAGTACTGTTTTAATGATAGACATTTCTCATAGTATGATTCTATACGGTGAAGACCGAATTACTCCTGCAAAAAAAGTAGCGATGGCATTGGCGGAACTTATCACTACTCGTTATCCGAAAGACACCATTGACATTTTAGTTTTTGGTAACGATGCTTGGCCTATTTCTATAAAAGAATTACCTTTTTTAAAAGTAGGGCCCTATCACACCAACACCGTTGCAGGTTTGCAATTAGCAATGGATATGTTGCGAAGAAAACGCAATACCAACAAACAAATTTTTATGATTACCGACGGAAAGCCAAGCTGTGTTCGAGAAAAAGATGGCTCGTATTACATGAATAGCAATGGTTTAGACGAGTATATTGTTGAAAAATGCTACACGCAAGCTGCTCAAGCCAGAAAATTACACATTCCAATTACGACTTTTATGATTGCCAACGATCCCTATTTGCAACAATTTGTAGATAAATTTACGGAAGCCAATCAAGGAAAAGCTTTCTACACAGGTTTAAGTGGTTTAGGAGAAATGATTTTCCAAGATTATGAAGCCAATAGAAAAAAGAAACTAAAATAAACAATATCAAATACTAAAACTTACATAAACAGCATCTGCTAATTTGCGCTTAAAAATACTACTATGATACACATAAAAACATTAGGTGAATTGATACAATCAGGGTATCAATCCAAAAACATAAAAGAGGAGTTACGTACCAATTTAAGAAATAAACTAATAGCCAAACAGCCTACTTTTTCAGGTGTCCATGGTTTTGAGAATTCTGTAATTCCAGAATTGGAACGTGCTATTTTATCACGTCATAATATTAATTTATTAGGGTTACGTGGACAAGCAAAAACACGTTTGGCTCGAAAAATGATTGAACTTTTAGACGAATATATTCCGTTTGTTACGGGTTCTGAAATTAATGACGATCCGATACATCCAATTTCTCGTTTTGCAATAGATTTGATTGCTGAAAAAGGAAACGACACGCCTATTTCTTGGTTACATAGAAGCGAGCGCTTTTTTGAAAAATTAGCTACTCCAGATGTAACAGTAGCGGATTTAATTGGTGATGTAGATCCAATAAAAGCGGCTAATTTAAAATTATCGTATGCCGATGAACGTGTGATTCATTTCGGAATGATTCCTCGTGCCAACAGATGTATTTTTGTAATTAATGAATTACCAGATTTACAAGCCCGTATTCAAGTAGCATTATTCAATATTTTGCAAGAAGGCGACATTCAAATACGTGGGTTTAAATTAAGAATGCCGTTAGATTTACAATTTATTTTTACTGCAAATCCAGAAGATTATACCAATCGTGGAAGTATAGTAACGCCGTTGAAAGACAGAATTGGTTCGCAAATTTTAACGCATTATCCAGAAACTATTGAAATTGCTAAAATTATTACATCACAAGAAGCTAAGTTAGATGAAAATCAATCGTCTTTAGTACACGTGCCAAATTTAGCAAAAGATTTGTTGGAGCAAGTTGGTTTTGAAGCTAGAGAATCCGAATATATTGATGCGAAAAGTGGGGTTTCAGCTCGTATGAGTATTACCGCTTATGAGAATTTGATTAGTACTGCCGAACGCAGAGCTTTACTAAATGGAGAAGAAAAAACAACCATTCGTTTGTCTGATTTCTTAGGAATTATCCCAGCCATTACTGGAAAAGTAGAATTGGTTTACGAAGGCGAACAAGAAGGCGCTGGAGTAGTGGCGCAATATTTAATTGCCAATGCGATTCATACTTTTTTCCCAGGTTATTTTCCTAAAATTGAAAAGTTAGAGAAACAAGATGTAACCACGCCATACTCCGAAATTACGGAATGGTTTTTCAATGAATCCGGTTTTGAATTAACAGACGATTGCTCAGATGAAGTGTACAGAAATATCCTTGATGAGGTACAACCATTAGAAAAATTAATTCAAAAATACCAACCAGAAATTCCAATTTCAGACCAGTATTTCCTTAAAGAATTCATACTTTGGGCTTTAGTGGAATACAAAAAACTATCAAAGGAAAGAACCGAAGATGGCTTTCAATTTAAAGATCCGTATTCGAAATTTATTAGTAAATTGTCTTAATTGTCATATCATAAATAGAAAAATCCGTCTCGATATAATCTTGACGGATTTATTTGTTTTTAATAGGATTTTGTCTTGTGTCAAAAATTCTATTAATATAAATTTTATCTTTTCCTTCTCGGTAAGTTATTTTGCAATGATGATGAATTAATTTTCGGTATTCAAATTTTAAATGTGTAAAATCTTCATCTGTAGAACCAATTTTATTAAATTCAAAAAAGGCTAAGATTTCAGTTGATTCTTGAATTTCATTTGCGATTTCAATTGCCTTTTTAAAACCGAACAATTTTATATTAAATCGAGTTACTTTCTCCAAATCTTTAATCGCTCTGTTGGTCCAAAAAACAGGTTTAATTATTCTTTCCAATTAGCAATCATTTTTTTGACTTCTTCTTGTGCATAAATGTTTCCAGATTCAATATCTTTTTCAGATTCAGCGATCATTTTGTCTTTTTTAATTTGAACAAAATAAGATGTTGCCATATCGTAAAATAATTGTACAAACTTATCATCACCATTATTGATGATCTCATGAAGTTCTTGTTTTAGTTCAATTGTACTCATATCAAAAATATTTATATAACAAAATTACAAAAAAAAATCCGTCCCGATAACTTCGGGACGGATTTTAATTTTATTGACTAATTGGCTAATCGACACATTATTTCTTCAAATGCACATCAAAATAATCTGCGATTTTCGCATACATATGAATTCTATCTCTACCACTCACATTATGTTCATGATTTGGATATAAAAAATAATCTACTTGTTTTCCTGCTTTTATAGATGCTTCAATGAAATTCATGCTGTGCTGTTGAACCACAACTGGATCTTGTGCACCATGAATTAACAAAAGACGTCCTTTTAAATTCTTAACTTTATCTAATAAAGATGTTTTTGCATAGCCATCTGGATTGTCTTGTGGCGTATCCATGTAGCGTTCTCCATACATAACTTCATAGTATTTCCAATCAATCACAGGTCCACCAGCTACACCTACTTTAAAGGTGTCTGGTTGCGATGTTAGCAGGGAAGTCGTCATAAAACCTCCAAAACTCCATCCGAAAACTCCAATTTTATTAGTATCTACAAATGATTTTGATTTTAAGAAATCCACACCTTTCATTTGGTCTGCCATTTCGTTTACGCCTAAATTACGGTGTGTTACTTCACAGAATTTTTTTCCACGAGCATCACTTCCACGGTTGTCTATTGTAAATACTACATAACCTTGTTGTGCCATATACATGTCAAAATAACCAGCACCACCTAACCATTTGTTAGTTACCAATTGTGCGTGCGAACCACCATAAACATAGATCATTACTGGGTATTTTTTAGTTGCATCAAAATTTGTTGGATAAATTAATCTTCCGTTCAATGGTGTTGTACCATCTGCTGCTGTTAGTGAAACCATTTCAATTCTTGGCATATCGATTTTTCCTGTAAACGGATTATCGGCTTTTACTAAAGTAGTATTTGCCATTTTTGTTTTGATATTTAAAATTGAAATTTCATTGGGTGTGGTTGCATTACTATATTGGTCTAAAACCAGCATACCATCAGAAGAAACAGAAGCGTTGTGTGTTCCAGAAATTGTAGTTAATTGAATTGTTTTTCCTGATTTAATATCCACCTGATAAAGTTGTCTGTCTAATCCATTATTTGCCGTTCCAATGTAATTAATTTTTGTGTTGGAAGCATCAAAATCTAACAAATTAGTTACCACAATGTCTTTAAAACCTAAGTTTTTTAGTAATTTTCCATCGGTATTGTACAAATACATTTGATTGTATCCATTAAAATCTGTTTGATAAATAAATTGATTTGGATTGTTTGGTACGAAAGTCAAAGCGTGTTGTGGTTCCACCCAAGTGGTCGCTTTTTCTTCAAACAACGTTTTTACAAAAGCACCAGTTGAAGCATCGTATTTATTAAATTTCAAATGATTTTGATCTCTGTTTAATACTCCAATAAAAATGTATTTCCCAGTTGGTTCCCAAGAAACCATTGTTAAATATTGTTCTTTTGGTTCTCCGGTTTGTACTGTTACTTTTTTTCCTGAAGCCACATCATATATCACTAAAGTAACCTGTTCACTAGTCATACCCGCCATTGGATATTTGATATCTTTGTTAGTAGCTTCACGTTCGTTCCAGTTGATAATTGGATAATTACCCACCATAGTTTCATCTTTTCTGTAATAGGCTAACTGTGTTCCTGTAGCATTCCACCACATTCCTCTATCGATACCAAATTCTTGACGGTGTACATAATCTGAACCGTTTACGATAGCTGGATTTTCATCGTTTGTAACTTCAATGGTTTTATTTTTTGATGTTATTCTGATGTTATTGTCTTTTAACCAAGCTACATTAGAATTGGAAGCAAAACGCGCTTGACTTCCTTCTAAAGCATAGCCAATTTTTGAAGTAATTTTTTTTGTATTTACATCATAAACTATTTTATATTGATTTGTTTTTGAAGCAATTTCTGTTTGAAATTTATTGTTGCTTTTCCATTCAATAGAAAAAGGAAAGGTGCGTAAAGCAAATTCTTCTTCTGTAAATGCTGCTTTTAAAGCCGCTTCAAATTCAGATTTTGTAGCTAAAACAGTTTCTTTCCAGCCATTTGTAGCGCTTTTTTCTAATAAATTGGTAAAATCAGCATTTAAATAGGAAACGGATTTTGAATCTTTTCTCCATTGTTGCCCTACCAATGAGGTTGGTGCGTACTTTCTTGGGCCTGTTACGGTTTCTTCAATAGTTAGTTGTTGTGCGAAAGACATGCTTCCAACTAAAAGGAAACTTAAAATATACTTTTTCATTGTAAGAATTTATTTGTGAATTAGTAGGCTAAGATAAGCATTTGTTACAAAAAAAAAACACGTCTCGAAGTAATCGGGACGTATTTTAAATAAAAATATTTTTTTATAAAATATGTAATTCTTTCATACAAGCACTCATACTTTTATAGGTTCTTTCAATGTCGTTGTCTAAACCAATTGAAAAACGAATTAATCCATCAGTTAAACCCATTTCTGCTTGTTCGTCTAAAGGAATTTCAGAAGAAGTGGATGTTCCTGGTGCGCTAAAAAGGGTTTTGTAAAAGCCTAAACTAACTGCCAAATAACCTAAATTTCTTTCTTGCATTAATTCCATCAAGGCATTGGCTTTTTCTAAACTTCCAACATCAATAGTCATCATACCTCCAAAGCCATATTCTGGGTTAATCATATTTTTGTATATTTTATGACTTGGATGACTTGCCAATCCTGGATAAACGGTTTTGATGCCGTCTGCTTCAAATTTATGTGCCAAGTACATGGCATTATGACTGTGTTGCTTCATTCGGATATGTAGTGTTCTTAGGTTTTTCATTACCGATGCCGAACGTAAACTGTCCATTGTAGGACCTAAAAGCATACTGGCACCAGAATTTACGTTTTTTAAATCGTTAATAAATTCTTGACTAGCACACGTTACACCACCTACTGTATCTGAACTTCCGTTTATGTATTTTGTTAAGGAATGAATTACAATATCAGCACCTAATTTTGCCGGAGATACCGATAAAGGTGAAAAGGTATTGTCAACTACCAATTTAAGGTTATGCTTTTTCGCAATCTTGGCTAAAGAAGCAATATCGGCTACTTCTAACAATGGATTACTAACGGTTTCACAATATAAAACTTTAGTTGCTGGCGTTATGGCAGCTTCTACAAGGTCTAATTTAGTAATGTCAACAAAAGTAGTTTTTATACCAAATCTTGGTGTAAAATTTTTCAAAAAGGCATACGTTCCTCCATAAATGGTTCTGCTAGAAACCACGTGGTCACCTTGTCCGCAAAGTTGCAAAATTGTTGGCGTTATGGCGCCCATTCCAGAAGCAGAAACATTTGCAGTTTCAGTGCCTTCCATTGCAGCTAACGCTTTATCTAAATATAAATTACTTGGCGAGGAATGTCGGGAATATAAATAACAGCCTTCTGCATTACCTTCAAAGGTATCAAACATAGTTTTAGCAGAAAGAAATGTGTAAGTAGATGAATCTGAAATAGAAGGATTTACTCCTCCAAATTCGCCAAAATACTGTAAATCTTGTATTTTGTCGGCTGGATTAAATTGGCTCATGATGATTTAGTTTTATCTATCAAAATTGAAAATAATAAATTAATATTTCAATAAGTAACTTAAAATTTAGTTTATTTATCTGTAATATGTATTAATTATAGATTATTTATCATTAATTTATGTTTTTTATGTATTTTTACCAAATAAATTACGACACGTATGGATGCAATTGATAAAAAATTATTAGAATTGATGCAAATCGACTCAAAAAAAACAACAAAAGAATTGTCTAGTAAATTAAACTTATCTGTAACCGCAGTGTATGAACGGATAAAAAAATTGGAACGTGAAGGCATTATTAGTAAATATGCTACCATTTTAGATAAAACAAAAATCAATAAAGGTTTTGTGGTGTTTTGTCACGTTAAATTAATTAAACATTCAAGAGATTTAATTTCTGAATTTGAAAAAGAAGTAATAACGCTAACTGAAGTTTTAGAATGTTTTCACGTAAGTGGCGATTACGATTATATTCTAAAAATTTGCGTAAAAGATATGGAAGAATATCGAGAATTTATGGTTACTAAGTTAACTACTTTACAACATATTGGTAGTACGCACAGTACTTTTATGATTGGAGAAGTGAAAAATTCTACTTCATTTGTGTTGAATTAAAAATTGTAAAGTTTTTTCGCTAAATAGCGATACATATTTATTTAAAAACTTTACTTTTGTACTTTAAAAACATACTATAACATTTTATAAAATATATTTATGAGTCAATTTGATGTAACCATTATTGGTTCTGGACCTGGAGGATATGTAGCAGCAATTCGTTGTGCACAATTAGGATTTAAAACAGCAATTATTGAAAAATACGCAACACTTGGTGGGACGTGTCTGAATGTAGGATGTATTCCATCAAAAGCATTATTAGCATCTTCTCATCATTATGAAGAATTGCAACATTTCGCAGATCACGGAATTGAAGTTTCGGGTGAAGTAAAAGTCAATTTAGAAAAAATGATTGCGAGAAAGCAAGCGGTTGTAGATCAAACTTCTGGCGGTGTAAAATACTTAATGGATAAAAATAAAGTTACTGTTTTTGAAGGTTTAGGTTCTTTTGAAAGCGCGACTTCTGTTAAGGTAACTAAAGCAGACGGTACTTCAGAAATCATCGAATCAAAAAACATCATTATTGCTACAGGTTCTAAACCTTCCTCTTTACCTTTTATCAAATTAGATAAAGACAGAATCATTACTTCAACGGAAGCTTTAAAATTAAAAGAAGTTCCAAAACATTTAGTAATTATTGGTGGTGGTGTTATTGGTATCGAATTAGGACAAGTATATTTACGTTTAGGTGCTCAAGTTTCTGTAGTAGAATTTATGGATAGAATTATTCCAGGAATGGACGCTTCTTTATCTAAAGAATTAACAAAAGTCCTGAAAAAACAAGGCATGAAATTCTACACGTCTCACAAAGTACAATCGGTTGAGAGAGCAGGAGATGTAGTTACTGTAAAAGCAGAAAATGCAAAAGGAGAAATCATTACATTAGAAGGTGATTATTCTCTAGTTTCTGTAGGACGTCGTCCATATACCGATGGTTTACAAGCAGAAAAAGCAGGAGTAAAAGTTACAGATAGAGGTCAAATTGAAGTAAACAATCATTTACAAACATCGTCTTCTAATATATATGCAATTGGCGATGTCGTACGTGGTGCTATGTTAGCTCATAAAGCGGAAGAAGAAGGTGTTATGGTTGCCGAAATTTTAGCAGGACAAAAACCACATATCGATTATAATTTAATTCCTGGCGTAGTATATACGTGGCCAGAAGTGGCAGCTGTAGGTAAAACAGAAGAGCAATTAAAAGCCGAAGGCATCGATTTTAAAGCAGGAAGTTTTCCGTTTAAAGCCTTAGGAAGAGCCAGAGCCGGAGGCGATACTGACGGATTTGTAAAAATCTTAGCTGATGCCAAAACAGATGAGGTGTTAGGCGTTCATATGATTGGTGCACGTTGTGCGGATTTAATTGCAGAAGCGGTTACCGCAATGGAATTTAGAGCTAGTGCTGAAGATATTTCTCGTATGTCTCACGCTCATCCAACGTTTGCAGAAGCCATCAAAGAAGCCGCTTTAGCCGCAACAGCAAATAGAGCGTTACACGTGTAATTTTAATTATTTATTTTATGAAAAAAATCGTTTTTTTATCAGTATTAACTATCTCTTTAGTTGTAACAGGTTGTGCAACAATTGTTTCAGGATCTAAACAAAAAGTTAGTTTTAATTCTACACCAGC
The DNA here is from genome assembly GCA_964593435.1 of uncultured Flavobacterium sp. GTDB lineage: Bacteria > Bacteroidota > Bacteroidia > Flavobacteriales > Flavobacteriaceae > Flavobacterium. The sequence continues at coordinate 30,569 of CAZQGY010000018.1, read as the reverse complement.
AAAAGCTTCTGTTTTTGTAAATGATGTACAATTGGGATATACGCCTTTTGAAGCCAAATTAAAAAGGGGTGTAAAAGTACATAAAGTAAAAATTGTTTTAGATGGTTATAAACCATATCAAGCTACTTTAACCAGAAAGTTTAATGGCTGGTACATGGGAAACATTGCCATAGGAGGACTTATAGGTATGATTGTTGATATCAGTACAGGTGCAGTATACAGAATTTCAGAAAAAGAATTAAATGTATCATTAGAAAATAATGTTTCTATGACTAAATTTAAAAATGAAGTGTATGTAGCGGTGGTTATGGAAGCGGATAAAAATTTAATTAAAATAGGTGAGTTAGAAAAAAACGAATAATTTTCTATATTTATCCTTACTTTAATTCCAAATTTCAGTGAAACTATTGAAATTTGGAATTTTTTTTGAAATTTTACTACATATTGTTAATAAATTTTCAGTCTGACTTCCAAGTCAAAATAGTACCTTTACCATATGTTTGCTTTGGTCGATTGTAATAATTTTTACGTGTCTTGTGAGCGTGTTTTTCAACCTCAATTCAAGAATAAACCTGTTGTCGTTTTATCCAATAACGATGGTTGTGTGATTTCCAGAAGTGATGAGGCAAAAGCGCTTGGTATTCCTATGGGTGTACCCGAATTTAAAATTAGAAATGAGATCAAACAACATCAAATCGCTGTTTTTTCATCCAATTATGCGCTGTATGGCGATTTAAGTAAACGTGTAATGGATGTGCTGGCAGATTTCACACCAGATATCGAAAATTATAGTATCGACGAAGCTTTTCTTAATTTTAAAAATACCAATGTAACTAATTTTGATACTTGTGGTTCGCAAATGAAACAACGGGTGCAAAAATGGATTGGATTGCCAGTTTGTATCGGTTTTGCCGAAACGAAAGCGCTGAGTAAAGTCGCCAACAGAATTGCTAAAAAGTTTCAAGATAGAACGGGCGGTGTTTATGTTATTGATTCCGAAGAAAAACGAATCAAAGCCTTAAAATGGACAAAGGTTGAAGACGTTTGGGGAATTGGGTATCGATTGGCCAAAAAAATGAAAGCTTTCGGAATGGTTACAGCATACGATTTTATTGCGCCTCATAACCAGGATTTTGTTATAAGAACTATGGGCGTGGTTGGTAAACAACTTCGTGCCGAATTATTAGGACACTCCGTATTAGAATTAGAGCAACAACCAGAAGCCAAAAAAAACATAGCGGTAACGAGAACTTTTGAAAAATCAATTACCAATTTAAACGAATTGAAAGAGCGCGTTTCTACTTTTGCAACAGTAGCTTCCGAAAAATTACGTATGCAAAAATCCTGTTGTTACGGAATTGTGCTGTATCTGCGAAAAGATAAATATAAGGCAGGAAAAGAACGGTATAATTTTTCAGTTTACGAGGCTTTACCCTTTGCGACACAATCAACTTTAACAATAAGTACAACGGCTATTAAAATGTTAGAAAAATTGTTTCAAACTGGTGAAACCTACACCAAAGCGGGAATTATTATCACAGATATTATTCCACAAGATCAAAAGCAATTTAATTTATTTGTAGAAGAAAATCCGAAACACGAAAAAATAATGAAAGTGATGGATGATATCCGAAAGAAAACGGGTGAACGAAAAATCCGACTCGGGAATCAAGATTTACAACGCACTTGGAAAATGAAGCAAAATTTTTTATCCAAAAGATACACTACAGATATAACAGAATTATTACACATAAAATGTTAGCACAAAATAAATTATCGTTTTTTATTCCAAATACGGAAAGCAATTTAGAAATGCCTTATATTTCAAGCGGAATTAAAGCTGGATTTCCTTCACCAGCAGCAGATTTTGATGGTTCTAGAATTAGCATTGATCAAATTGTAGTAAAAAATGCTACAGCCACTTTTTATGCTAAAGCGAGTGGCAACTCGATGATTGGCGCCGGAATTGACGATGGCGATATTTTAGTAATAGACAAAAGTATAGAACCTCAAGACGGAAAAATCGCTGTTTGTTTTATCGATGGCGAATTTACCGTGAAACGAATTAAAGTACAAGAAAATAGTTTACTCTTACTCCCAGAAAACAAACTCTTTGAACCCATTGAAATCACAGAGGAAAATAATTTTATTATCTGGGGAATTGTCACTTTTGTAGTGAAAAAATTGTAAAAAAAAATCCTGAATTTATCAGGAATTTTTAGTTTATATCTTAGCTAATTCTTTTTGATAGCCAAATAAATGATCTTTTTTAATGATTTCTGCCGTGCCATCTGGTAGCATATCTTCCCAGCCAGATTCGCCTTTAGCAATCATTTTTAATATTTTTCTAGAGAAAATATCTAATGTTTTAGCATCGTAGGTTTCAATATCCGTAACTTTTCCGTTGTATTTAAAGAATTTATACAATTCTTTCATTCTCGGATGTACTTTTAAGTTTTCTGACGTAATTATCTCACCCGTTTCTGGATCTTTCATCGGATATAAATACACTTTTAAATCTCTGTAAAATAATTTACCAAAGGCTTCTAAAATGCCTCCAGACATATGACGGTAGTATTTCTCATCAAATATTTCTACCAAATTACTCACACCCATCGCTAAAGCAGTACGTGATTTTGTAAAAGAGGAGAAATATTCTAAAACTTTATAATATTCTTGGAAATTAGAAATCATTACGGTTTGACCTAAAGCACATAAAAGTTCTGCTCTGTCTAAGAAATCTCTTTCGTCAATTTCACCTTCTGCTTTTAAGTTAGAAAGGGTAATTTCGAAAACCACAAAGGTGTTTTCTTTACTTACTTTATTTTCTTGTATAAACATCTCGTAAGATTGTTTATACATATCCATATTTACTTTTGTTACAGGACGGAAACTACCGCGTAACGCTAAAATATTCTTTTTATACAAAACAGCTGCTGGCAAAATATTTTTTCCTTCCGGATTAAACATTACGGCATCTGTAAAGCCGTATTTTACCAATTGCAAACTCATTAATCTGTTGTCTACATCTGCAAAACTTGGTCCTGAGAAATTTATAGTATCAATTTCAAGTTGGTCTTTTTCTAAATGGTCGTATAAATAACGCAATAATTTTTTAGCATCATTGTGTTTGTAAAACGCGCCATAAATTAAGTTTACACCTAAGATTCCTAGGGTTTCTTGTTGCAAACGGGCATCATTTTCTTTAAAACGAATGTGAATTAAGATTTCATTATACGCTTGGTCGGGTTCTACTTGAAATTTAATTCCTACCCAGCCGTGTCCTTTAAATTGTTTTGCAAAATCAATAGTCGCTACGGTATTGGCATAACTAAAAAACATTTTATTTGGATGCTTATCTCTTTTTAAACGATCTTCAATAAGTTTCGTTTCGTGCGTAAGCATTTTTCTTAATCTGCTTTCTGTAACATATCTACCATCTTCTTCTATTCCGTAAATGGCATCACTAAAATCTTTATCGTAGGCAGACATCGCTTTCGCAATCGTACCTGAAGAAGCTCCAGCTCTGAAAAAATGCCTCACTGTTTCTTGTCCGGCACCAATTTCAGCAAAGGTTCCGTAAATATTTTCGTTTAAATTAATACGGAGCGCTTTATCCTTTGTAGAAGGAATTTGCTCAATTGCTTTGTCTCCTCTTAATGTGATTTCAGTCGTCATTTATTCAAATGTGTTTTTGGCCAAATTAAAATACATTGCAAAGTTAATAAATTATAGGTTTTAACAAGAGTATTTTGTTATTTTTGTAAAAAAGAAATTACAACCATTACAATAAAGTAGCACTTTTCTACTAAAAGTAGCGGGTAACTTTTTTAGCGTGTCAATCACATACATATGAAATTATACTTCTTAGGAACAGGTACCTCTCAAGGAATTCCAGTAATTGGAAGTACGCATTTTGTGTGTTTAAGTGATGATGCAAAAGACAAACGATTGCGTGTTTCTGTTTGGATACACGATGAAGATTTTTCAGTAGTTATTGATTGCGGACCCGATTTTCGTCAGCAAATGCTCACCAGTGGCTGTAAGCGAATTGATGGGTTGCTTTTTACACACGAACATGCAGACCATACAGCTGGTTTGGATGATATTCGTCCGTTTTATTTTAATCAAGGCGACATTCCGGTTTACGGACATTCGCGCGTGTTGCAAAATTTAGCCAAACGATTTGATTATATTTTTGAAAAAGAAAACAAATATCCAGGCGCACCTTCTGTGTTGCCAATTGAAGTTGTAAATAATCAGAATATAACGATTAAAAATCAGACCGTAATTCCAATTAATGCGATGCACGGAAATTTACAGGTTTTTGGATACCGAATCAAAGATGTGGTATATTTAACAGATGTAAAAACTATTGCAGATGTAGAATTAGAAAAGCTTAAAAATGTTGAGGTATTAGTTATCAATGCGTTACGTTTTGAACCACATAATACACATTTTAACATAGAAGAAGCTATAAATTTTATAAATTTGGTGCAACCTAAAAAAGCGTATTTAACACATATTAGTCATATTTTAGGATTGCACGAAGAAGTACAAAAACAATTGCCAGAAAACGTTTTTTTAGCCTACGATAATTTAGAAATAGAAATTAAATAAATAGTAAAATGAAAAGGAGTTTATTACTTTACGGAATCGTATTTTCAGTATTAATTAATATTTTTCAATTTGTAAATTCTTCAAATATCTTGAAAAGAAGCGAAGAAGTATCTACAATTAGTAAAAAGGAATTAAAGAAAGCACAAGATACCATTGCGAAATTACGCGACAATGATACGTTTTCCTTAGCTACGAATGAAAATGCGCAAGAGTATTATTTTGAATACGATATAAAAGCGTTACAAACGAAAGTAAAAGAAGATTTAACTGCTTTTAACGCGGATAAAAAAGGAAATAAATATGTTTCTTACGATCAAATTGGCGACAATCCGTTTTTGATAAACAACATAAAAATTTTAAATCATAGATGGATTATTGCTAATTTTTCTGATGGTAAAGTTTGGGGCGAAGTGTTGATAAAATACTTTCATAATGCAGATAAACCTACCGAATTTGAAACCGTAGAAACCTTAATTTATCAAGAAACGCTAAATTAAAAATGAAAAAACTTGTATATATATTACTGCTGACATCGTTATTTTCTTGCGATTATATCTTAAAGAATCCGCCAAAAGATACCACGGAAATGGATTCTATTGTGAAAAATCAGGTAAATGATGACAAAAACGAAAATGGGTGCGATTTAAAAGCCGGCTATAAATGGTCGAATATGACTAAAAAATGTGTACGTGTTTTTGAAGAGGGCTACCGTTTAACTTCTATAGAAAGAGATTCGCTTGCCAAAAGAAAAAACGCCTTCTTTTTTGTGGATGAAGACAGCTTAATTGCGGAAGTTTTCTTGCCAGATTCTAAAGAATCCATTGTTTTTAAAAGAGAAAATGAAGACCAAAACTTCAAATTTAAAGATTTCGAATTCCGTACCAACAAAGGATTTTATTTGTACTACAAACAAACACTTATGTTTCAACCTGCCATTCCCGTAGATACTAAAATTTTAGGGAAAGACGAGGAGCATTAGGGGTTGGGTATGAGGTTTTGGGTTTAGGGTAAAAGGTGACTTCTACAGAATAATTATTTTATTTGTTTTGTCTTGCTGAACTTGTTTCAGTATCTAAATTCATCTAACGAAAGTAGACTATAATTATTAACGATTTTTACTATATTAGAAACCACGAGAAGGGATTAGCGAAGGAGCTTGTCCAACTATATTAAAATTTTATTAAAATATTTTAATTAGTCTTCTATATCCAATTCAAAAAGTTGCTCAACGGTTACTTTAAAAAATAATGCAATTTTCAATGATAATATTGTAGAAGGAACATATTTTTGAGTTTCTATTGAATTTATAGTTTGTCTGGAAACTTGAACTGCTGCAGCTAATTCTTGCTGGGTAATATTTATTTTTGCTCTTTCAACTTTTATAAAATTTTTCATTCTTTATTTGATTTTCTGTTATTCCATAAATTAATGTAATGAAAAGTTAAGTGCATAAAACACATAAATAATATTAGTTCAGTGGCTGAATAATTTTTTGGGTTTTCACCCGAAGCAATATCCATAATATTTCTCAAAATTACCATTGTAACCATTCCAGCAAAAGTTCCAGCGAAATGTTTTAATCGAATAAATAATGTCATTTCATCTTCTATTCTGTCTCTAGAGAAAATAATTAAACAACAAAAAATAATTAATAAATCCAAAAATATTGTTCCAAATATTTTGTTGTTAAATAAATCATCTAAATGAAACACTTTTATAATCAATGCTGATATAATGCTAATTATAATTAGAGAAAGCCCAACTTTTTTAAAATAATTAGGTAATAATTTAATTGTTGTTGACATAAAAAAAGGTTTAATTAGTAAAGTTAACTTGTTTAAAAGACAAACATACTTTACATTTTTGAAATAACATAATATAAAATAACTTTTTTAACTACTAAATGAAAATTAAAATCGGTATCATTTTTGTTAATGTGTGGTAGCGTCTTGCCGCTTCTCATCAGTTGGGAATTTCTGAACCTATTATTTTCTGTTAAAGTTAAAATTTCTTCTCATCCACATCCTTTAAAAACTGAATTACACCTGTAAAATACGTTTCTTGGTCGTCGTATTGTGATAAATGGCTGCCGTTTTTACAAAATAAAAAGCGTCCGTTTTGCACTTGTGTCGCCATCCATTTCATATGTTCAGGATCCATAGTGTCGTATTTTGCACCAATGGTTAAGGTAGGAACGGTCAACTCTTTTAATCGTTTGGACACATCCCAGTTTTTAATATAGGCATCACCTGTAATACCAAATTCGCTATACCCTTGCATAGAAATATATACCTCAGAATTAATGTGTTTAAAGCTTCTGGTAATGGATTCAGGCCATTCTTTCTGTGGTTTTCTTAAAATATGTTGGGTATAATAATGTTCAAAAAGCAATTCCGTATAACGTGGATTGGCAAAATCATTATTTTTTTCCAATTGCATAATTTCTTTATACACGTCTTTGTTCAATTGCGGACCCAATACTTCCTTAGCATATTTGTTATACAACGGAATGCTTGAAACCATATTTGAAATAATCAATCCTTTTAAATTTTTCTGATATTTCAAGGCATAATCCATCGCTAAAATCCCACCCCAAGATTGTCCCAAAATGTAAAAATTATCTTTGTTTAAACCAAGTGCTATGCGTACTTGTTCTACTTCTTCTACAAAGCGTTCATTCGTCCAAAGTGATTTGTCTTTCGGCTGGTCGGAATAATATGAACCCAATTGGTCGTAATAAATAAATTCAATGCCTTCTTTGGGGAAATACCCTTCGAAAGATTCGTATAATTCGTGCGTTAAACCAGGTCCGCCGTGTAAAAGCAATACTTTTATTTTCGGGTTGTTTCCAAATCGTTTTGTCCAAACCTTAAAAGTGCCTTTAGGTGTTTTTATTGGAATCATTTTAATACCACCCGTGTATTGGTCTTCTTTTGAGTCAAAGGAATGGTAAGTCTGTAACGAAAAATCTTCGCTCTTTTTACAAGAAAAAAAAGCGAAGACTAACGATATGAAGAATATTTTTTTCATATATGTAAAATTTATTTTTTAGAGGTCATATATGGTATCGCCTTTTTATTTATTGGTGTTTGCTTACGCAAAGTTGTTGTTAATGGCGATTTCATATTAAGAGTTGTAAATTTTATCGTAAAGAGTTTGGTATTTCTCTTTGATAATTTTACGTTTTAATTTCATAGTTGGTGTTAAATGCCCTGCGTCTATTGACCAAATATCTGGCGTTAATTCAAAACGTTTTACTTGTTCCCAATTACCAAATTTTTTGTTTGCTTCATCAATATCTTCTTGAATTCGCGCAATAACTTTTGGATTGTTGCAAAGGTCTTCATTAGAATTTCCTAAATCAATACTATGTCTGTTTGCCCATTCTTTTACAAAATCAAATGCCGGTTGAATGAAAGCCGCAGGCATTTTTTCGCCATCGCCAATAACCATAATTTGCTCAATAAAACGAGATTGTTTGAATGAATTTTCTAATACTTGTGGCGCTACATATTTACCACCAGATGTTTTAAACATTTCTTTTTTACGATCGGTGATTTTCAAGAAGCCATCGGCATCAATTTCACCAATATCTCCGGTATGGAAATAACCGTTTTTAATTACTTCTGCAGTTTGTGCTTCGTCTTTGTAATAGCCAATCATTACGTTTGGACCTTTACAAAGAATTTCGCCGTCTTCAGCAATTTTAACTTCTACGTTTTCAATAACTCTACCAACAGTTCCAATTCTGAAACCGCCATTTCGCATATCATTTACTGAAATTACTGGAGACGTTTCGGTTAATCCGTATCCTTCCATTACTGGAATTCCAGCTGCGGTAAATACTTTGGTTAAACGCGTTTGAAGTGCCGCACTACCAGAAACTAAAAGTTCCAATTCGCCGCCCAAACCTTCTTGCCATTTAGAGAAAATTAATTTTCTGGCAATACCCAGTTTGAAATTATAAAAGGCACCATTTTCATTATAAGGTTTAAATGCCATTCCTAAATCCAATGCCCAAAAGAATAATTTCTTTTTAATTCCAGTTAAATCGGCACCTTTTGCGTAAATTTTATCGTACACTTTTTCTAAAAGTCTTGGTACAACTGACATTACGTGTGGATGTACTTCTTTTAAATTATCGGAAATTTTTTCAATACTTTCTGCAAAATAAATGGATATCCCACCATATTGATACAAATAGGTCAACATTCTTTCGAAAATATGACATATAGGCAAGAAGCTCAAGGCACGCGTACTTCCTTTTCGTAACGGCATTCTTTTGTCTGAATTTAACACATCAGAAACAATATTGTCGTGCGTAAGCATAACACCTTTTGGTCTACCTGTAGTTCCAGAGGTGTAAATTATGGTTGCTAAATCGGAAGGTAAAACTTCACTTTTACGAACTTCTACGTCATTTTGGTTTGCGGTATCTTTGCCTTTTTCTAATAAATCGCTCCATTTTTTACAACCAGAAATTTCGTTAAACGAATAAATATCTTGTAATAATGGAATATTAGCGTGTACTGCTTTTAATTTTTCATACACTTCTTGGTCTGATACGAAACAATATTTAGCTTCAGAATGATTTAGAATATATTCGTAATCTTCAGAAGATATGGTTGGATAAATTGGCACGTTTTGTGCCCCAGTTTGCAAAATTCCAATATCTGAAATATGCCATTCTGTGCGGTTATTTGAAGAAATGACAGCAATTTTATCATTTTTTGCAATACCTAATTGTAATAAAGCTCTTGATAAAGCATTGGCTTTATTTATATATTCTTGTGTAGAAGTTTTAATCCAATCATCACCATATTTAGTTACCAATGCATCTGGTAAATTATATTTTTCTAATTGATAATAAGGGAAATCAAAAAGTCTTGTAATATTTTGCATATAAAAAGTTTTTTTTAAACTGCAATTTATAAAAAAATAGAACTTTATAAAAATTTTTAACCTAAAAACTTTGAATATTGTTAATTTTGCAACAATTAAACTTGAATTAAATGAAATCATTTTTCAGATTAAATGAATACAGCGTGTTGTTTTACAGAATAGCATTGGCGTATTTGTTTTATTTTATAGCACGAATTTTATTCTATACCTATAATAACGATATTCTTGATGTAAATTCAGTAACTGAGTTTTTACAGATTTCGTATCACGGTTTGGTCTTTGATACCACTGCCATTTTATATGTAAATGGGCTATTTATTTTACTTTCTACGTTACCATTTTTTATAAATACAAAACCGAAGTATCAAAAAGGATTATTTTATTTGTATTTCATTTCTAATTTATTTTTTTACGCATTTAATTTTGTCGATTTAATTTATTACAAGTACAATTTTTCTCGATTAACTCTTGCTGCTTGGGATTTGGTAAAAAATGAAGAGTCGAAAGGCGGTATGTTATTTCGATTTTTAATTACATATTGGCACGTGTTTTTGTTATTTATTGTGGTTTCTATTTTGTGGATTTTTTTATATCAAAAAGTAAAAGTGAAACACAATTTAGTAGAAAATGTTAAGATTAAATATATTGCTAAATCTATTTTTGGAGTTTTAGTTATAGCCACTTTATGTATTGGTGGGATTCGAGGTGATTTCAAGAAAAGTACCAGACCAATTAATTTGGTTGATGCTAACAGATTTGTAAAGAAATCACAACAAGCTGATTTAGTTTTAAATTCAACTTTTTCGTTTTTAAGAACGTTAGGTGTACAATCTTTTAAAAAAACAGATTTTAATATACCAGAATCTGTTGTCAATGCAAATTTTCAACCTATAAAGTTGTATGATTCTAATACTCCAACTTCACCAAATATTGTATTGATAATTACCGAAAGTATGGGAAGAGAATATATTGGAGCGTTTAATAAAAATACAAAAATTAAGGATTATGTAAGTTATACACCTTTTATTGATTCATTAGCTACCGAAAGTTTAATTTATACCAATGCGTATGCCAACGGGTATAAATCCATACACGGTATGTCGTCAATATTATCAGGAATTCCATCGTTTAAAGATGCCTTTACATCTTCTCCGTATGCCAAACAAAAAATTGGCTCTATGGTTTCTTGCTTAAAAAGTAAAGGGTATGATACTTCATTTTTTCACGGTGCGCCAAACGGTTCTATGGGCTTTTTAGGTTTTGGAAATATTTTAGGTTTTGACCATTATTATGGTATGACAGAATACGGAAATGATGCCGATTTTGATGGTTCGTGGGGGATTTGGGACTTGCCTTTTATGCAATTTATGAATAAAACGATAAGTCAAAAGAAAGCACCATTTTTTAGTACCATTTTTACGGTAACTTCACATGAACCCTACGTGGTACCAGCTGAATTTAAAAATAAACTTCCTAAAGGAACTAACCCAATACATCAGCCTGTCGGGTATACAGATTATGCTTTTAAAAAGTTTTTTGAAGCCGCTAAAAAAGAACCATGGTTTGAAAATACCATTTTTATTATTACTGCCGATCATTGTAATTTAGTCAATTATCATGAAGAATATTATAACAAAATTATGAATAGATTGGCAGTTCCGATTCTTTTTTATTCACCAAAATATAAACTGAAAGGTGAAAGTAATGAGTTGGCACAACATATTGATATTTTTCCAACAGTAATGGATATTATTGGTTATAATAAACCATTTAGAAGTTGGGGAAGAAGTTTAATGGATAAAAAACAAGGAATTCAACCTTTTGTAATTAATTATAATACAGGAATGTATAACTTTGCCAGAGGAAATTATGTTTGTGCTTTTGATGGAAAAGTTGCCGTTGGTTTTTATAGTAAAGAGGATAAAGAACAATTGCACAATTTAATTGGAAAAAGAAACAAAGAAATGAATGATATGGAAACAGCCTGTAAAGGGTTTCTTCAAGATTATTTTAATAGAATTATTGATAAAAAGTTAAAATATCAATAGCAATTTCAAAAATCAATAACAATCTCACACTGACCTTTAGCGAAGTGTTTTTCTAACAAATAATAAAAATGAAGAAACAAATATTAAAAATAGTGCTTTCGATTTTAGTAATTGCTACACTTTTTTGGGCAAAGAGTTATTTTTATGATTATAAAATAAACCATAATTTAAAAGTAATTTCTGAAGGTAAAGTCTACAAAAGTGGTGTCATTCCACCAGATGATATTGCCGATTTTGTAAAAGAACACCAAATTAAAAGTATTGTTGATTTGCGTTTTCCAGGGACAGGTGACGATGTAAATAATCCAGAAATTCCAGTTGAACTTATTGCAGAAAAAGAAGCAGCTGCTAAAATCAAAGGATTGAATTATTTCAATATAGGCTCCGATCAAGTGCCAAAGCCAGAAAATTTAGAATCTTTTTTTAAAGTGATGGACAATAAAGCTAATTATCCAGTGTTAATTCATTGTTTTCACGGTGTGGGAAGAGCCGAAATGTATTCCGCTATTTACCGCATAGAATATGAAAATTGGGACAGAGACGAAGCCAGAAAAGAAACCCGTTTTCTAACCAAATTCAGTTCTTTCGATTTAGGAAAACCAAAAGGCGATTTTTTGCATAGTTATGTTTCTAGAAAAGAGAAAATAGAGATAAGAAAATAGAACATAGAATCTGAAACAAGTTCAGATTGACAAACTTTTTAATTTAATCTGTGCAAATCTGTTACATCCGTTCAATCTGTGTACCCATCTAAACAATCCCAAAGCCCAAAGCAATCGCAAATATAGTAATCATAAATGCCACAATTTTCTGAATGGTGTTTATGGTTATTTTTTTTACCAATTTGTTTCCAAAATACACACCCATAAAAGCAGCAAGTGTTGCAACAATAAGTAAATTCAAATTCAAACTATCTTTTACTTTTGAAATATTGGTAAAATACACCGACATTCTACTTATGTCTATCATACAAGCGATAAGTACACCAGTGGCAATAAATGCTTCTTTAGACAAACCAACTTTCGTTAAAAAAGCACTTCGTAATGCGCCTTGATGTCCGGAAAGTCCGCCAAAAAAACCACTTAATATACCACCAAGTGGCAAATATTTCTTAGGAAATTGTAAGTTTTTTAGTTTCGGAAGTAATTCAAATAAAGCGAAGAAAATTAGTAAAACAGCCACAATAACTTTCATCAACGTAATTTGAAACACGTATTCTCGTATGGTGTATTCGACTAAAATATTGGCATTGGTAATTTTATCTAACAAAAATGCCCCAAGTAATGCAAAAATCAAAGCAGGAATTCCAAATTGTACTGCAATTTTCCAATCAATATGTTTTTTGACCAAAACGAATTTAAATGCATTGTTTAAAAAATGTACAATCGCTGTTAAAGCAATCGCCACATCAACAGGAAAAAATAATGCAAAAGTAGGTAACAACAAAGTTCCTAATCCAAAACCAGAAAAGAAAGTTAGGGCAGAAGCAAGCAATGCTACAATAGGAATTAGAATGTATTCCATATAAGCTAAAAGTTAGAAAGTCTTAAAGTCAAAAACCTTTCGACTTTTAACTTTAAGACATTTGACTAATTATATTCCAGAAATAATTCCGAAAAAATCGTTGGCATTTAATGCCGCTCCACCAATTAATCCACCATCTACATCTGGTTTAGAAAAAATTTCTTTGGCGTTGTCTGGTTTTACACTTCCACCGTAAAGAATGGAAACATTTTCTGAAATTTCTCTTCCTAACACTTTATCTACTAAATTTCTAATAAATAAATGCATTTCTTGTGCTTGTTCCGGAGAGGCGGTTTCACCAGTTCCAATTGCCCAAACAGGTTCGTATGCCAATACAATATTTTTCCAGTTTTCTTTTGAAATATGAAACAAACCATCACGTAATTGGTATTCCACAACGTTAAAATGATTGTCGCTTTGTCTGTCTTTTAATTCTTCACCAAAGCAAAAAATAACGGTCATCTCGTGTGCTAATGCAGTATCTACTTTATTGGCTAATAAGGCATCATTTTCGTAAAAATAAGCTCTTCTTTCACTATGTCCTAAAATTACTGTATTTACGCCAATACTGGTTAACATGGCTGCGGAAACTTCACCTGTAAACGCGCCACCTTCTGCCTGATGCATGTTTTGTGCCGCGATTTTAATATTAGAACCTGCTACTAATTCAGTAGCTTTTGCTAAATAAGGAAAAGGAGTAGCTAAAATAACTTCTGCTGAATTGTTTGGCTTATTGTTTTTAATTTCATTGATTAATTCAATGGCTTGCGGTAAGGTTTTGTTCATTTTCCAGTTACCAGCAACGATGTTTTTTCTCATAATATAAGTTAAAATTGTAATGGAAATATCAATTAAAATAAATAAAATTGAAAATTGATATTTTGATTGCTATTGTTATTTAATAATTTCTATACTTTCAATGATTTTATCAAAGTCTTTTTCGATGGCGCGGAACAAAACAATTTTTCCTTCTTTATTAATTACCATAAAACGAGGAATCCAATCCAATTTTATTGAAGTTCCAAATTCGCCTTTCATTCCATCTTTAATTAGATAATTTTCGCCCGTAACCTCATGTTTTTCAATGCCGCTTTTCCAAGCATCAAAAGTTTTATCACAAGATAAATTTACAAAAGCAACTCCTGGATATTTGGCTTTTAAATCTTTAACTTGAGGCATGTTTTTAACACAGTCAGAACACCAAGATGCCCAAACTTCAATTACCACGGTTTTGCCTTGATTTTGCTTTAAAATCTCTTCGAATGAAATCTCTTGATTTTCAGAGTTGATTAATTTTGCAGTTAAACTTTCTTTTGAAAATTCGGTTTGTGCTTGACAAGAAGTTAAGCCAAGTCCTAATGCTAATGTAGCTAAGATTTTTTTCATTGAATGTATTTTTATTGAATTTATTATTTGGAATTTGGAATTTTATTTTTTGTATATAACTTTCTCTAAAGCTTTACTGTTAAATGCTTTTTCGGCAATTCCATCAAAAAATTTAATTACGTTTCCGTTAAGTAAATACACTACGCCAGGCGTGTCTTTTCCTGTGCCTAATTTCGTCCAAAAAGGAATAATGTCTATTACTTTATGTGGGAATTGTTTTCCAGCATATTTAAAGAAATCTGGAATTTTTTCCGCTTCTTCATCCATAAATACAATTTGCACCGCTGGAAAATCTTTATGTTTTTTTTGTAAAGCGTTTAAGTCTTTTGCAGCATCTCTACAGTGTTCGCAACCTGGGACGAAAAAACACAATATTTTTTGACCTTTATCAATATCTGCATATAAGTCGGAATACCCCGAAACCGCTTGTTTTGGACCTACTTCTTTTTTAACTTCTTCAACCGCTTTTTCTGTTCTTATTTTGGATGAATCGATGGTTTTGATTTCCTCGAATTTTACTGAATCCGTTAATTTTGAAATTGTATCAGTTGAAATAGTGCTATTGTCATTGCTATTTGAAATTGATATGGAACTAGCTTTCATTGGCGCTAACATAAATAAGCCTAATATACAAGATAAAGTGATGCTGGTTAACATCCAAATATTCGATTTTTTATCGTTCTCTAAAATTTTCCATAGCCAAATTAATAATCCAACTGCGATGCTGTTTTTAATAATGGCTTCAATTGGTGTCATTGGAATTAATTCGCCAAAACAACCACAATTTCCTGAATTTCCGCCACTTAAAAAAGTAACATAACTCAAATGAATGATGAAAACACTCAACAAACCAACTGTTGCAGGAATAGTAATACGCTTTAAGAAATGATTGTTAAGCATTAATAATCCAAGAGCAAATTCAATTCCAATTAATATTCTCGAAAAATAGGGTGCAATTGTATCTGAGAATCCTAAAGTATACAATTGTTTGACTTCAAAAGTAGAAATTGCAAAATAAGGCGACGGGTATAATTTAGCTATTGCAGAAACTAAAAACAGCAATGCAACTACAATTCTGATACTCCAAGAAATATTTTTTTTGTTCATTTTAATGTGTTTTAACAAATATAAACAGGCTTTTTTATAGAATGTGTTAATGAGATGTTATTAAAATTTTTCCATTAAAATTAAAGCGAAAACTGAATAGTTAATCATATCTTGATAATTGGCATCAATGCCTTCAGAAACTAACGTTTTACCTTGGTTGTCTTCAATTTGTTTCACGCGTAATAACTTTTGAATAATCAAATCTGTTAGTGAACTCACACGCATATCGCGCCAAGCTTCCCCATAATCGTGATTTTTATCTTCCATTAGTTCTTTCGTGATTTCAATTTTATGATTGAATAATTTTATCGCTTCATCGGCTGATAAATCCGGTTGAGAAGCAATTCCTTTATCCATTTGTATTAATGCCATTACGCAATAATTGATGATTCCAATAAATTCAGAAGTTTCATCTTCATCTACTTTTCTTACGTCGTTTTCTTGTAAACTTCTGATGCGTTGTGCTTTAATGAATATTTGATCGGTTAGTGATGGCAAACGTAAAACACGCCAAGCCGTACCATAATCGTGCGCTTTTTTTGTAAATAATTCTCTGCAAACAGCTATAACTTTGTCGTATTCTTGTGAGGTATTGCTCATTATTATTTTATATTTGTATCAAACTTCAAATATAAGTAAAAAATACGATGTCAACAATAAACTGTAAAGGAACACTCATCAACTTATCAACACCTAAAGTGATGGGAATTGTTAATGTGACGCCAGATTCATTTTTTGATGGTGGAAAACTTACAAATTCTAATGAAATTCTTTTTCAGGTAGAAAAAATGTTGGGTGAGGGTGCTACTTTTATTGATTTAGGGGGCTATTCTAGTAAACCAGGAGCCGAATTTGTTTCCGAAACAGAAGAATTGAATCGAGTGATACCAATTGTAAAGTTATTAGTTGAAAAATTCCCGGATATTTTACTTTCTATTGATACTTTTAGAAGTGAAGTTGCTAAACAAGCTATTGAAAATGGTGCGGCATTGATTAATGATATTTCTGCTGGTCTGTTAGATGAAAATATGTTAGAAATGGTTGCGAAATTGCAAGTTCCATACATTATGATGCACATGAAAGGTACGCCAAAAACCATGCAAAGTTTAGCCAATTATGACGATTTACTAAAAGAAATGAATTTTTATTTTTCTGAACGAATTGCGAAAGCAAGACGTTTTGGTTTAAACGACATCATTATCGATCCTGGATTTGGATTTGCAAAAACCTTAGAACAAAATTACGAATTACTACAGAATTTAGAACTATTACAATTTCACGATTTACCTATTTTAGCTGGCATTTCAAGAAAATCAATGATTTATAAAGCATTAGAAACGTCACCAGAACATGCGCTAAACGGAACAACTTTTTTACA
>CAZQGY010000018.1:0-13594 GCA_964593435.1 uncultured Flavobacterium sp. | reverse complement strand
GTTTTGTTTGCAAAAAGGTGCAAATATTTTACGTGTACACGATGTTGCAGCAGCAATGGAATGCGTGAAGTTAATGAGTCAATTAGACAATTAGATAATTAGATGATTAGATTTTTAGATGAATGATTGAATGCTAGTAAAACATATATTTTTTAAAACTAAAACACATTTTAACTATTTTCTTTGTGTTTAAAAAAATCTCAAAATGAACATCAAACTTATCGCCATAGGGAAAACAGATAATAAAAATCTAAACGCTTTAATTGAAGAATATACCAAGCGATTGGGGTTTTATATTAAGTTCGATTTGGAAGTGATTCCGGATATAAAAAACGTAAAAAATTTATCGGAATCCGAACAAAAAACAAAAGAAGGGCAACTTATTTTAGGAAAAATATCACCAACCGATCAATTAATTTTATTGGACGAAAACGGAAAGGAATTTAATAGTGTTGGATTTTCTGATTTTTTACAAAAGAAAATGAACTCTGGAATTAAAACGTTAGTATTTGTAATTGGTGGGCCTTACGGATTTTCAGAAGAAGTCTATCAAAAAGCACAAGGGAAAGTCGCTTTATCTCAAATGACTTTTTCGCATCAAATGGTGCGTTTATTTGTAATTGAACAAATTTATAGAGGGTTTACCATTTTGAATAACGAACCGTATCATCATCAATAATTAATTAATGTACCAATGAGTCAATGTGCCAATTTTCTAATAATCTAATTATCTAATTGTCTAATAATCTAATTCTCCAACATAGTATGAAACACGTTCATTACGTCATCGTCTTCTTCAATTTTTTCTAATAATTTTTCTACATCCGCAACCTGTTCTGGTGTTAGTTCTTTAGTTACTTGTGGAATTCTATCAAAACCAGAAGATAAAATTTCTAAACCTCTAGATTCTAATTCTTTCTGAATGGCTCCAAAACTTTCAAAAGGGGCGTACATTAAAATTCCGTCTTCCTCATCAGCGAAAATTTCTTCCACACCAAAATCTATCATTTCTAATTCTAATTCGTCAATGTCTTGTCCGGCTGCAGGAATTCTGAAATTACAAGTATGGTCAAACATAAATTCCACCGAACCTTGTGTTCCCATTGTACCATTACATTTATTAAAATAACTTCTAATGTTCGCAACCGTTCTGTTGTTGTTATCAGAAGCGGTTTCAATTAAAATAGCTATTCCGTGAGGCGCATATCCTTCAAATAAAATTTCTTTATAGTTTGCGGTGTCTTTATCTGTGGCTTTTTTAATGGCGCGTTCTACGTTTTCTTTAGGCATATTTACCGCCTTGGAGTTTTGTATGATGGCTCTTAATCTTGAGTTAGCATCTGGGTTTGGACCCCCTTCTTTAACTGCCATTACAATATCTTTACCAATTCTGGTAAATGCTTTAGCCATTGCTGACCAACGCTTCATTTTTCTTCCTTTTCTGAATTCAAACGCTCTTCCCATTTCTCGTTTTGGTTTTTTAAATATAAGTGCAAAAATAAAATAAGCAAGTAGTAAAAAAAAATGTTTGACCTTTTTTTTTGAGTTTATAAATATTTAATTGATAAGTAAGTAATTTTTTGAAATTTGATATTTCACTTTTGGAATTTTTAAATGTTATCTTTGCGAAATGCAAAACGATTTTTTTCAACTTTTTAAAACCGATATTTCAGGAATTTCTCTGCCTGAAAAATTTACGTTTCCGTTTTATTATCAACCACATAAATTGAGTGAAATTGCTGCTACTTCTTTGCAAGATTATTTAGCAACTCAAACTAATTTTGATCATAATTTTGGGTTAGATGCCTCTCAGAAAGGTTTGGTTATTGGAAAAATGTTTGGTGTTTTGGTTTGTCAAAACGAAAAAGGTGAATTAGGCTATTTATGGGCGTTTTCAGGAAAATTAGCGAATGAAAATCATCATCAGTATTTTGTACCAACAGTTTTTGATATGTTAACTGAAAATAGTTTTTTTAGAAGAGAGGAAGAAATGCTTAATGCGTACAATCGTGAAATTGAAAATTTAGAAAAAAATGTCAATTATTTGAACACGTTAGAACATTTTAACCAAGCTAAAATTCAAGCAGAAACGGAATTACAACAACAAAAAACACGAATAAAAGAGCAGAAAATTCTTCGAGACGAAAAGCGAAATCAACTGGAAACTACATTAAGCGAATCGGATGTGAAACTGCTTAATTTTGAATTATCCGAAGCCAGTAAGCAAGAAAGTATAGTGTTAAAAAAAATGACCAAATATTGGAAATTGACTCTACAAGCTTTGGAAGAAAAAGTAGCCGTATTTACTACTGAAATCGATCAGTTAAAAGAAGTTCGAAAAGCCAAATCTTCACAATTACAACAAAAATTATTTGCTGAATATTCGTTTTTTAATCAATATAAAGAAACGAAAAGTTTAGGTGAAATTTTTAATAATAATCCGCCTGCAGGAGCAGGAGAATGTGCTGCACCAAAGTTATTACATTATGCATTTCAGAATGATTTAAAGCCCATTTGTATGGCCGAATTTTGGTGGGGACAATCGCCAAATTCTGAAGTACGACAACACAAGCAATTTTACCCGTCTTGTAAAAGTAAATGCGAACCTATTTTGATGGGACATATGCTTAATGGTTTAGAAATGGAAGAAAATCCATTTATTATGAATCACGCAGCAGGAAAAGACATTGAAATTGTTTATGAAGATGAGGTAATGCTTGCCATAAATAAACCTACAGAATTTTTATCCGTTCCAGGAAAAACCATTTCTGATTCGGTTTATGCTCGAATTAAGGAAAAATATCCGGAAGCCACAGGTCCGTTAATAGTACATCGATTAGATATGTCTACTTCTGGAATTATGCTTATCGCGAAAAATGAAGTTACAGCCGTGCAATTGCAAAGTCAGTTTATCAATAGAACAATAAAAAAACGTTACGTGGCGCTTTTAGATGGTTTATTGGAAAAATCGCATGGTTATATTGATTTGCCTTTGCGAGTAGATTTAGAGGATAGACCCCGTCAATTAGTTTGTTACGAACATGGAAAATCGGCGCAAACCAAGTGGAAAACCATTGAAGTTAAAAACGGAAAAACAAAAGTTCATTTTTATCCGATTACGGGAAGAACACATCAATTGCGAGTGCACGCTTCGCATAGTTTAGGACTTCACACACCGATTGTTGGCGACGATTTATATGGTACGAAAGCCGATAGATTGCATTTGCACGCCGAATATATTCAGTTTGAACATCCGGTTTCAAAGGAAATTATGGAGATATTAGTGGAAGCGGAGTTTTAGGTTTGTTTTTACCGCAAAGACAAAAGGGTTTTCGCAAGTTTCACTAAGATTTTTGTATAATCTTTACGAACTTAGCGGTTAAAAACTTTCCCCATCTAACCAAACACTATCTATCAAATTTGTAGCAAAACAATACGGAATTTCGTAATAACTATGTAAAGGTTTTGTAATAATCAAATTGGCTTTTTTGCCTTTTGTAATACTTCCGTGTGATTCGCTTAGATCCATAGCATATGCACCGTTAATTGTGGCGGCATTTATAGCTTCTTCTGGAGTCATTTTCATTTTGATACAAGCCGTTGCAACCACAAAATGCATGTTTCCAGATGGTGTTGTTCCTGGGTTAAAGTCAGAGGCTAATGCTAAAGGTAAACCCGCCTGCAACATTTTTCGTGCAGGTGTATAAGGTATCGAAATAAAATACGAACAACTTGGTAAAGCTACTGGCATACAATCAGAATTTTTCAAAATTTTAATGTCTTCATCTGTAATAATTTCTAAATGGTCGACACTTAACGCACCGTTTTCTACACAAGCTTTTATGCCGTCTATAGCCGTAAATTGATTTACGTGAATTTTTGGTTTTAGGCCATATTTTTTACCTGCTTCCATAATTTGAATGGTTTCTGAAACACTAAAATAACCGGTTTCTAAAAAGGCATCAATATAATCAGCTAAATTTTCTGCTGCGATTTTTGGTAACATTTCGTTAGTTATCAAATCGATATACGCTTGATGATTTTCTTTGTATTCCGTTGGAAATGCGTGTGCACCAAGGAAAGTTGCCTTTATAGCAATTGGATAGTTTTCTTTTAGTTTTTTAATTACACGAAGCATTTTTAATTCGCCTTCTATGGTTAATCCGTAACCCGATTTAATTTCAACCGCTCCGGTGCCTTGAAAAATGACTTCTTCTAGACGTTTTTTCGATTGGTTATATATTTCGTCTTCAGATGTTTCGTTTAATTTCTTAGCTGAATTTAAAATGCCGCCACCACGATTGGCAATTTCTTCATAAGATAAACCATTTATTCTATCTACAAACTCGCTACTTCTATTTCCAGCATACACAAGATGGGTGTGACTGTCGCAAAAACTTGGCATTACAATTTTTCCAGTAGCATCAATTACGGTTGTATTTTCTAATTCTGGACAATTTTCCATCAAACCAAAATCTGAGATAAGATCATTTTCCAAAAGTAAATAGGCGTTTTCTAAAATGGGTAAATGAGCCATTTCCGAACCTGAAACTTTTTTTATTGAAGTTTCTCTAACTTGTAGTAATTGTTTTATATTTATAATTATGGTTTGCATAAGAATTAGTTATATTTGTAAAAGGTAAAAATACTTATTTAAAATAAAGTGCGAAAACTATTATACAAAAAAGGTCGAAAAGTTATACCTACGTTAATAGAGTATACAGGTAAACATGAAAATACAACGCCTGAAATGCAATTATTTGTATATAATTCTGAGGAATTATCTGAATTTGAGGATATAAAATTATCTCAATTAGATAAACATTTGGATGCGAAAAAAAACAATTGGATTAATTTGCATGGCTTGTCAGACATTAGCTTAATTAAGGAAATTGGCATCAAATTTAAAATTGATGATTTTATTTTAGGTGATATATTAAATATTCTAAAACGATCAAAAGTTGAGGAGTACAATCATACACTATTTTTTAATATTAAGTCCTTACTTCCAGATTCTAAAGGTATTGATGTAGAGCAAATTAGTTTTATTTTACGTGATGGATTACTATTTTCGTTTCAGGAAAAAAAGAGCGATTTTTTCCTTCATATTCGAGAAAGAATGCGCCAACAAGCAGGAATTGTTAGAGATAGAAAAGTTGATTATTTATTATACTTGTTGTTAGATGCCGTTATGGAGAATTTTTATATTACCATAGAAAGCGAGGAACATAAAATTGATTCTGTCATTGATTTGATTAAAACAAAATCCAATCCAAATATATTAGAAGTTATAGAACATCATAGAGATAATTTAAACTTTTTGCGTCGTTCAATTGTGCCGCTTCGCGATTCTTTATATTCTATAAAAAGTATGAAAGATGATGATGTTTTTAATGTCATTACAGTTGAAAATTATTCATTTTTTTCTCGTTTACATCAAAAATGTTTGGAACTTTTAGATCAGATTGATGCCGATTTAAGTTCGTTGGATAGTGCTTCTTCGTTTTATTTTTCTATGCAAAGTCATAAAATGAATGAAGTAATGAAAACCTTAACTGTAGTTTCTGTATTCTTTATGCCTCTAACATTTGTTGTTGGTGTATACGGTATGAATTTCGACAATATGCCCGAGTTACATTGGAAATATGGCTACTTTTATGTAGTAGCGGGCATGTTTTTGTTATTTGTATCCATGATTATTTATTTCAAAAAACGAAATTGGTTTTAACATTTACATTTATACTATGAAAAACGAAATAAAAAATTTATTGGACGCTGAAGATGAACAATTAAAAAAGCTACAAGAAATTGTTAAAAAAACTATTGATGAAGAACAATTAATTATTACTAATTTATTACATCCACCTACAGATATACTATCTAAAGGGCAGGTTATTTCTGATAAAGTTGCAAATTTTGGTGGAAGTTGGGCGTTTATTATTTCTTTTTTTATAGTGTTATTAATTTGGATTGCTTATAATTCAATAGCATTAACAAACTTTATTTTTGATCCTTATCCCTTTATTTTAATGAATCTTATTTTATCTTGTATTGCGGCTCTACAAGCGCCAATTATTATGATGAGTCAGAATAGACAAGAAGAAAAAGACAGAAAACGAAGTGAAAATGATTACTTAATCAATTTAAAATCTGAATTAGAAATTAGAGCCTTAAATCAGAAAATTGATTTATTATTGGAAGAACAAATTAAAGTACTTTTTGATAGTCAAGAAAAACAATTGGAAATCTTAAAAAATATAGAACAAAAAATGAAATAATTTTTTTCATAATCATTTATATCGTAATATTTGATATATAAATATGATAAAAAGGGAATTACAAAATCTGAATCTTTTACAATCGAACAAAACGATATGGCTAACTTGTTTAAAGCTATGGCAAACCCAGCTAGAGTAGCTATTATTCAATATTTAAAAGAATTAAAAAATGCCAACATCATACAAGGAACTATCGAAGGAAAATCAATTTGTTATTGTTTAAACAAAGACT
Source organism: uncultured Flavobacterium sp. (assembly GCA_964593435.1). Taxonomy (GTDB): domain Bacteria; phylum Bacteroidota; class Bacteroidia; order Flavobacteriales; family Flavobacteriaceae; genus Flavobacterium. The sequence goes on along the minus strand of CAZQGY010000018.1, from coordinate 7,084 downwards.
TATTTGAAACCATTGGTCGTTATTTTATGGGCATGTATATTAAGTTAGATGCCAAATGTTGTTAATATAAATTGCGAAAAATATGTTCAAAAATTTATCAAAAACCATTGAAATTGTAAAAGAAATTCCTGTTTCAATTGAAAGACTAGCAGTTTTACAACCGTTAATGGATTTTATTAAAAACAAAGTCAATAATCAAGAAGAAATTCGTTTGAATTTTATCTGTACGCACAATTCTCGAAGAAGTCATTTGTCGCAAATTTGGGCTCAAACTATGGCGTTTCATTTTCAACTTCAAAACGTATTTTGCTATTCAGGTGGAACGGAAGCTACGGCTATGTTTCCAAAAGTGGCTGAAACCTTAACGAATCAAGGATTTGAAATTCAAATAATTTCAGATACAGTAAATCCAGTTTATGCTGTGAAATTCGATGAAAATCAGCATTCAGTAATTTGTTTTTCAAAAACGTATTTCGATGATTTTAATCCGAAAACTAATTTCGCTGCTATTATGACTTGCAACAACGCCGATGAAGCTTGTCCTATGGTTTTTGGGGCAGAAGCCAGGTTTCCAATCAAATATGAGGACCCAAAAGCTTTCGATGGAACGGATTTAATGAACGAAAAATACGCAGCACGTAGTTTGCAAATTGCCAGCGAACTATATTTTGTATTTTCTCAAATAAAATAAATTAAAATGAAAAAAAGATTAGGATTTTTAGACCGATTTTTAACCTTATGGATATTTTTAGCAATGCTAATTGGTGTTTCCATTGGTTATTTTATACCAAATTCAGCTGATTTTATTAACTCGTTTTCTTCGGGAACTACGAATATTCCTTTGGCAATTGGATTAATTTTAATGATGTATCCGCCATTAACTAAAATCGATTTTTCAAAAGTGCCACAAATGTTTGAAAAGCCAAAATTACTAACAGCTTCGTTTCTTATTACTTGGATTGTTGGGCCATTTTTAATGTTTTTGTTGGCTACTTTTTTCTTACAAGACTATCCAGAATATATGACGGGCTTAATTATTATTGGTTTAGCACCATGTATCGCTATGGTTATCGTTTGGAATGAACTCGCCGAAGGCAACCGCGAATTAACCGCTGGTTTAATTGGAATTAATAGTTTGCTCCAAGTTTTCTTTTTTAGTTTGTATGCGTATTTTTATCTTGAAATTATGTTGCCTTTGTTTGGTATCAAAGGGTTACAATTGAACATAACCATTATAGAAATTGCAAAAACCGTTGGAATTTATTTAGGCATTCCGTTTGGGTTAGCCCTTGTTAGTAGGTATGCAATAAAAAAATATATTTGCGAAACTTTTTTCAATCAAAAGTTTATTCCGTTTGTGTCTCCGATTACGTTAATTTCATTGTTATTTACTATCGTAATTATGTTTAGTTTGAAAGGTGAAATGATTGTAGATTTACCTTTGGACGTGATTAGAATAGCCATTCCGTTAGTAATTTTCTTTGCTATTATGTTTTTCTTGATGTTTTTTGTATCTAAGAGAATTGGTGCCAATTATCGTGATGCGGTAGCCTTATCGTTTACTGCTTCTGGTAATAATTTTGAATTGGCAATTGCCGTTTCCATTGGTGTTTTTGGCATTAGTAGCGGTCAAGCTTTTGCAGGAGTAATAGGTCCGTTAGTGGAAGTACCCGCTTTAATTATTTTAGTTCAAGTGGCTTTTTGGTTACGGAAAAAGTATTTTAATAAGTAATATAAGTGGTGTGTTTAGATTTTAAAATGAAAAAGGGGTTTTTTCACAGCCTGAAGTGGCGATGAACCAATAATAACAAGCCTTTATAAATATAAACAAAACTTTAAATTAAAAACCTTTCCAATTTCAAATAAATCCCGAGCCACGCCATTTCTTGAAACCGCTGTTGTGTGCAGTTTTAATTTTCAATTCTTTTAAACGAGTTTATTGTTTGGTCAACTTTTCCGATTAGTAATAATTTGTTTTTTAAATTAGTCCAAGACATTATTTGATAATAATTTTTTTCATCTTCAATTATTGCATATCTGTAATATATTTTTTTGTTGTCTTCAGGATCAATGCCTGACATAGAAAACACTATTGCGTTACAAGAATCAATCTTGGTTTTTCCAAAATCACTTAATTTGAAATCTTTTGTAATTTCTTGAAAATGATTTTTGATAACATTAAAATACCCCAATAAATTTGGTGTTGATTTGTGAAGATTTTGTTTTACAGCATTTTCAAAATTTATTTTTGGCTCTTGTAAAATTATGAAGTATAAATCTTTTTCTTTGTTCTGAAATTGAACTTCTGAAAGTTCATTTAAATTATTGGTTCTTTCAAAATCGTCGGCTACAAGTATTGAGAAATTTTTGGATGTAATTTTTACATTTTCAACATTTTCACTTTTTTTACACGATATAAATAGACAGAAAACAATTATAATTTTTAAACAAAGAACTAATCTTTTTTTGCTCATAATTTGAATGTATTTAATTGATTTTAATTTTATTAAGTTTCGTTTTTCAGAAATTGCACACAACGTTCCGGCGCTTGGCGAGGTTGCGAACTTCGGAACTACTTATTTTCTGTTAAAGATAAAATTTCTTGCGAAATGTAAACGTGAATTTACTACAAAATTCGCAATCTTGCCAAGCATCTATGTAAAAGCATAACTTTGAGTTTCCTAAAAACGAAGTTTATGCAATTACATGATGCCTTAACTATTCCAAAGATATTCATTGGATTAGACATTCACAAAAAAAGTTGGACAGTTTCTATTCAAACGGATTTATTTTTCCATAAAACGTATTCTCTACCCTCCGTTTCAGAGGATTTGTATCAATATGTTGAACGAACTTTTCCGAATCATGAAGTACATTTGGTTTATGAAGCTGGATGTTGTGGTTTTTCCGTTGCTCGCTATTTTTTAAATTTGGGCTGGCATGTTTTGGTTGTTAATCCAGCAGATGTGAAGACTGGTGATAAGGAGCGTTATCAAAAAACGGATGCTTTAGATTCGAAAAACTTATCTAATCAATTAAAAGCGGGTGTCCTAAAAGGAATTTACATTCCCACAGAAGAACACGAACAGTTTACTACTTTGGCACGACATCGGACTCAAGTAACCAAGAAATTACGGCAAACCAAATCACATATTAAAAGTATGTTGCTTTTTCATGGTATCAAAGTTCCAGACCAGTTTGATAATTCGAATTGGAGTAAGGATTTTGTTTCTTGGTTAGAAGAATTAAAGTTTAGTACGAGTTGTGGCGATTTGGCTTTACAAGGTAAAATAAGATTCTATAAATTTATTAAATCAGAATATTTAGAAATTGCGAATCAAATGAGATTACATTGTAGAAAAAACAACAAAAAAGACTATTATCTTTTAAAATCCATACCAGGAATTGGCGGTTATTTAGCCAGTGTAATTATAGCAGAATGTGGTGATTTACGTCGATTTAATACCGAAGCACAATTTAGTTCTTATATTGGATTAGTTCCTGGCATTTATAATAGTGGCGATAGTGAAAAATGTTTGGGAATTACACCAAGAAGTCGCTCACAACTTAGAAGTTACTTGATAGAAGCGGCTTGGGTTGCCATTAGAAAAGATATCGAGATGCAACAATATTATCGCAAACATCAAGGGAAAAATGTAAAGAGCATCATTGTTAAAGTAGCTCACAAAATGGCACGAAGAATATTATCGGTCATCAAAACGGAAACACCTTATCAAATAAATCGTAATTTAGTTATAGAACAATAAAAAAGTAAAATTTTCTTAACAAGCTCAACCATACAAGAGAAATAGACTACAAAACAGCCGTGGTGGTTCCGATTGTCTGAAGCCACAGCGCCAAGCAGGTAGCTATTTTATTTATTCTTACAATCATACCGATGCTGGTGGCTGCGAGGAATTGGAGACCACATATAGGAGCGTGAGCTTTAAGAATTTAAAAAGAAAAACATGAAATAAAAGAGAAAAATCTATCGTGGCATCATTGATAAAGTTAGCCTAACTTTTTATGTCCTTGCCTTTGGCGGACAAAAGTTAGTTGCCAACTTTACCAACAAGCCGTGTTGCGAATTATTAACTCGAGAATAAACGAAATATAACCCTTACTCAAAGTTGTTAATAACTTTATGGTGCTTTACATAGGAACGCCTGTTATAGCTAGTTTTTCTTATTTAAGTATGTTTTTAATCTTTCGTCAAATCTTTCGTCGTTACCAAATTTAAAACTACTAGGCAGGCCAAATTTAATTTTAAAATCTAGTTTTGGATAAGTAAAAATTCTATCACAACCAAAAGATGATATTTCATTCCAAAACCAAAACACATAAATTATTTCCCGATTAATTGTAAAAGCAACTGGAAGACCTTGAAGAGGAATTTTTAACTCATTAATTTTTTTTTGAGCATCTTCTGTTAACTCAATTTTTTGAGTTTCCCAATTGAATTTTACTATATCTTTTTCGGAAATTAATGGAGTATCAAATAAATCTTCTGCTTTTGGTGTTGAACAATAATGACATCCGACATCTTGCGAAAAGTTTGGGTAAATATTTTTTACTTGATAAATCTCTAAACCTTGACTTGCTATTGTCTGAGTTATGCCAATTAATAAGAATATTGTAATTTTTAAATATTTTTGCATTACGTCATTTTTTTACGGGTTTTCTTAAAATTAGCTATAACTTGTAAATATGCGAAACTTTCAAACTACTTTTATTCCAAATTGGCAAGATTGGCGAAAGTTTTGCTTGCTTTTATTTCGCTTATTTTTATTAAGCATTTCAAATTTAGATTAAAAAACTTACACATCAAAAGAATTTTTTATTTATTACAATCATTTACATACTGGTATTTTTTTGTAGTATGAATTCATGGCTATTAGACTTGGGTAATGTAAAAGTAAAAAGTCTATATTCTATTCTCTATATTCTAAAAATCTAAGGTGTCTAAAAATCTAACCATCTAAGAAGTCTAAACTCTAATTCACCACCGCATTAATCTTCTGCCAAAGTACTTCATCAAAATTAGAAAGCGCTAAGTTACTACTGTCAGCGGCATCGCCCATACGTATGATGACTAATTTTCGGCTTGGAACTACATATATTTTTTGGTCGTTTTTACCCAAGGCGCAATACATATCTTCAGGAGCAGTAGCAATGATACTACCATTAAATTGCAATTGACTTTGCGGTAAATGAAAGCTGCTTTTTCCGTTTAACCACCACAAATACCCGTAAGCCAAATTAATTGGTTGCGAAGTTGTTGTGGCAGCATTCATATAATTTGAATTGATAATTTGTGTACCATTCCAATTGCCATTGGCTAAAGCCAGTAAGCCAAAACGCGCCATGCTTCGGCTGTTGCTCCAATAAACACTTAAAGCCGTTGGATCGGTCACCCAAGCGCCAGTCATGCCAATTGGGTTGCGTAATTTGTTGTTAAAGTAATTGTCCCAGGTTTGGTTAGTGGCAGTGGCCACGACATCTTGCAATTTTACATATACATTATGATAGGCCCATTGGGTGCCGGCATCGGCTACGTATTGTAAATTATTGGGTGTAACCGTATCGCCCAAGGCATCATTTAACCCAGAATTCATACTTAATAAATTTTTGCAAGTAATCAGGTTTTCTTTTGCTATTGGGGCACTCGTCCAACCTATTCCTATATAATCGGATACTTTGTTGTTAATGTTTATAAATCCTTCTTGTGCTGCAATCCCTGTAATGGTTGAAGTTAGCGTTTTTCCGGCACTTGCCCAATACCAGGTTGTAGTTGCAGTATGTCCGTTGTAATACTTTTCTAAAACTATTTTTCCGTTGTGTAAAACTATAAAACTTTTTGAGTGCTTTTCAATTAAGTATGCGTCAAGTGCTGCAATATTAGCTGTATTCCAACCTAAGCTTTCAGGTGATTTGGTTTCCCAAGTGCCCGTATTGGGTGGAAAATACATTGCTTCGTCAGGTGGTGGCATACAACCACAATCCGGTTCACCACAAGAAATGAATAGGATGCTTAATAGCAGACTGCTTAGACTTCTTAGATTGTTAGACATATTAGACTTCTTAGATTGTTAGATAATTTAGACTTTTTAGATTGTTAGACTTTTTAGATTTTTCGCTTACCTCTTAAACCCTTTTCGCTTGCTCCCAAAACACATACATTTCGGCTAAGGTCATATCAGATAATGATTTGCCTAATTCGGTGGCTTTGCTTTCTAGATATTTAAAGCGGTTAATGAATTTTTTGTTTGTGCGTTCTAAGGCATCTTCTGGGTTGATGTTTAAAAAACGGGCGTAATTTATCATAGAGAATAACACATCACCAAATTCGGCTTCCATTTTATCTTGATTTTTAGCCGCTATTTCGACTTGTAATTCGGCAATTTCTTCTTGTACTTTTTCCCAAACTTGATGGGTTTCTTCCCAATCGAATCCTACACCTTTTACTTTGTCTTGTATTCTGCTGGCTTTTACTAAAGCGGGTAAACTTTTAGGAACGCCTTCTAAAACGGAGGTTCTGCCTTCTTTTAATTTCAGCTTTTCCCAATTTTGTTTTACTTGTTCTTCGTTTTCCACCACCACATCGCCATAAATATGAGGATGGCGGTCTATTAACTTATCGCAAATGCTATTGGCCACATCGGCAATGTCAAAATCATTTGTTTCCGAACCTATTTTTGCATAAAACACAATATGTAGCAACAAATCGCCCAGTTCTTTTTTAATTTCAGGCATATCGTGGTCTAAAATGGCATCACCCAATTCATAGGTTTCCTCTATGGTAAGATGACGCAAGCTTTCTAACGTTTGCTTTTTATCCCACGGACATTTCTCACGTAAATCGTCCATAATATCCAGTAATCTTTCAAAGGCTTGTAGTTGTTGTGCTCTTGTGTTCATTCTTTTATTTCAAAATTCAAAATTCGTTGTTGGTTGTTCAAAATTTAATGGCTTTCAGCTTTTAGCTTTTAGCGATTAGCTTTTAGATTGTTAGATTTTTTAGACTGGTTAGACTTTTAGATTGTTAGAATATAGACTTATCCCTTATGCCCTATACCCTATCTCC
>CAZQGY010000017.1:0-47847 GCA_964593435.1 uncultured Flavobacterium sp. | reverse complement strand
AAACCAATGATGCCTCTGCTTGTGCAGGTAGTACTTTCAATTATTCCATTACAGTTAATCCGAAACCTGCAATTGAAAATCAAGCATTAGTAATTTGTAGTGAACAAGGCTTTAGTGTGGCACCTATAGATGGCACACCAAATGCAAATACCATCGTACCAACTGGCACTACCTATACTTGGACTATAAATACCAATACCAATATAACAGGAGCTAGTGCAGGAACGGGTAGTCAAATTAGTCAAGTATTAACAAATACTACTGCTGTAATTCAAACAATCATATATACGGTTATACCAACATCAGGCACCTGTATTGGTTCTCCATTTACAATTACAATTGATGTATATCCAAAACCAGATGTACTTTTCAATTTTGCCAACCAAACCATCTGTAACAATACTGCTAGTAGTGAAGTAACATTAAGTTCATCATTGCCTGGTAGTTTTATTTTTGATTGGACTGCAAACATACCAACTGGTATAAATGGAGCAATTGCTTCAGGAACCAATACTATTCCAGTACAAACGTTAGTTAATACAACGAATACGCCTTTAACAATTACCTATACTGCGGCAGCTACTTTTTCTAGTAATGGAAACTCATGTACTGGAAATAATTCCTTTTATACCATTACGGTAAATCCTACGTTTATAGCTTCAGGAGTACTTTCTAACTATAACGGCTATAATGTAAGTATATTTGGAGGAAATGATGGAACCATCAACTTAACGGTTACTGGCGGTTCTAGTACCTATACCTATAATTGGGTAGGACCTAATGGATTTACCGCTACCACCGAAGACTTAACAGGTTTAATTGCAGGAACCTATACTGTAACTATAAATGATGGATATTGCTCACCTATCGTATTAATATTTACACTGACACAACCACCTGAACTTTTAGTACAACAAGACCCTGCATTAACTATAAATTTACTTTGTTTTGGAAATTCAAATGGTGCTGTAGGAATTCAAATTACCCAAGAATCGGTTAGTCCATATAATTATATTTTATTAAACAGTTCAAATGTAATTGTGCAAACCATTACGAATTCAACCAATTTAAATCCTCAGTTTACCGGATTAATAGCAGGAATATATTCTGTATTGATAACAGATGCAAATGGTGGAACAAAAACAGTAACCGGATTAGTAGTATCGCAACCAGATGATATTGTTATAACACCTACCATAACTGAAATAACTTGTTACGGAGCAAACAATGCTTCTATCACATTAAATGTATCAGGCGGAACAGCTCCTTATCAAGCGAATTGGGATAATTTTGCTACTGGATTTTTTCAAAATAATTTAGCTGCTGGAAGTTACACGATTACTATTACAGATGCCAATGGATGTGTCAAACCAATTACGATAGTAATCCAAGAAGCACCAATATTTACAATTAATCCAATAGTAACAAATATTTCCTGTTTTGGTGCCAATAACGGAAGTATCCAATTAAATTTAATTGGCGGACAAGCTCCGGTTGTAGTGACTTGGAGTGACGGAAGTACTTCGGGAACTGTTAGAAATAACTTATTACCTGGAGTATATAGTGTTTCTATTTCTGATGGTACACCCTGTTACATCAACAGAACATTTATCATTGTAGAACCTCAGCCTTTAGTATTAAATGCCACTGTACAAAATGCATTGGATTGTTTCAATGCCAGTAGCGGAGCTATAAATCTTGTAGTTTCGGGTGGAACGCCACCATTTACTTATGTTTGGTCAAATGCAGCAATAACAGAAGACCTTTCAAATATTTCAAATGGCAATTATTCTGTAATTGTAACAGACAGCAGAGGATGTATTAAAACGGCTTCTTTCACGATTTCAAGACCTTCACCTTTAACATTAGTTTTGGATCAAGATTCACAAGTAAATTGTGCTACGGGAACAATAACTACTCTTTTCAAAGCAAATGTTTCGGGTGGTATGCCTCCATTCTCAATTAACTGGTCGAGCGGAACGGTTTCTGGAACAAATAACGAGTTCATGTCGACTACACTAAATGGATTAATTACAGTAACTATAACAGACGCTAACGGATGTACTACATCGCAAAGTGTTACCATTTCGAATCCAATTATTGGAAATGCTGGATTTACACAAAATTCGTATGCATATACTACATTCGGATTGTATTCCATGCTAGACCCTATTCAATTTACCAATACGGCAACTGGTGATTACATTAGCATATCTTGGAATTTTGGAGACGGCACCTTTTCTACCGAAGAAAACCCAATACATACTTATGTTTTAGAAGGCGATTATGTAGTAACACAAACTGTAACCTATCCATTAGGTTGTATAAAAACAACAATTATAAGTTTAATCATAGAAAAAGGATATCTATTAGTAGTGCCTACGGCTTTTACACCAAATAATGATTCGCTTAATGATACCTTTAGACCAGTAACAAAAGGATTAAAAAATGTTCGATTAGATATTTATGATACATGGGGATCTTTAATATATTCCGAAACAGGAGATGTAATAGCGGGGTGGAATGGTAAAATAAAAGATACACCCGGAGAAAATGGAAATTATTATAGTAAAGTAACAGCAGAAACGTTTTATGGAACTATAGTAAATGAAAATCAAACTTTTGTATTAATAAAATAAGAAATAGTAAAATGAAATTTAACATATATACCGCCCTTTTATTTCTTTTCTCTTGTTTGCATTTGCAAGCACAAGATCCTGTTTTTACTCAATTTCTATTAGTACCTGAAACGTTAAACCCAGCCTTTACAGGTTCAGCTAGTGCCTGGAATGCAGGGCTACTCCACCGCAGTCAGTGGCCTGATGGAAATAGAAGAGTTGACACCCAATACGGATTTGCAAACAATTTAGTAGATGACAACATAGGGATTGGACTTACAGTATTAAATCATAGAGAAGTATTTACAGACTATAACTTTTTTCAAATTAACGGTGCTTTTTCATACCGAGTAGACATTAATAGGGATTGGCGACTTAGATTGGGTGTAGAAGGTGGATATGGAAGAAAAGATTTTAATTTTGGCAATCTTTTATTAGAAGACCAAATTAACATCAATACTGGTGCCATTTCTGGAAGTAGCATCGACCCTGGATATCAAAAAAACAAAAACAATATTAATTTTGTTGACTTTTCAGCAGGTGTTTTAGTAGACCAAGAAAACGCTTGGTTTGGAGCCACATTGAAGCATCTCGGTAGACCAGATATTTCTTTTACTGAAAATGGCAATGTACCTTTAGATTTGTATTTCACCTTACATGGCGGGTATTTCTTTGAATTAAGTGATACCCCTTTCATGATATTACCACAAGATTCGAATCTATTATTTTCATTCAATTATATGAGACAATCACAATATAATAGGTTAGATTTTAGTACTTCATTAGAAATGAACACTTTTGCTTTTGGAATAATTGCTTCTACTAATCCAGAAGGAAAAAGCCCAAATAGTCATATTTTAACTTCATTAAATCCATTTGTATCCATGCGAGCTGGCGAATTCAAATTGGGGTATTCCTACGACTTAAATACTTCAAAATTGGGGAACGGTCAAGGTGTACATGAACTATCTTTAACGTGGCAATCTAGTCACACGTGTAGAGATTGTGACAATTATAAAATGAAATTAAAACGAATTTAATAAATAATGTACAATCTAATCATAAATCTTGTCACACATAAACAAACGTTATAATTTTTATTTAAAATGTTAAAATTAATAGAATAATAATTCGTTCAATTAAATTTATAAAAATTTGCTAATTAAGCAGTTGGATTTATAAAATTAAAAGTATGAAAAAATTAGTTCTATTTATTGTGGGTGTTTCATTTCAAATATCAACCGCTCAAATCATTAATTTTCCTGATTTAAATTTCAAAAATGCCTTGTTGGAATTACCAATTAATTACGATTCCAATGGTACCATTTTTCCAATGATTGATTCAAATAATGATGATCAAATTACACAAGCTGAAGCACAATTGGTTCAAAAATTAAGTCTTTCCTACGCAGAACTAAACAACCTTTCGGGTCTTCAATTTTTCACCAATCTAAAAAGTTTTGAATCGTTATTTTTTAACGGATCAAGTTTTAATTTTCCTAGTTTAATTAACCTTGAAAACCTAACATTATCAAATGCGGTAACTGGACAAAGCAATTTAGTTAATATCAACCTTTCAAGTAATATAAATTTAAAAACGGTTTCATGTTTTACAAGCGCAGCGACTATTAATGTAAATAATTTAAGTCAGTTAACTAATTTAACCTTATCAGGTAATTTTACATCACTTAATGTAAATGATGCGGAGGACTTGTTGTTTTTAAATGTCCAAGCACCTCTTAATTCACTGAACTTAAGTAACAATACAAAATTGATTAACATTAGTTTAAGTGGTACTACTTTTACATCCTTAAATCTAAGTGCCTGTTTAAATCTTGAAATTATTGAAATTTCAAATAGCGAAATGCAAACCTTAAATTTAGGAGATATTCAACACGTAAGATATTTATTTGTACCAAATAACAAATTAACTTCATTAAACGCTAATAACTTATTTAATTTAGATATAGTAAATTGCCAAAACAATCAATTAACCAATTTGTTTTTAGAAAACGGAACTATTGAACAAGAAGTTAATTTTACTGGAAATCCAAATTTAGCATCGATTTGTTGTGATGCAAACGAGATCGTTTACATACAAAATGATTGTAATATACTAGGTTATAATTCAAACGTTGCAAGCTGTGCTTCTTCTGCACGACAAATTTCAATGTTTCCAAACCCTGTAAAAAATCTATTACATCTAGATGCAGGAACAAATATTGAAAAAGTAGAGTTTTTTACAAGTAATGGATTATTAATCATGACCTCAACTGATGCAAGTAATCCAATTGATATGGAAAATATTCCTGCTGGAATGTATTTTATTAAGGTATATGTCGCCAATGATGTAACCGAAATGAAAGTAATCAAATCATAATTTATTTTACTTCAACTACCCAAAACCTTATACCTAAAAACCAAAACCACAAAATAAACCCCATACTACAAGGTCTCAATACTTGTAAAATTCCCACATATTCAATTATTATGGATAAGCGTAGCCATTTCCATCTACCTTTGTAAAACTACAAACAGACAATTTATTCCTAGCTAAAATATTTATTGTTTATTTCTAATAATTAATATCTAACAAATGAAAAAATTAAATTTCAATTGGTTTAGCGGAATATGTATGACTTTATTTTTGTATCCACTACTCCCTACTCAAGCACAATGCATACCATCCTTAGGGACAGCTTCTAATTTTGCTATTTTCTCTTCAAGTGGTGCCATTAGTAATGTAAGTACTTCTACCATAGGAGGTAACATTGGTACTAATCAAGGTGCTGTTACAGGCTTTGAAACCTCAACTGTAACTGGAACAACTTATATTGCTAATGAGGTTACCCAACAAGCAGCTATAGATTTAGCGTTAGCTTACGCTGAATTTTCTAGCATGACACCAACCATAACAAATCACACACCAGCATTTGGTAGTGGAGAAACTATTTTGCCAGGCATATATAATGTTAGTTCAGCAGGATCTATTGCTGGAACACTAACTTTAAATGCCCAAAATAATTCGAATGCTATATTTATCTTAAAGTTTGGTGGCGCGTTTACAAGTGGTACATATTCCAAATTGATACTTACTAATGGAGCAAAGTCAAGTAATATTTATTGGATAATTAATGGTGCTTTTTCATTAGCCGCAAATTCAATTATGTCTGGAACTGTTATTGCAAACGGTGCAATATCTATTGGAGTGAGCAATAACCTAAAATGTAAACTATTATCCGTGAATGGAGCTATATCCACATATAAAACCATACTAACTAATAATAGAATATATAATGTATCAACATTATATTATGCGGATGCAGACTCAGATGGTTATGGAAACCCTACATTAGAATCATGCTACATGTTACCTGGCTATGTTTTAGACCATACAGATTGCAATGATTCGAATGCGCAAGTTCATCCAAATGCTATAGAAATATATGGAAACGGTATAGATGATAATTGTAATGGGATTACAGATACAGATACTACAACTTGCGGCAATACTACTACATGGAATGGGAACTCCTGGAGTAACGGAATGCCATCGTATAGCAAAGCAGTAATATTTTCAGGTGACTACAGCTCTACTTCAGATATGTACGCTTGTTCAATTTTAGTAAAAAATAGTTCTAACGTAACATTTAATAATAACATTTTTGTATGTAATAAAATTACTACAAATACGGGTAGTACTTTTACAATAAATAACAACAATAATGTAATACAAATCAATCCATCAATAACAAATAGTGGAAATATGAAGATTCACCGAAATACTTCAACTGTTGTTAGATTAGATCATACCTTGTGGTCGTCGCCCGTTTCTGGACAAAATATATATAATTTTTCTCCCCAAACACTAACACATCGTTTTTATACGTATGATAGTACAACAAATACATATCTAAGTGCCACACTTTCAAGTACGTCCGAATTTTTGGCCGCAAAAGGTTACGCAATTAGAGCCGCAAATAATCTGTCAGCAACAATTCCAGGAGAATGGAACGGAACTTTTACTGGAATTCTTAATAATGGTACTTACCCTTTTAACCTAGCATTTAGTCCTTCAAATAAATTCAATTTATTGGGCAATCCTTATCCATCTACCATAAATGCTACAACGTTTGTTACTGATAATGCATCGGTAATAGAAGGGACTTTATATTTCTATGCACACACGCTTACTATGAATGCAAATGGAATATTTCCTACAGGAACAAATTATGCCAGTTGGAATTCAACCGGAGGAACTGCCGCCACAGCAGTAGCTATAAATAGTCCAAATTACCATACACCAGCAGTAATTCCTAACGGAAGTATTCAAGTTGGACAAGGATTTTTTGTAATTGCTAAAAACAATGGAGTGGTTCAATTCAATAATTTACAACGAATTAATAATCAAGACCATCAATTTTTAAAAACAGCTACAGAAAATCACCATATTTGGCTAAACCTTACATCAAACAATGATGTAGATATAAATCAGATTTTAATTGGATATATAGCTGAAGCCACAATGGAAGTAGATGGTAATTTCGATGGAAAATCCTATGGAAATGTAGGTAATTATTTATATTCAATTATAAACAACGACAAGTATGTCATTCAAGGTCGTGCACTACCCTTTTCTACAACTGATGAAATTCCTTTAGGATGGTATTGTGAAACCGCTGGAACATACAAAATAAAACTCTCCAATTGGGATGGTATTTTCCAAGGAAATCAAGAAGTTTTTGTTAAAGACAATATAACGAATACTACAACAAATATTAAAACAATCCCCTACACATTTACTTCGACAACAGGTACATTTAACAATCGTTTTTCTATTGTATATGAACAAAACCTTGGAGAAACTACTCATAATTTAGATACGAATACTGTTATCGTACATAAAAAAGATCATAAATTTCATATAACAAGTCCAGATAAATTAATAAAAGATATTTTGATTTATGACTTAACAGGACGCTTACTCGACCAACACAACAACGTTTTAGGAAAAACAATAACGTTAAATGAAATAACACAATCTAACCAAATATTAGTATTCAAAATATATTTCCAAGATAATCAATTGTACTCGCTTAAAATAATTAATTAAATTCCCTCAAATCATGAAATTATTTCCAACTATACTTTGGATACTAGTAAGCTTACTTGTATCTACTACTACACTAGTGGCACAATCTAACGATTCAGAACCAACTGACTTCGGAACTACGGGAGAAACTGCTAGTAATCCGACTGACTCACCCGACGTACCCATTGACAACTATATAATCCTATTATTTATTGCTGGGATTGGTTATGCAATTAGGGTTTTCCATTTCAATTTTATACACAAGATGGAAGTAAACTAATTTTGAGCTAATATAATATAGAGAGGAATATATTACTAAAAAATTACTCCAAGACTTAGCCTTGTAAATGAAATAATTAATATCCTTACCCCGAAAAAAATTGGAAAGAAAATTTAAGGCAATTAAGCTAGTTCTTTGAGTTTCTATTTGAAATAAAAAAATAATTTTAATAAAAAATCCAACTAGAGTATTAGAGAATTTACCAAAAATATATTGTTATCCCTCGCAATAAAAATTCGTTTATTTGACACTTAGAAAAGTAACAAAAAATGGTTAATATCAATAATCAATAATTGGAGATTAATCCAAAACTAGTGGTAACTATATTTAAAAAAAGATTCAACTATAATTAAAAAACAATCCAATTATTTTAAATTATACATTTTTTTTAGGATATGGTCTTTCAAGTGTTTTTATTTTTAAGCTAGGCTCTTTTTACTTTATCCTTTTTACTTTATCCTTTTGTAAATCGATTTTTAGCTTTTCTAAATCGGTTTTGGTTTTTTCTAATTCTTGTTTTAGTTTTTCTAAATCTGATTTGTTGGAATCCTCTTTTAATTGAAATTTTTTTTGAATTTGAATTTTATTTTCTTTTTTAAATTTTTCCAAATCATCGATTTTATCACCATTTGAAGAAAAATTTCGTTCTGAAAAAATCATTGTATTGCCCTTTCCGTCAGAATACTTTTTTGTTACCGTTCCGTTTTCGTCTATTTTTTCTTCTTCTAATTGCATATCCGGATTGTCACCCATAATTTCACCATCTTTAAAAGTAAATGATTTAAAATTTCCACCTAAAGAATCCGTTTGAAATCCACCTTGCAATTCTTTAAATTTATCTAAATCAATGGTGTTTCCATCTACTAAACCTCTAAAAACGTTATTGTCTAAATTCATAAACATATCGTTATTAAACATCCCGTTAAAACCTTTCATATCGAAACCATTCGCAAACATATCATTTTGTGCAACGCCAGATTCTATATTAATTAGGCCTTTTCCTGTGCCATCAAATTGCTTTTTAATTGAGATTGGTTTAATAGGCGTTTCTGAACTAACATTATAATTTCCTGAATTTCCATCTTGGTCTTTATAAGCAATTTTAATAGCTGTAATTTGTTTTTTATCGTTACGCTTTACACCAGAAAACGAAACTTCAAAATCGAATTTCTTAGCATCTGTTTCATCTTGTTTCAATTGCGCATCGGTCATAGCGTTGTCAATTCGCAATTCGAAACTGTTGTTTTTGGATTGTGACATTTGATTGAAACGATTGTTTTGAGCAAATGTTGAGATTGGCAAAATAGTGATTGCAGTAGCCAATACGATTCTTTGAAATACCATTTTAACATTCATAATATATTTTGTTTTTAATTTTGTTGGTCAAAAATATAATTTTTATAAAAATGAAATTTTAAAATTTTGTTAATTAACTTGTTTTAACATTTTTTCTTTTTCTACTAAATGTAAAACATAAATACCAATTAAAGTACCTAAAAATCCTAGTATCCCCATAAATAACCAATTGGCTTGATACCCATAATTGCCAATAATTAACATACCAATTTTAGCACTTAATATATGGGCTAAACTATAACTCATTGCAAAAATAGCCATATAACGACCTTGATGATGCTTTGGTGCACGACTAAGAGCAAATGCGTTTGAAAAGGGAAAATTAAACATTTCTGCAAACGTCATAAACAACATCATAATTAGTAAAATGCCTGCCCAAGTATTTACAAGCATTAAAAACAAACTAATACACATTAAGAAACATCCTAAAATAATAACTTTTAATTTATCTTTTTTATATTTCTCAATATAATTTACAATAGGCATTTCAAGAAAGAACACTAAAACACCATTTAAGGTTAATAATAATCCTGTTTGTAATTCGGTTAATCCAAATTGTTCTCTATGATAAATAGGTATGGTAGTAAATAATTGGAAAAACATAATCCCTACAATTAAAGATGTAGTTAAAAACAACCAATAAATTTTATCTTTAAAAACCGACTCTACTAAAACATCTCCAGATTGTACTTTATCAATATAAGTAGATTTCTTTTTTTCTTTTACTTTAATCCAGAAAATCAAAATGGCAATAATACAGGTTAATCCGTCCACCCAGAACAACCCTTTATAACCAATATTCATGATAATTAATCCACCTAAAGCAGGTCCAGCGGCAAATCCTAAATTGATAGCCAATCGAACTAATGTTAATGCTCTTGTTCTATTTTCTGGTTTTGCATAAGCTCCTAATGATACAAACATAGCGGGACGAAACATATCAGAAACAGACATAATTAAGAACATACTAATACATAAACCGTAAAACGAAGTAATAAATTGCAACCCGAAAAACATCAAACCACTTACTAGTAAACTGAATATCATTATTTTATAAAAACCAATAGAATCTGATAATTTTCCGCCTAACCAAGAACCTAGTAAAGAACCTAATCCAAAAAACACCATAATAGTTCCTACTTGAGAATAAGAAAAATGTAAATCTTCGTGTAAATATTTAGATAAAAAAGGCAAAACCATAGTTCCTGCCCTATTAATAAATGTTACGAGGGTTAGAATCCATACTTCTCTTGAAAAACCTTGAAAGTTAGAAATGTAATTGCGAAATGCTTTTTGAATCATAATAAAGTATCTGCTACAAAATTAATGAAAAAAGTTACCAAAATGTAGTATTTTTGCAAAAAGAAATTCGATGAAATTTGTAAATTTACATACTCATTTATTCACCAATTCTGATTCCATTTTAGAAATAGTAAATCAATATCCGAATGAGTTTTCAGATGATATTCCACACTACTCTATCGGAATTCATCCTTGGTATATTTCTGATGAACGCGTAAGTGAAGATTTAAATTTTATAAAAACCAAACTTCAATTAAAAGAATGTGTTGCTTTAGGAGAATGTGGATTAGACAAACGAATCGAAAAAAAAATGGAGTTACAAATACATGTTTTTGAATCTCAATTATCCCTTTTAACTGAAATTTCGAAACCTGTAATTTTACACTGTGTAGCGGCATTTGATGAAGTGATATCTTGTAAAAAAAATAGTTTACTAAAATCTCCTTTCATCATACACGGATTTTCAAAAAACATTCCTTTGGCGAAGCAACTATTAAATCAAGATTTTTATTTGTCTTTTGGAAAATACTTGCTGCGAAATCCAGAAATGGAATTGGTTTTTAAATATGTTCCAAATGAAAAAATTTTCTTAGAAACCGATACAATTTCGGAAAGTTTAGAAGAAGTTTATACTTTTGCAGCAAAATGTAAAAATATTTCAGTGCAAGAAATGAAAGAAATAGTTTGGAACAATTACCAATCTGTTTTTAATAACAAGCAATAAATTATGGCAAAGTGGCAAGAAAGAGCAGCATTATTATTTAAAGAAGAAGGATTAAATAAGTTAAAAAATTCAAACGTATTAGTGGTTGGATTAGGTGGTGTAGGATCATTTGCAGCTGAATTTTTAGTTCGTGCTGGTGTTGGAAAAATGACAATTGTAGATGGCGATACCGTTGATATAACTAATATTAACAGACAATTACCAGCTTTACACAGTACTATTGGCGAACCAAAAGTTAAAATTGTTGGCGATAGATTAATGGATATTAATCCAGAATTAAACTTAATACGCGTAGAAGAATTTTTATCACCAGAACGTGCTTCAGAAATCGTGACTACTGAATTTGATTATGTATTAGATTGTATTGATAGTTTAACGCCAAAAATCAACCTTTTGGTTGCTGCTAAACGCAAAAAGATTAAAGTAATCAGTAATATGGGAGCAGGTGGAAAATTTGATGTTAATAAAGTTGTAGTTAGAGACATTAGCAAAACAGAAGTTTGTCCTTTAGCTAAAAATATTAGAAAAAGATTAAGAAAAGAAGGCATAAACAAAGGTGTAAAAGCGGTTTATTCCATTGAGCATCCAGATGCAACAAGTATTAAAACTACGGATGGTTCTAACTACAAGAAATCATTCTATGGCACCAATAGTTGGATGCCAGCACTTTTTGGTTTACACGCTGCGGAAACGGTTGTAAAACATTTGATTAAGGAATAAAACAATAAAACCTAACAGGTTTTTGAAACCTGTTAGGTTTTATAATATTTAGAATCTGAAACAAGTTCGGATTGACAAATATTAGTTTTTATTTCGCCAAATACGCTTGAACATTATTAAAAATGCGTTCCTCAATATTTGAGATGTCACTTTTTACGAATTTTTCTCCTAAAATATTTTCGAATAATTCTATATATCTATCTGAAACGGTAGCGATATATTCTGAAGTCATTTCTGGGATTTGTTGTCCTTCTTTACCTTGAAAGCCATTTTCAATTAACCAACGACGTACAAATTCTTTTGACAATTGTTTTTGTTCTTCGTTATTGTTTTGTCTTTCTTGATACCCTTCCGCATAAAAATAACGAGAGGAATCTGGCGTATGAATTTCGTCAATTAAAACAATTTTTCCTTCTTTTGTTTTTCCAAATTCGTATTTTGTATCTACTAAAATTAAACCTCTTGAAGCGGCTATTTCTATACCTCTTTGATATAAAGCTCTAGTATATTTTTCTAATACTAAATAATCCTCTTCAGTCACAATTCCGTTTGATAAAATGGCTTCACGAGAAATATCTTCATCGTGTGAACCATTATCTGCTTTCGTTGTTGGCGTTATTATTGGTTTAGGAAATTTATCATTTTCTTTTAAACCTTCTGGCATTTCAACACCACAAAGGATTCTTTTTCCTAAAGCATATTCACGAGCAGCGTGTCCAGATAAATAGCCACGAATTACCATTTCAACTTTAAAAGGTTCACATAAATGACCTACGGCAACATTTGGATCAGGAGTGGCAATTAACCAATTTGGTACAATATCTTCTGTTAATTGCATAAATTTTGTAGCAATTTGATTTAATATTTGCCCTTTATAAGGAATGCCTTTAGGTAAAACTACATCAAAAGCAGAAAGCCTGTCAGTAGCAATCATAACCAGTAAATCGTCATTGATATTGTAAACTTCTCTTACTTTTCCTCTGTAAACAGATTTTTGACCCGTAAAATTAAAATTTGTAGTCGTTATTGTGTTCATATAGTGTGTTGTTGTTTTGTTTTGCAAAAGTAGTTTTAAAATCATTTTTTAACAAAAAAAGAGGCGTTTATTTTAACGCCTCTTTTAAAATTAATCTGTATTTTCAATACTTTTATAAGCATTAATTACTGCTTTTACCAATCGGTGTCGAACAATATCCTTATCGTCAAGATATAAAATTCCAATGCCATCTACATCTTTTAAAACTAAAATAGCTTCTTTTAATCCTGAAATGGTTCTTCTTGGTAAATCTACTTGTCCTGGATCTCCAGTGATAATAAATTTTGCGTTTTTCCCCATTCGCGTTAAAAACATTTTCATTTGAGAATGTGTAGTGTTTTGTGCTTCATCTAAAATCACAAAGGCATTATCTAAGGTTCTTCCACGCATAAATGCCAATGGTGCAATTTGAATAATTCCTTTTAATATATAATCTTCAAGGGTTTGTGGCGGTAACATATCGCGTAACGCATCATATAAGGGTTGCATATACGGATCTAATTTTTCCTTCATATCACCAGGAAGAAACCCTAAATTTTCACCAGCTTCAACTGCTGGACGTGTTAAAATAATACGTTTTACTCGTTTTTCTTTTAAAGCCTTAACAGCAAGTGCTACACCGGTGTAGGTTTTTCCTGTTCCAGCTGGACCTACTGCGAAAACCATATCATTTTTTGCTACAAAATCAACTAATTTTTGTTGATTTGGCGTCATGGCTTTGATTAATTTTCCTCCTAAACCATGTACCAAAATTTGATCTCCTGCTGGCATCTCCCCTGTTTGTTGCGCATCACCTTCAATAACACGCATAATTACATTGTCATCAATCGTATTAAAACGTGTGAAATGTGTCATCAAACGACGAAAACGTTTTTCAAATTCATCTAAAACTTCAGCTTCACCAAAAGCCTTTAAAATGGTCCCTCTAGCTACAATTTTTAATTTTGGATAATACTTTTTTATTGTCTCTAAATGACTGTCATGTGCGCCCCAAAAATCTTTAGGAGCAATGTTTTCCAATTCAATAATTCTTTCGTTCAAAGGCTATAATTTTAAATTGTTTTAATTCTGTAAAAAAAAGAGTAATTTTGTATCATTCAAATATAATAAAAACAAGCATCCTATTTATAATAAGTTATAAACAATAAAATGTCAATAATTACGCTTACTACAGATTTTGGTTTAAAAGACCACTTTGCCGGAATTTTTAAGGGTAAGATATATTCATTATTTCCTGAGTCAACCATTATTGATATCTCTCATTTAATAGATAAATTTAACATTTTAGAAGCCAGTTACTTACTAGCTACTTCCTATTCTCATTTTCCAAAAGGTACAGTACATATTGTTGCAGTAGATGCTTCCAGAAATGCAGATACTGTTCATATTGTTATGTTTTACGATGGACATTATTTTGTAGGTGCCGATAATGGCATTTTTGGTGGTTTAACAAATAAAAAAAATCCAGAAAAAATAGTACAAATTACTATTCACGATAGGTTAATTGAAGGTACCAGCGATTTAGATGTTTTTGCTACAGTAGCCGCTCATTTGGCTAAAGGTGGCGAAATGACTGTAATTGGTACACCTCTGACTGAAATTAAAAAAATGAATATGTTGGTTCCTGTTTTGGATCAAAATTTAAAATCTATTCGTGGACATATTGTATATATTGACGATTTTGGAAATTGCGTTACTAATATTTCGAAAACGTACATAGAAGAAGTAGCAAGAGGAAGACAATATAGTATTCGTTTTTCTGTTTATACGATTAAAAGAGTAAAGAACAATTATGCCGATTTTAAAAATAACAATTCAGCCGATTTAAATGCGATGGCAGGAAATGAAATTGCACTTTTTAATCAAGATGGTTTTTTAGAAATTGCGGTGTACAGAAGTAATCCTAATCGTTCAGGATCGGCACACACTTTACTAGGTTTAAAAATGCAGGATGCCGTAATTGTGGAATTTGAATCTTAGGTGTTGGGAATTAGGTATAAGGTTTTGGAATTTGGGTTTTAACTATTGGAATTTAATTATAAATATATGTTGGTACGAATTGTAAAACTTACCTTTCAAGAAGATAAAATAGTAGATTTTTTAAACAATTTTAATGAAGTGAAACACCAAATAAGAAGTTTTGATGGTAATGAATTTTTAGAATTGTATCAAGATAAACAAGATACACGTATTTTTTTCACTTACAGTTATTGGAAAGACGAATCAGCATTAGAAAAATACAGAAAATCGGCTTTATTTAATGAAGTTTGGAGTTATACCAAAACACTTTTCGCTGACAAACCAGAAGCGTGGAGTGTGAATAAATTGGCTACTTTAGCATAAAAAGTTAAAGAGCCACGAATTCACCAATTTTAAAATTTACAAATTGCAATCATTTGTATCGACTTTGTCGATAATTAATTCGAATAAAATTTAAATTATCAAAGAACATTCGAAAATTCGTGGCAAAAAATAAAATACAATCAATCATATTTAAATTAAAGTTTCAATTTTCAAGTTTATAAATTACTTTTGTCAATATAAAACAAGCAAAATATATGAAAGCAGTATTGCTACGTGAAATAAAATCTTTTTTTGGTTCGCCAATTGGCTATTTAGTTATTGCTATTTTTCTTTTGCTAAATGGATTATTTTTATGGGTTTTTGATGGTGATTTTAATATTTTAAATTCTGGATATGCTGATATGAGTCCATTTTTTAAATTAGCGCCATGGATACTTATTTTCCTAATACCAGCAGTAACGATGAAAAGTTTCTCTGATGAAAAAAAGCAAGGTACATTAGAAATACTTTTTACCAAACCTTTAAGTATTTGGGAAATTGTTAATGGTAAATTTCTTGGGGCATTTATTTTAATTTTAATTGCCATAGTGCCTACACTTTTTTATGTGTTTATAGTTTCAAGTTTTACAGCAGCTCAAAATAGTTTCGATTATGGCAGTACCATTGGTTCTTATTTTGGACTATTATTCTTAATTGGAGCATACACTTCAATCGGCATTTTCACTTCTACCCTTTCAGACAATCAAATAGTGGCTTTTATTATTGCTGTTTTTTTATGTTTTTTCTTTTATTTTGGGTTGGATGGATTAGCTAATTTGTTTGGTAATTTCAGTGGAATTATCAAAACGTTAGGAATGGATTTTCACTTTAAAAGTATGAGTCGTGGTGTGTTAGATACTCGGGATATTATTTATTTTATTAGTATCACCATTTTATTTTTAGCAGGAACAGTATATCAACTTAAATCGCTTAAATGGTAATGAAAGACGTTCAAAAAAATAGTTTAAAGAAATTAGGGTTTTTAGCGATTGGTTTATTTATTATAAACTTTGCGAGTTATTATATTTACAAACGTTTCGATGTTACGCAAGACAAAAGATATACCCTTTCTGAAACCACTAAAAAAATTATTGATGGTGTAGATTCTCCTTTAATAATTGATGTGTTTTTAGAAGGCACTTTTCCTGCCGATTTTAAAAAATTACAAACAGAAACGCGCCAGTTATTAGAAGAATTTTCCGCTTACAATTCAAACATTACATTTCAATTCGTAAATCCTATTGAAAAAGAAGAAGAACGTGTGGAAGTCATGAAAAAATTCTTTGAAAAAGGATTAACACCTATAAACGTAACCGTTGAAGATAAAGGAAAACAAACTCAAGAAGTAGTTTTCCCTTGGGCTTTAGCCAATTATGGCGATAAAGGTGCAAAAGTGCAATTATTGAAAAATTTAATGGGCGCTTCAACTGAGAAAAAAGTAGAAAGCTCCGTTCAACATTTAGAATATGCTTTTGCAGAAGCCATTCATAAAATCTCAAAAGAAAAACAACGTAAAATTGCCGTTATAAAAGGAAATGGCGAGTTAGACGATATTTATATTGCCGATTTTTTAAAAACCATTCGTGATAATTATTATATTGGACCTATAACTTTAGATTCTGTGGCATCGCAGCCTAAAGAAACATTAAAAGCTTTAAATGTTTACGACTTGGCTATTATTGCGAAACCAAGAGAAAAATTTACTGAAGCCGAAAAACAAGTGTTAGATCAATTTATCATGAAAGGTGGAAAAACGCTTTGGTTGGTAGATGGAACTAATGCCGAAATGGAAAATCTGTACAATGAATCCGGTTCGACTTTAGTTAACAATAATGATTTGAATTTGACAGATATGTTTTTCAAATACGGATTCCGAATTAATCCTCAAATGATTAAAGATGAATACGGAACGCCAATAAAATTAGCTTCTGGAAAAGAAGGAAGTGAAAGTCAGATGGAGACTTATAACTGGAAAATGGCACCATTTATATATCCTGCTTCAAAAAAGCATCCTATTGTTAAAAATACAGATGGCGTAAAATTCAATTTTTGCTCTCCAATTGAGTTATTAAAAACCAATGCTAAAACTACTATTTTACTTGAAAGTTCACCTTATTCTAAAGTAATTGGAACACCAAGTGTAGTTTCTTTGGAAATGATTACAGAAGAAACCAGCCCAAAAGATTATTCCAATGGTGGATTAATTCCAGTTGCAGCTTTGTTAGAAGGTTCTTTTACTTCAGTGTACAACAATCGTGTGTTGCCTTTTAAAAATGCTACTTTTTTAAATAAAAGTGTTCCAACTAAAATGATTGTAATTTCTGATGGAGATGTAATAAAAAATCAAATAGATAAAGGCACGCCAATTGAATTAGGATTTGACAAATACACCGGACAATTTTTCGGGAATAAAGAATTTATCCTTAATAGCGTAAATTATCTTTTAGATGATAACGGACTTATTAACATTAGAAGTAAAGATGTAACCTTACCCGTGTTAGATAAACAAAGTGTGCACGATAACTACAATCAAACACAAATACTAACGGTAGCGCTACCAATTGTTTTATTAGCAATATTCGGTTTCGTATTTACGTATTTAAGAAAGAAAAAATATAAGTATTAGTTGTTAATAAGTATATTTTTAGATTTAATTGTAACCCATTATATTTGTAAAAGCAAAAAAAATTAAAAATGATGAATTTTATAGTATCCAGTTCGTATTTATTAAAACAATTACAAGTTTTAGGAAGCGTTATTAATAGTAATAACACGTTACCAATTCTTGATAATTTTTTATTTGAATTAGATAACAATCAATTACACGTTTCTTCTTCCGATTTAGAAACTACTATGTCGGCAAGTTTAGAAATTGAATCAAACAGTAAAGGAAGTGTTGCTATACCAGCAAAATTATTATTAGATATTTTAAAAACATTTCCAGAGCAACCTTTAACGTTTACAATTGAAGAAAACAACACTGTTGAAATTAGTTCAAATTCGGGTAAATATGCAATTGCATATGCTGCTGGAGAAGAATTTCCAAAAGCAGTAGCATTAGAAGATCCTTCAACAACACTTGTTCCAGCTGAAGTATTAGCAACAGCAATTGGAAAAACTATTTTTGCAACTGGTAATGATGATTTACGTCCAGTAATGAGTGGTGTGTTTTTTCAATTTTCTACAGAAGGATTAATTTTCGTAGCTACAGATGCACATAAATTAGTAAAATATGCTCGCGCAGACGTAAAAGCTTCTCAAAGTGCCGAATTTATTATGCCTAAAAAACCTTTAACTATTTTAAAAGGAATTTTAGCCACTTCAGATGCAGAAGTAAAAGTAGAATATAACGATTCTAACGCAACCTATTCATTTGAAAACTACATCTTAACTTGTCGTTTAATTGATGGGAAATATCCTAACTACGAAGCGGTTATTCCTAAAGAAAATCCAAATAAACTAATTTTAAGTCGTGTTACTTTTTTAAATTCGGTTCGTCGTGTAGCTATTTTTGCTAACAAAACTACGCACCAAATTCGTTTGAAAATAGCAGGTACTGAATTAAATATTTCTGCAGAAGATATAGATTATTCAAACAAAGCAGACGAACGTTTAACTTGTGATTATCACGGAGACGATTTACAAATTGGTTTCAACTCTCGTTTTTTAACAGAAATGCTAAACAACTTAACAAGTGATGAAATTCAACTTGAAATGTCATTACCGAACAGAGCCGGAATCCTAACTCCTATAGATGGATTAGACGAAGGTGAAACAGTAACAATGTTAGTCATGCCTGTAATGCTAAATAACTAAAATATACAACCAAACAAACTACTACTTAAAACCACAATCGCTTTTAGCTTTTGTGGTTTTTTTATTTAAAAAAACAAGCAATAGTTTATACTAAAAAAACTATTCAATTATTGCTAATTACTAAGTACTAAAATTTTATCTTTGCCAAGAAACAAAATTTAAAAAATGATTCCACAAGAAACCATAGTTGCCTTAGCTACGCCATCTGGCGCTGGAGCAATTGCTATTATTCGATTATCTGGGAAAGACGCTATTAGTATCGCTGCCGAGGTATTTGATTCGGTTTCTGGAAAAGATATTACAAAACAAAAAACACATACCATTCATTTAGGGCATATTGTAGACCATACAAAAGTATATGACCAAGTTTTGCTTTCCCTTTTTAAAGGTCCAAATTCTTATACTGGTGAAAATATAGTAGAAATTTCATGTCATGGCTCTACTTTCATTCAACAGCAAATTATACAATTATTGCTTCGAAAAGGAGCGAAAATGGCACAAGCTGGAGAATTTACTTTACGTGCCTTTTTAAACGGAAAATTAGATTTATCGCAAGCAGAGGCTGTTGCCGATTTAATCGCATCAGATAATGAAGCAAATCATCAAATCGCTATGCAGCAAATGCGTGGTGGATTTAGTAATGAAATTGCGAAACTTCGTGAAGAACTTTTAAACTTCGCCTCGCTAATTGAATTAGAACTTGATTTTGCTGAAGAAGATGTTGCGTTTGCCGACAGAAAAGCATTTGAGGAATTACTAATACGAATTGAATTTGTTTTAAAACGATTACTAGATTCTTTTGCTGTAGGGAATGTAATTAAAAACGGTATTCCTGTAGCCATTGTAGGCGAACCCAATGTAGGGAAATCGACGCTTTTAAACGCCTTATTAAATGAAGAACGCGCTATAGTTTCTGATATTGCAGGAACAACCCGAGACACCATTGAAGACGAATTAGTAATAGATGGTATTGGTTTCCGATTTATTGATACCGCTGGAATCCGAGAAACGAAAGATGTGGTAGAAAGCATCGGAATTCAAAAAACATTTGAGAAAATTGAACAAGCGCAAGTGGTCCTTTTTTTAATTGATAGTTTACAATTGATAATTGAAAATGAAAACAAATTTAAAATTGAAATTGAAAAAATTAAGAATAAGTTTCCTCAAAAACCACTCGTAATGATTATTAATAAAATAGATTTTTTAAACGAAGAGCAACATAAACTCCTTTCAGAAAAATTATCCATTATTAATTATCCATTATCCATTACTATATCTGCCAAACAAAAAACAGGCATTGATGAACTTAAAAACACCTTGCTTTCCTTTGTTAACACTGGTGCTTTACGCAATAACGAAACCATAATTACAAATACCCGTCATTACGATTCTTTATTAAAAGCGTTAGAAGAAATTCAAAAAGTAAAATGGGGATTAGATGCTGGAATTTCTTCTGATTTAATGGCAATAGACATCAGAAGTGCTTTATATTTCTTTGGTGAAATTACGGGCGAAGTAACTAACGATGAGTTACTTGGCAATATTTTTGCTAATTTCTGTATCGGAAAGTAATAATCATTCTTTTATTTGTTAACTACCTATTTTTGTTGACTTTATAACAAATATTCTTCTTTTATTTGTTGCCCAATAACCTTTTATTCGTTATATTTGTTGTTCTATTGTTGCCCAATGATAGATTTTGTTGCCCAAATTCAAAGGCAACAAACTTGGCGAAATGATGCTACATATTGCTACACTTCGCTACATTATGCAACACAACGCAACATATTATGAGTAGCAATATGGCAATTCCGAAAACCTGTTCTTATTGTGGTAAGGCTTTTATAGCTAAAACCACTTTAACCAGATATTGTGGCCATACTTGTAATTCCAGACACTACAAACAAAAAGTCAAGGAAGACAAAATTCAAAACTCATTAGTTGAGCAACAGCAAACAATGCAAAGTTTGCCAACCTTGCAATCTGCAAACTCCAACTCTCTTACATCCAAAAACTATTTATCTGTTCAAGATGCAGCAGAACTAATTGGAGTAAGTCGATGGACAATCAACAGAATGATAAAACGTGGAGAACTACAAATTCACAAGTTTGGCAGAAAGAAAATAATTCAACGCACTCAGATAGATAAACTTTTTAATTGATGGTATTATGACATCGCCACTAAAAACAAATTTGCGTTAGCAAATACTTAAAAAAAAGGCGATTGCATAAACGACCTCTGATAAATAAAATTTACGTTTATGAAAGTAACTTTAAGACAAAGACAGAAAGCAAACAAAATAAGCTTGTATCTCGATTACTATAAAAATGGTAAACGAGAATATGAATATTTAGGTTTATACCTCATCCCAGAACCCGAAAAAGGAAAGCTCACACAAGCGCAAAAAGACGAAAACAAAAAAATCCTTTCGTTAGCGGAAAGTGTTCGTTCAAAAAG
Organism: uncultured Flavobacterium sp.; assembly: GCA_964593435.1. Taxonomy (GTDB): domain Bacteria; phylum Bacteroidota; class Bacteroidia; order Flavobacteriales; family Flavobacteriaceae; genus Flavobacterium. The sequence goes on along the minus strand of CAZQGY010000017.1, from coordinate 26,102 downwards.
ACATTTAGAAATTCAAAACGGAATGTATGGCTTCAACGACCAGGAGAAGTTAAAAGGCTTCTTCATTATCTATATGGAAACATTAGCCGAAATGAGAATGGAAAGCAAAGGCAATTATGACAACTGGGATAGTACCATCAAGCATTTAAGAAAATTTTGTCCTAAAGATATTTCTTTCGGGCAATTGGATAGAAAGTTTGTTGAAGGTTTCAAAGACTACTTAACCAAAACAGCAAAGACACCAAGCAATAAAAACCTTTCTGATAATTCGGCACACTCCTATTTTAATAAATTTAGAGCAGCTTTAAAACAAGCCGTTAAAGATGGGATTATCCGTTCCAATCCTGCCGAGCAAGTAGACTGTTTACCACAAGGCGACAGCGAAAGAGAGTTTCTAACACTTGAAGAATTACAAAGCATACTCAAACACGAATGTGAAATTCCAATCCTAAAAACAGCATTTGTATTCAGTTGCCTAACAGGTTTGCGATGGTCAGATATAAATAAATTAGTTTGGTCAGAAGTGCAGCACTCAAATGATTACGGTTGGTACATTCGTTTCAGACAAAAGAAAACCAAAGGAGCTGAAACATTACCAATGTCAGACCAAGCTCGTGATTTATTAAAAGAAATCGGTGAACCTGAAGAAAGAGTTTTCAAAGGATTAAAATACAGTGCGTGGCACAATCTAAAATTACAACAATGGGTTATGAAAGCCGGTATTAGTAAAACAATAACGTTCCATTGTGCTCGTCATACCTATGCAACTTTGCAACTCACGCTAGGAACTGATATATTTACGGTATCAAAATTACTAGGTCATAAAGACATTAGAACTACTCAAGTATATGCCAAAATAATTGACGAAAAGAAAATGGAGGCTGCTAACAGAATTAAACTCAATTTCTAATATGGAACTAACTATTTTTAAAAGCATTGTTTACGGTGAATTAAAACCCTGGGCAAGCAATGCCATAAATGATAAATTTTACAGACAAAATCTATCAACAAACTTTATCAAGCCTACTCCAACTATAAACGAGTACTACAAAGCATTAAAAGAGCTTCACAAAGACAAACCCAACTTATTCAAAGAAGATGGATTAGAAATCTATATGATTCAACCTAACAACGATATAAGTCACGAAATACTGCATCCATTAGTAGAAGTAACTTTGGCAGAACCAATAACGACAACACAAAAGTTTTATCATTTTCTTTTATTCAACGAAGCAACACGATTGACTGATAGAGTTTTCAAGTCTATGAACAAAGATATTGACGAAATTCAAAAAAAAGAGATCATACAAAACGTTGTAAAGTCGTGTAAAGATATTTTGTTTTGTATTGGAACAGACCAAGAAAACTTTCCAAAAACAGAATTAACCGCCTATGTAATACCTCAACTTATTACTAACATAATCCGTTTTTTAATAGAAACAGAAAAATTATATCCGCAATATTTGGCAGATTTACCTTCAACCAAAAATGAACTATTTGGCGAATTACTAAAACAACTAATTCCAGAAATTGATTTAGATAAAACAACTCCTGAATTTCAAACGGTTCACAATATTCTTTTAGGTATTGATAATTACAAATTTGAAAAAAGTAATCGTTTTTCTTTTGGTTTTAATGGCAAAACGGACAACTTAAAATCGGTATTATTTTTATTAAATCGTGATATTGAGTTACTAAACGAAGACAAAACTACAGTCGATGATTTAGTTAGTGTTTTAACAAGTAGAGATTTGAAGATTGGTGCTGCACAAATATTTATAGGATGTGAAACTTTAGAGTTTTCCTATATCGTTAAAAAACTTGAACTTTCATTTTCAAATTTTAATCCAACATCAATTGACAGTTCCAACTTGTTTTATTCCAAAAAAGGAAATGCAATCAAAAAAGGAAGTTTATATAATGCCAACCAAAGAGAACCATATAAAAAAGCAGAAATAGACAACATATTTAATCATCTGTAAATAAAAACAGTTAGTTGTGTTAGATATATGAGTTAGATATAATTATCTAATTAATTACCAGTGTGTTACAAAATAATTTAGCCGTCAGAAATGATTGTTAAACCATTTAAAACGTAACACAATGAGTAACGAAATTTTAATTTTAGAAAAGCTCGAAAAAATAGAGCAAAGAATTGGAGAACAAAATCTCCTAATGAAAGAAGTCCTAAACTTCAACGATGCCTGCAACTATTTAGACATAAGCGCATCACACCTCTACAAATTGACCAGTCAGAAATCAATTCCGCATTTCTGTCCACAAGGTAAAAAACTCTATTTCAATCGTGCAGAATTAGACGAATGGCTACAACGCAATCGTCAAACATCAACCGATGAAATCGAGACAATGGCAGCAAACTATTTACTAACTCACAAAAGAAAATAAGCGATGCCATTCTACGAACCTTCAGAGAAAATGTTCCAAGAAATCCAAGAACATTTAAAAGAGATTACTGTTATTCTCAAAGAAAAACAGCAAATGAACCCAGACGACTTATTCTGCGATAACCAAGAGTTTATGAAAATTATGAACATAAGCAAACGATTAGCGCAAAGTTGGAGAGACAGCGGATTTATCGGCTATTGTCAGTTAGGTAATAAAATCTATTACAGACTAAAAGACATTCAAAACCTACTTAACGAAAACTATAAACCGAAGAAAAAATGAGTGAAGTAGCAAACAAACAGCTGATGGTAAGCGTTTATAAAGAGTTTAAATACAACTTAGGAGAAAGAAACCTTATTGATGTTCTTCAAGAAATCAAATCCGATAAATACCAAAGTGAAGTAAATTCAATTCGGTACGCATTACACAAAGGAGACGAGAAAACAGCCGATGAAATTAAAAGTGGCTTAAATGGTTTTACAATGTCCGGCACGTATGGAACAAGTAGAACCAAAGCCAACCTCAACACCTATTCTCAAATAATCGGATTAGACTTCGACCACATTCCAGTTACAGAACTCTACACATTGGTAAAGCTAATAAACGACTGCAAATACACGTTCGCATCGTTTATTAGTCCAAGTGGCGAAGGAATAAAAGTATTCATCAAAATCAACTCCAATGCAACACAACACACTACCGCATACAATCAAGTGGCAACTTTTTATAAAAACCTATCAGGTTATGATTTTGATGCAAAATGCAAAGACATTACCCGATTGTGTTTTGTTTCTTATGATCCAGAGATTTATATAAAGGAAGATGCAATAATATTTGAAGTTCAAGAAGAAGCAATACCACTTCCAAAACCGCAAAAAGTGGAAACAACTTCTTTTGAAGCAACGGACACTTTATTGGACAAATGCCTAAAATTCACAGAGCAAAAAGAACAATACACTACCGGCAATAGAAATAACTTCATTCATCTATTTGCATCTAATGCCAATCGTTTCGGGATTTACGAAGCCGATACACTTGACTATTGTACTACCAATTTCGATTTAGACGAAAAAGAAATCAAAGCATCGGTTCAAAGTGCCTATAAAAATCAGTCGGCAGATTTTGCCAAGTTTGCCGACTTTGCCAACCGCAAACCTATACAACAAAAAACAAGTAGTAGTAAAGCAAAAAATGAACCAATAGACGACGAAAACTATTTATTAAACACACCTATAATTCCGCAATCGGTTTACGACAACTTACCTCCTATTCTTAAGCAAGGTGCAGAAGCATTCTCCGAACCAAGAGAAAGAGACACATTTCTAACGGGTGCTTTAGCAATTTTATCGGGTTGCTTACCAAGTGTTACAGGTGAGTATGGTGGCAGAACTGTGTATCCTCATTTATTTTCGTTCATCCTTGCACCTGCTGCATCTGGTAAAGGCGCGTTACAATCTTCTAAAGAGTTAGCCGATAAATACCACGAAGAAGTACTCAAAAATTCAAGAGATCAAAAAAAAGAATACGACCTAAAAATGGCAGCTTACAAAAAAGCGCAACGATTCCAAAAGAAAGACGACAATACACAAGAAGATATTCCCGAAGAACCACCATTCAAAGTAGTATTCATTCCTGCCAATACCAGTAATGCAAAAATAATCCAACACTTGCAACAAAATGAAGGTACAGGTATTATTTGCGAAACCGAAGCCGATACACTAGGACAAGTATTCAAAAACGATTGGGGTTCTTATTCTGATTTGTTACGAAAAGCATTCCATAGCGAAAAAATCTCCATTTCACGAAAAACAAATAATGAGTATTTCGAAATCAACAATCCACGTTTAGCAGTAGCACTTTCGGGAACACCGCAACAAGTTAATAATATCATTGCATCTGCCGAAGATGGTTTATTCAGTCGTTTTGTATTCTATGTTTTTAAAACCAATAGTAAATGGATTGACCCTTCTCCTTATGGTTCAAGAGTAAATTTAACCGACCATTTTGCCAAGTTATCAAACGTTGTATATGAAATGGTTTTGTATCTCGACAGCGGTAAAACAAAAATACATTTAACCAAAGAACAATGGGACAAATTCAATCCAACATTCAGCGAGTATTTAAGTCAAATCAGTGCGTTTGTTTCAGAAGATGCTCAAAGTATTGTAAAACGATTAGGATTGGTTTTGTATAGAATGTGTATGATTTTTACAAGCATTCGCAAATTCCAAGCACAAGAACAAGCCACAGACATTCAATGTTTAGACGAAGACTTTGAAACAGCATCACAACTGATTGAAGTCTATTTAAAACACAACATTCTAATGTTCGAGAACTTACCAAAACAGGAAGACGAAGAAAATGGACCTTTCAAAAAAGGACAAAACAAAAAACTATTCTTTGATGCTCTACCTAATAACTTCACACGAAAAGAAGCAGTTGAATTAGGCGCGACCTTCAATATAGCTGAAAGAACGGTCGGTTCATTTTTAAAATCTTGTTTAGGCAATTACTTACAACAACCTGAATATGGAACATATACAAAAATCATTTAAAGTGAAAGAAATGTTAAAATATTTTTTATATTTGACAAAATTAGACAAGTCAATAATAGTATTATGAACTTTGGAGAACACATAAAACAATTGCGGGAACAAAACCAACTATTGCAAAGGCAATTAGCTAATTCATTAGATATGGACACCGCAATGCTAAGTAAGATTGAACGTGGAGAACGAAGAGCAAAAAGAGAACACATTCCTCTATTAGCATCATTACTTCAAACAAATGAAAAGGATTTATTCACTATTTGGTTAGCCGACCAAGTGTATGAATTGATAAAAAAAGAAGATAATGCTTCTGAAATATTACAGGTAGCCGAACTAGAACTAAAAGCAAAATTGAAACACCATGAGTGATTTAATACCAAGCAACAACAACTTCATTTTATATACAGCACCAAATGGGAATGTAAAAATTGAAGCTTACATACAAGACGAAACTATTTGGCTTACACAACAAAAAATGGCTGACGTTTTTGGTGTAACTAAATCAACTATTAGTGAACATCTTAGCAACATTTACGATAGTGGCGAATTGGAAAAACAGGCAACTGTTCGGAAATTCCGAACAGTTCAAATTGAAGGTGAACGTGAAGTTGCTCGTAATTTAGAATATTATAATTTAGATGTTATTATTTCCGTTGGTTACCGTGTAAATTCTACTAAAGCAACACAATTCAGAATTTGGGCTACTAACATATTAAAAGAATTCATTGTAAAAGGCTTTGCAATGGATGATGACCGCCTAAAACAGGGCACCACAGCTTTCGGTAAAGATTATTTTAAGGAATTACTCGAAAGAGTACGTTCTATTCGTGCAAGTGAAAGACGAATTTACCAACAAATCACGGATATTTTTGCTGAATGTAGCATAGATTATGACCCAAAAGCCGAAATTACTAAAAACTTCTATGCCATTGTTCAAAACAAATTCCATTTTGCAATTACAGGTAAAACTGCTGCCGAAATTATCTATTTAAAGGCAGATAGCTCAAAACCTCAAATGGGATTAACAACTTTCAAAAATGCTCCTGATGGTAGAATATTGAAATCAGATATTGAAATTGCAAAAAACTATTTAGAAGAAAAAGAAATCAAACAATTGGAGCGTACCGTATCAGGTTACTTTGATTATATCGAAAATCTTATTGAACGCCAAAATACCTTTACAATGGAAGCATTAGCAGAAAGTGTAAACAAGTTTTTAAGCTTCAATGAATACAAAATACTCGAAGGATTCGGAAAAGTATCGCATCAACAGGCTATCAATAAAGCATCGAAAGAATACGACAATTTCAATAAAACACAAAAAATAAACTCTGACTTTGATAAACAAATAAAAGTTTTAGAACAAAAAATAAAAAGAAATAAAGATATATAATATGCCAACACTAAATTGGATAGGAAAAGATAAAGTAATTAGTCACCACCAAGATGTGCCATATAGAGTTTTGGAACACAAATATGGTTTTACAGACGAAAACGGAGAACAAGATGAGCCAACACAAAGTGGTAATAAAATAATACACGGTGATAATTTAGAAGCTCTAAAAAGTTTGTTACCTGAATATGAAGGTAAGATTAATATAATCTATATAGACCCGCCATATAACACAGGAAATGAAGGCTGGACATACAATGATAATGTTAACGATCCCAAAATAAGAAAATGGCTAGAAGAAACACTTAAAGCAAAAGAAAAAGATAAAGTTGCTGCAATTGGTATTGACGACCTTACAAGACACGACAAATGGTTGTGCATGATGTATCCTCGTCTTCAACTACTTCAAAGACTTCTTTCAGAGGATGGCGTTATATTTATATCAATTAATTTTCAACATGAATATGCAAATCTAAAATGTTTGTGCAATGAAATTTTTGGAGTAAATAATTACATTGGTGATTTAACATGGGAATCAACCACTCAACCAATAAATTCAGGTTCTGCGAGGTTTAATTTACAACAAAAAATAGAACCAATTCTTTTTTATGCAAAAAACAAAAAAAACAGAACAGGTTTTATTCTTGAAGAAATAGACACAGGTTTAAATTATCCTCATCAAGGTAAACTTGGAAATTGTAGATTCGAAATTATTGAGAAATCTGATGCAGGAGATTATCAACGTGACACAATGAAATTTCCAATTCTAGGACAACCTCCTAGACCTGGTAAGAGATGGCAAATAGGGCAAGATACAGCAACTGATTTAGAAGCAAGAAATCGATTAGAATTAGTTGATGGTATGGTTAAAAAAGCAATTTATCCAGAAGACGAAGTGGATAAAAAAAAATATTATCCATTTTGGTCACATTTTAGTGCCGCTGAAGTAGGTTCTGCATTATTAGGTAAAGAAATCCTTAACGAAGTAATGGGATTTCCTGTTGGTTTTGATACTGTAAAACCACCCAAACTAATTGAAGTTCTATTGTCTCATTTCCCTAAAAATTCAATAATATTAGATTCGTTTGCCGGTTCTGGAACAACAGCTCACGCAGTTTTAAATCTAAATAAAAAAGATGAAGGCACTAGAAAATTTATATTGGTTGAAATGGAAGATTATGCAGAATCAATTACATCAGAAAGGATAAAAAAAGTCATAAAGGGCTATAACTTTGAGGGTAACAAAAAGCGTGAATTATCATCGTATTCAATAAATTTAACTAGTCTAAAGAAAGCAGATAATATAATAGAAGTCTACAATAAATTCAAAAGTGATTCAAAATATTCTGATGTAAAGATAGAATCAATAAATGGGAGTATATCGATAGTTGGTACTGAAAAAGTCAAGAGTAAAGTTGATGGTGTTCAAGGTGCTTATGATTTTTACACACTCGGATTACCACTATTTGATGAGAACCAAAATTTAAATGAAAAAGTAGATGTGTCTAAAATACTCGAATACATTTGGTTCTCAGAAACTCGTACTAATTACATAAACCCTAAGAATAATATTGAATCCAAATATTTTTTAGGAGAAAAAGATGAAACAGTTTATTACTTTATCTACGAAAAAGATAGTTTAACCACTTTAGATTATGATGCTCTTGAACTTATAAAAACAAAAGGTGAACAATATATTATTTACGCAGATAATTGTTTGTTGCCAAAAGAATTTATGGCTAAAAACAATATCATTTTCAAAAAAATACCTAGAGACATTACAAGATTTTAAATTATGGAATTAAAAAGCTACCAACAAAAAGTAATCGAAAATCTTGAAGAATACTTAGTATACATTCAAGAACATAAAAATGTATCTAAAGCATTCAACCAATATTGGGAAGATAAGATAGGTCCTTACAATCTATTAGATAATACAGGAATGCAACCCTACAAAAACAACATTCCTAATACAGCTCATGTTTGTATTAAAGTACCTACCGCAGGAGGTAAAACCTTCATTGCTGTAAATGCATTGCATTCTATATTTTCTGCCTATGATACATCTAAAACAAAAGCAGTCATTTGGTTAGTACCTTGGAGTAATCTATTACAACAAACTGTAAATGCTCTTTCAAATCCAGAGCATCCATATCGTCAAAAATTAAATACACTATTCAATAACAAAGTAATTATCTATCAAAAAGAAGATTTATTACAAGGTTCAAATTTTAATCCTTCAATTGTCAAAGAGCAATTAAGTATTTTCGTTATGAGTTTTGCTAGTTTAAGAGCAAACAATAAAGATGATAGAAAAGTATATCAAGAAAATGGTCAATTAGAATCATTTGTTCCACAATACGCTAATAGAAACCACATTTTAGAAGGTGTAGATGATACTGCATTAATAAATGTAATTAGAAGTTTGAATCCTGTTTTAGTAGTAGATGAAAGTCATAATGCAGAGAGTGATTTAAGTGTTGATATGCTTAAAAATCTAAATCCATCTTTTATTTTAGACTTAACGGCTACTCCAAAAGCAAATAGTAATATAGTAAGTTTAGTACCTGCGATAGAGTTAAAAAAAGAACACATGGTTAAACTTCCAGTTATTGTCTATAATAATCACGACAAAACAGAAGTAATCAACAACGCATTACATCTTCAACGAAAATTAGAAATATTAGCAAAAAAACAAGAAGCAGAAGGAGGCAAATACATTCGCCCAATTGTTCTATTTCAAGCACAATCAAAAACTAATGATGATAATACAACTTTTGAAAAACTTAAGCAGCAGTTATTAGGTTTAGGAATACCAGAAAATCAAATTAAAATTAAAACAGCTAATATAGATGAGTTAAAAGGTGTTGATTTAATGGACAAATCTTGCGAAGTGCGTTACATAATAACTATAAACGCATTAAAAGAAGGATGGGATTGCCCATTTGCATACATTTTAGCATCTTTAGCAGATAAATCAAGTGCTGTTGATGTAGAACAAATATTAGGGCGTGTTTTACGTCAACCATACGTTCAAAAGCATAAAGCATTCCAATTAAACCTATCGTATGTATTAACTGCCTCAGCAAAATTCAATGAAACACTTCAAAGTATTGTTGAAGGTTTAAAAGCATCAGGATTTAGTGGTAATGAACACAGAGTTGTTGATAAAATGACTGAAGAAGAAAAAACTACACAAGTCATTGATCCTGTAGAATCATTTCTATTTCCAGAACAAAAAACAAACACTCAAGAAGATACAATAGATAAAAGCCGTATATCATTTGACCCAAATGCTACTGAAGACGAAATAGAAACTACTGATGTTATAGCAGAAATAGAAACTATGGCAGATGAGCAAAATAAGGAATTAGAGAAACAAATAGAAGAACAGGGAAAACAACCAGTTGACGAAAATATTTTTCAAGAAATGGGAGACAAAGTAAAACGATTTAGAGTAAAAGAATCAAATAAAGAATGGATTGATAAAATCGATTTTCCTCAATTTTTCTTAAAGGTTACTGCCAGTGATATTTTCGGAACAGATGAAGAACTTTTAAATAGAGAATCATTACTAAAAGATTTTAAACTTTCAGAAGAAGACACAAAAATTGAATTTGATAAAATATCGTCTGATTTATATAAAATCGATTTAACAGAAACAGTTAAAGACAATTATACTCCTGATTGGGTAAAAATTGAAGACAATATGGTTAAAGACCCAATAGCGGAATACATATTAGCTAAACCAAAAGATGCACAAATAAGTGATGTAACACATCAAATAATGCAAATAATTGGTAATTTATATCCAATTCCCGACCAAGAAATAAAAAAATATGTTAATCGAATTTTAAATGGAATGAATGCCGAACAGATACATGATATTTTAGTCAGAAAATGGAGTTACACCGATAAAATAAGAGATAAAATACGTATGCTTTCTGATTCTTATGCAGAAAAACGTTTTATGGAATTAATAAAATCTAAGAAAATTTCAACAAAAGATAACTGGAAACTTAAAAAAGAAATTGTTCCTGGCAATACAGGCTCTTCAATTGGAAATTCTTTATATGAAAAAGAAGGTGCAATGAATAACTTTGAAGAAAAGGTTATTATGGAAATTGGTACTTCTTCAAACATTACTTTTTGGCATAGAAATTTAGACAAAGGAAAAGGATTCTACATAAATGGCTATAAAGCTAATCATTACCCTGATTTTATTTTACAAACAAAATCAGGAAAAACAATACTTGTAGAAACTAAAGGCGACCATTTGGATGGTTCAGACAGTGAAGGAAAATGCAGATTAGGTAATGAATGGGAAAAACAAGCAGGACATAACTTTGCTTATTTTATGATATTTGATAAAAAAGAAATTGATGGGGCATATCGTTTAGACAAAGCTAAAGAACTAATTAGCACAATGTAATTATAATACTTAAAAGGAACTAGTATAGAAAACAAGCAATAAAACAAAGCCTATTTAACAAAACACTTCAAGAAAAAATAAAACAATAAAATAATTAACCGTGTAGATATAATATTTTGGAAAACCTTAAAATAAACATCATCCCATTCAAACATCCTTCACTAAAGAAAGAGTTTGGTTTTTACAAAGAAAAAAAAGACGGCTTCTATCCTATTCATAGAGGAGATTTGCCAAATGAGATATGGGATAATTTTAAGACAGAATTACAAGACATCAAATTCTTGTATTCCAATTTTTCAGACACACAAGCTTGTGATATGTTGGCATCTGTAGATATGTTTCAAAGCACTACTTTTTCAAAGCACTATTATACAAGATTAGTTTACAATTATTTTTATGCTATTGCAGATGCCATACAATTCAACTACGTTAAAGATATTGAGGTTTGGTTTATAGATACTAAAGCAATTGCAACAGGTTACAAAACATACAATAAATACACTTTGAAAGTAGAGTTTTCTGGGCTAACAAAAAGCCCTGCACTATTACTTTCCTATGATGGTACTTCCAAAATTGCCACAACAAGCATCAACAATATAAACATACCACCAGACTATTTTAAAACAGTAGTATATAAAAAAGAAATATTCAAATTCGATTTACTTTCAGAAGAAGCAAAACAAAACCTCGAACAAGTATTTCCATTACTAAACATACCAATAAAGAACCACCTCAGCATACCTCACAGCGTACCAAAAAAAGGAAATAGATATAAGCCATACTTCAACTACATAAAGGATTTTTACAATAACTATTTAAACACTGAAGAGTTTAAAAACATTTTACCATTAGATGAAAATGGCTTTTTTACTATTCCTGCAAAAGACATTCATAAAACACATCAAAACTCAAACAACTTAAGGTTTTTCAATAATACTAGCATCGACCCAAGAGGAGGTATGAAAAGTTTTGGACCATATCAAGCAAGTCCACACCCAAACGTCCGATTTTTCTTTATTTACCACAAACCAGATCGTAAAGATTATGTAATTCCATTATTTAGTCATTTTGAAAAAGGATATAAAACTTTCTTTCCTCCGCTAAAAACCCATATCAAACAACCATTCTATATGGATAAAGATACCAGTTTAGCTTTTGAAAGTACAACTACTGCTGTAAAAGAACTAAAACACCATCTAATCAATTTAGAAAAAACTCCAAATACAAGATATGTAGCAATCTATATAAGTCCAATTCATAAAGAAGACCAGGACAACAAACAACTATACTACCAAGTAAAAGAAGAACTATTAAAACACGAAATAACCTCTCAAGTAATCTATAAAGAAAGCATCAATAATGCCTATTTTGGAGAGTTTTTAGCAAACATAACACCAGCGCTATTAGCAAAAATAGACGGTATTCCGTGGCGATTAGACAGAGAACTAAAACAAGAATTAATTGTAGGTGTTGGTGCTTTTAAATCAGCCGAAACCAATACACGGTTTGTAGGCAGTGCTTTTTGTTTCAACAATAAAGGAGAGTTCAAAGGCTTCGATTGTTTCCGTGACAACGAATATGATTTAATAGCCGGTGCAATTGGAAAACAAATATTAAAATTTGTAGTAGATAATGGCAACGATGTAGAACGCTTAATAATCCACTACTACAAACCAATGGGTAAAGAAGAAATAGACCCAATTCAAAAAGTATTAAAAACATTAAGATTAGACATTCCTGTAATAATAATTACAATCAATAAAACAGAAGCAAACGACTATGTAGCATTCGATACTGAAAGTCAAGAGTTAATGCCATTAAGCGGAACCATTATAGAAATAGCAAAGCTAAAATACCTACTATTCAACAATGCTAAATACAGCGAAAGTGGCACAACAAAAGATTATCCATTTCCAGTAAAATTAACATTAAGCTGCACAGATGAAGAATATTTAAAAGACATTCCAACAGTTAAAGAGTTAATAGATCAAGTATATCAATTCAGCCGAATGTATTGGAAATCAATAAAACAACAAAACCTACCAGTAACCATAAAATACCCAGAAATGGTAGCCCAAATATTCCCACACTTCGAAGGAGACAAACTACCCGATTTCGGTAAAAATAACCTTTGGTTTTTGTAATATAAATAGCCATTACCGCTTTCATCTGCACGAAATCTAGGTTTAGTCCAAGTCAAATTGTTGTTTTTGTTGTTTTTTGGATTTATTATTAGATTAGAATTATTTCCATAATTCAACATTCATTCAAAATTGATTAGTTTCTTTGCAATATGAAAATTTTAATAATAGAAGACGAAATCGAAATTGCCACAAGTATCAAAAGCTACTTGAGTAGTAATGATTTTGTATGTGAATCGGCAAGCACACTAAAAATAGCAATAGAAAAGATCGATTTATATTCCTATGATTGTATTCTTTTAGATTTGATGTTGACGGATGGTGATGGATTTAAAGTTTTAGAAGCATTAAAAAAGCAAAACAAAACAGATGGAGTCATTATAATTTCTGCCAAAGACACTCTAGAAACTAAGATTGAAGGGCTAACACTTGGTGCAGATGATTACCTAACAAAACCATTTCATTTATCAGAATTATTAGTTCGCATTCAAGCATTAGTCAGACGAAAACAATTCAATGGGAACAATATACTTTCCTTTAATGAAATAGAAATAGATACGATAAGCAAGTCGGTCAAAATCAAAGGAAATAAAATTGAGTTTACCAAAAAAGAAATGGATTTATTATTATTTTTGATTGGTAATAAAAATAAGGTTTTATCCAAAAGTGTAATTGCAGAGCATTTATCGGGTGATATGGCAGATATGTTAGACAACCATGATTTTGTATATGCACATATAAAAAACATGAAGAAAAAGCTCAAAGAAATGGGTGCGGCCGATTACCTAAAATCAGTATACGGAACAGGATATAAATGGGAAGATGAATAAAAAACTACTTCAAAAAACACTTAATTATTATTTCATCTATGCTATAATAATACTGATCACAGTTGGTCCGGCATTCTATATTGTTTCCAATATATTATATGAAGATGATGCCAATGAGGATTTGTATGCCATAAAAAAGCAGTTTGATAACTTCACTAAAGAAGACTTAACAATAAAGGATATAACACTCTGGAACAAGTTCAATCGAAATGTTACTATCGAAAAATTCAATGGCAATCAAAAGGATAGCATATTCGACCACAGCTATTATGATGCACTTAATAAAGACAATGAACCATTTAGAGTTCTCAATTCACCAATAAAAATTGAAAACAAATGGTTTACTTTTTCCGCTAAAATAAATATGGTCGAAAAAGAAAATCTTCTTGGAAGTACTGTATTTCTTTTCATTTCACTGTTAATACTTTTAATCATAGGCTTTTTCATTATCACAAAAATAATTTCAAAAAAATTATGGCAACCATTTTATGCAGCTTTAGACAAAATGGAACAATTTGAAATTGACAAATCCACTTCTGGTAAATTAATTGAAAGCACAACCGAAGAGTTCAACCGATTAAATAATGCCATCGATAGCTTAATCCATAAAAACAGCAGTATCTATCAAAGTCAAAGAGAGTTCATAGAAAATGCAGCACACGAATTACAAACACCAATTGCTATTTTTAAAGGAAAATTAGAAAATATACTACAACGAAAAGACTTAAACTCTGAGCAGTTCAAATTAATTGATGACCTAAACAATACTACTACAAGACTGGTAAAGCTTAATAAAAATTTGTTAGTACTATCAAAAATTGATAGTAATTCATACTATGAGATTGAAAAAATAAATCTCCACGAAATCATCAATAATCAACTAACCTTTTTTAGTGAACAAGCACTTTCAAAAAAAATAAGTATTACTACCGAACTAGAGGAAAATGTTGTAGTCAGTTCAAATCATTTCCTTGTAGAAATGCTCATTAGTAACTTATTTTTAAACACTATAAATCACAATGTTCTCAATGGTCAGATTAATATAAAACTGACTAATGATAGGTTACTATTCTCAAATACAGGTGCACTTTTACCTTTACAGACTGAAAAAATGTTTGAGCGTTTTTCTAAGTCCAATCCATCCTCGCAAGGCAATGGTTTGGGATTATCTATTATTAAAAAGATTGTAGATACAAACCATTGGGCGGTCAACTACTATTTTATAGATAGAATGCACACCTTCGAAATAGTTTTTTAAAATTCAATATTTCTTCAAATTCCATGCAGACCTTTGTTGAAAAAAAATAAAAGGGAAAACTATGATGCGAATTAAAAACGTTCTTTTAGTAACAATGCTGCTGTTATTGGTAGCAAATTTAAGGGCACAAAATAAGTCAGTAACAGTTTCGGGTATCACAAAAGACAAGACAACGAAACTTGCATTACCATTTGTAAATGTTTCTTTAAAAACTTCAAATGACAATAAGTTAATTATTGGAACAATAACCAATGAGGAAGGTCGATTTTCATTGGCTAATATAAAATCGGGTAACTATATTTTAGAATTCTCATTTATTGGTTACAAAACCAAGACACAATCAGTTTATGTTGGTTCACTTTCTGAATTTTTAGATCAAGGAACTATCGAAATGGAAGAAGATGCTACAACCTTACAAGAAGTGGTAGTGGTTTCTAAAACAAATACTGTCAGCGAGAAAATGGATAAAAAAACATTTTCAATGGCTGACAATATTAGTCAAAGTGGCGGCTCTGTTTTACAATCAATGCAAAACTTACCTGGTGTTACTGTCCAAGACGGAAAAGTACAAATTAGAGGCAATGATAAAATTACTGTATTGATTGACGGCAAGCAAACAGCTTTAACTGGCTTTGGAAATCAATCGGGTTTAGATAATATTCCTGCTTCAGCAATAGATAAAATCGAAATCATTAATAATCCATCAGCCAAATACGATGCCAATGGTAATGCTGGAATTATCAATATCATCTACAAAAAAAATAAAAAAGAAGGCTTCAATGGCAAAGTGGGTTTTACGTCGGGTTTAGGTGCTTTGTGGGAACGAAAAGAAAATTTGCCTACAATAAGACCACAATATTCACTAACACCAAAAATCAATCCTACACTATCACTCAATTATCGCAAAAATAAAATTAATGCGTTTTTTCAAGGCGATTATCTATACACAGAAACCCTAAATAAGAATGAATTTGTAACACGAACGTACAATGACGGCACAATAATTAACCAGCAATTAAAAAGAAACCGAAACACCCATTTTACAACAATTAAATCGGGAATTGATTGGAATATTGATGATTACAATATGCTAACCGTTTCGGGTTTATTTGGTTCAGAAAAAATTATTGATAACGGCGATCAACCTTTTTTTAATGCAGACTATTCCGAACGATTACGACTTTGGCAATTTTTAGAAGATGAATTAAAAACAACAGTTATGGGAACTGCTGCCTATCAACATAAATTCAAACAAGCTGGACATATATTGAATATAGGTTTCAACTATACCTTTCACAGAGAAGATGAAAAATATTTCTTCGATAATATTTTGCCAACTTCAACCAGTAAAGATGCTTTCAAACTGCTATCTGATGAAAGTGTGATTGACTTCAATATAGATTACATAAAGCCATTAAAATACGGTCGTATTGAAACAGGGTTCAAATTTCGAAACCGTATTATTCCAACAAACATGCAATTCTTTCCAGGAACTAATTCACCTTTGGATGCAAGTGCAGGTGGTAAAGCTACGTATGAAGAAATTATTCCAGCCGTTTATGGAAACTACATTTATGAAACCAATAAAATCGAAGCTGAAGTTGGATTACGCCTAGAATACTTAGATTTAGAATACGAGGTAAATCCAAACCATCCAACCTATAGAACTGATGGATATTCGTATTTCGAACCATTTCCTAATTTCCGTTTTGCTTATAAAATCAATGATGACAACAAAATATCATTATTTTACAATCGCAGAATTGACCGACCAAACGAAGTAGATATTCGAATATTTCCAAAGTATGACGATGCAGAAATTATTAAAGTTGGTAATCCTGGACTAAGACCGCAATTCACCAATTTAGTGGAATTAGGTTTCAAAAGAAATTTGAAAAAAGGCTATTTATATTCCGCTATCTACCATCGTTTTGCCAATGCCACAATAACAAGAATAGCTTCTACAGTTCCTAGTAGTAATCTGATTTATGCCATTTTTCAAAACGTAAATAAAAGTTCAAATACAGGTGTTGAAATGGTCATTTCACAAGATATTGTAAAATGGTATTCTTCCAATATTAATCTTAATGCCTATTACAATCAAATCGGTGCGTTTACAGTTCAAAATTTATATCCACAGCCAAATACTTTTTCGGCAGCAAAACAAGATGTTTTCTCTGGAAATATAAAGTGGAACAACACATTGCACTTAGCTAAAAAAGTGGATGCACAAGTAACCGCTATCTATTTAGCACCAGATATTATTCCGCAAGGCAAAATTAAATCTAGATTTTCTATTGATTTAGGATTGAAAAAATCAGTTCAAAATGGTAAAGGAGAATTTTTTATAAATGCTACTGACCTATTAAATACTTTGGTAATTAAAAAAGAAATTCAAGGACAAGATTTTAGTTATACTAGTAACGATTATTACGAAACACAAGTAATTAGATTAGGTTACAATTATAAATTCTAAAAAACATTTTTTACAAAGTAACCTACTAATTCAAAATTTCTACAAAATTGGTTTTCACCTTTGACTATAATTTAAAAAATAGTCCTAATGACAAAATCAATATTAATATCAAAATCAACAAAGCTTAATTAAAATTTTCATGTTTTGAGCATTCATACTTTGGTGTGGGTGCTCATTTGCTTTAACCAAACTTAACCAATACATTATGTACAAAAAAATCAATATTTCTAAACGCTACAGCTTGCTTTTAGCATTCATATCATGGTTTCTAACATTCTCATTCATTTTACGAATAATCTTTATCATTTGGCAATATGATGAAGTTTCATTCAATCTATTTACAATCCTTGGTACATTGCTTACAGGACTATTTTATGACATTGGTGCAATAAGTTTTATTGCCATTCCTTCAGCATTGTATTACTTTGTTTTTCCCAATAAATGGATTGGTTCTTGGCTCGATAAAACCTTGATTTGGTTTTTCACATCGTTAACCATTTTTATATTAGTTTTTACATTTTTTGCAGAAATTACGTTTTGGGACGAATTCAAAACAAGGTTTAACTTCATTGCGGTAGATTATTTAATTTATACACATGAGGTAGTATCAAATATTCAAGAATCATACCCTTTACCAATATTAATTTTTGGAGTTTTAGCCATAACCGCAATGATACTTTTTGTTTTTTATAAACTTAAAATTATTAATAACACCTTCCATTCCAAAGCAACTGTAAAAGACAGAACAATTATACTAGCAATTACAATAGTGACTGCACTATTTTTTAGTTTTTTCATCACAAACAATCAAGCAGAATGGTCTAAAAACAGGTATAATGCTGAAATATCAAAATCGGGAATCTATTCATTTTTTGCAGCGTTCAGAAACAATCAAATGGCGTACAATGAGTTTTATACTTCTATAAATAACAAGGCAGCTTTTGATATTATCAGAAATAAATTAAGTGATAAAAACAGCAAATACAAATCAGAAGGATTTTCCATTCACAGAACTATAACAGACACTACCAACAAAGAGCCAAAAATGAAGAACGTAGTGTTTATTTTGGTTGAAAGTTTAAGTGGTAGCTTTATGAAAGAGTTTGGCAATAAAGAAAATATAACACCATTTCTAGACAGTTTAGCTCAAAAAAGCATCTTCTTTGATAACTTATATGCAACAGGCACAAGAACTGTTCGAGGTATGGAAGCAATGACACTTTGTATTCCACCAACACCTGGACAAAGTATTGTAAAACGTCCCGAAAATCAAAACCTATACACCGTTTCCAATGTTTTCAAAAGCAAAGGATATAACTCTAATTTCTTTTATGGTGGCGATGGTTATTTCGATAATATGAACGCCTATTTTGGAGGAAACGGTTTTACAATTTATGATCGTGGTCGTGGAAGTGTTTTGAGTGATAAAATTAAAACAGTCAGAAATAATATTAATGATAACGAAGTAACCTTTGAAAACGCATGGGGAATTTGTGATGAAGACATTTACACTAAAATGCTGAAAGTGGCTGATGAACACTATAAAAGCAATAAACCATTTTTCAATTTTGTAATGACAACTTCCAACCACAGACCATATACTTATCCTGACAATGCAATTGATATTCCTTCGGGAACTGGACGTGAAGGTGCGGTAAAATATACTGATTATGCCATCAAGAAAATGTTTGAAAAAGCCAAAAACAAACCTTGGTTTAAGAATACTGTTTTTATTATTATTGCTGACCATTGCGCTAGTAGTGCAGGTAAAGATGAAATAGATGTTGCCAATTATCACATCCCGGCATTGATAGCAAATTTTCCCGAACATAGTAACCAAAAAATAAATAAACTATGTTCTCAAATAGACGTTTTCCCAACATTTTTCTCATTAATGAATTGGAGTTATCAAAGTGATTTCTTTGGAAAAGATGTATTACAATCAAACTTCGAAGAACGAGCTTTGCTAGGAACCTATAGAAAATTAGTCCTAATGAAAAAAGACCAGGTAATGATTCTATCCGACCAAAAAAAACAAGCATTCTATAAATGGAATAAAGTAGACAATAGTTTGAAACCATTACAAATGAACAAGACATTTCTTGACGAAACAATATCTTGGTATCAAACAGCCGACTATTTATTTACAAACAAATTACTTAATTAATGATTTACATTCATTTTATTGTTAATCCAATATCAGGTAGTGGTAAACATAATATTGGCAAAACCGAATTAGAAAAGTATTTTCCAAAGGACATTTATAAGATTGAAGTAGAGTATTCAAACTATAAAACACACGCAATTACACTTACTCAAAATGCAATTGTTAATAATCCTGACTGTATCGTTGCATGTGGAGGTGATGGAACCATAAATGAAGTAGCATCATGTTTAATTAATACCAAAATAAAATTAGGAATTATTCCTGTTGGTTCTGGAAATGGTTTAGCTTCTAATCTAAGTATACCAAAAGCATTAGAGAAAGCAACAGAAATTATACGCAAGGGGAAAACACAGTTCATTGATGTTGGTAAAGTAAATGACCATTATTTTTTTAGCAACGTGGGAGTTGGTATTGATGCACTGATTATAAAAAAATATGAGAGTTACAGTAAGAGAACTTTGATGTCTTATATTCGGGCGTCAATAGCCTCAAGCATTCAGTTTAAACCGATGCAAACGATAATTTCTTTTAATAATCAAATTATAAATACAAAGGCTTTCATGCTTTTTATTTCCAATTCAAATGAAATGGGTTATGGAATGAGTCTAACACCAAAAGCGAGTTTAAATGATGGTCAGTTAGATCTAGTTGTAGTTTCTAAGCTAAATTTTATTGACAAACTAATTTTAGGTATATGTGTAGTATCAAATAAAATAGAAAAATTCAAAAAAGCGCAACACACATTAATCGAAAATATCAACGTAGAAATACCTGAAAAAATTTTCTTAGACACTCAAATTGATGGAGAATTTCATAATTTAAAGACTAATAAAATAGAAGTTAGTATAATAAAAAGCGGATTAGAAGTTTTGACGGAATAAAATTTAAAGTAATTAAGTCATGAAACAGTATCAAATTTTTGCTCTAATATCGATGTTCTTCGCTGGTTTGACATCGGTAGTTGCTAAAGCAGGTTTAAAGAATGTGGCTTCCGACACTGGATTAGCTATACGGACTTCCTTTGTATTTATTTTTATTTGGTTTAACATCATAGTTTTTAATAATTATAAAGATTTCTCTAATCTTACCAAAAAAGATGTTTTGTTGTTAGGTGTTTCGGCTTTAACAACGGCAATTTCTTGGGTCTTTTATTATAGAGCAATAAAAATAGGCACAGTCTCCGAAGTGGCATTAATCGATAAAGGAAGTATAATTATCACACTAGTACTTTCTTTTATTTTTCTAAATGAGCAATTTACTTGGCGGATAGCTTTGGGTGGATTGATGATTATTGGCGGAATACTAATCTTAACAATGAAATCATAATGGTATAAAACTACGCGTAACCCTTTAAATTATTTACCATGTTTAAAACCATTTTATTTTCATTATTAAGTATAGCTACATTACATGCGCAGAACCAGATTGAAAGTATTCAAGAGAAGAAAATTGATACAGATACTATTCCGCAAAACGACAGCACGCATAAATTCAAATTCAAACAACTAATCATTCCATCAGTTTTAATAGGATACGGTGTAATTGGTATTGAAAGTGATCAATTAAAACTCTTCAATACACAAATAAAAGAAGAAATAAATGAAGATATTGATGAAAAAATAACCATTGACGATTTCGCTCAATATGCACCAGCTCTATCAGTTTATGGTCTTAATGCTTTTGGAATAAAAGGTAAACATAACCTTAAAGACAGAACAATCATTTTAGGAACTTCATATTTACTAATGTCAGCTTCTGTACTAAGTTTGAAATCTATTACAAAAGTAGAACGCCCAGACGGTTCCGCATTCAACTCTTTCCCATCCGGACATACAGCTACAGCATTTGCAGGAGCAGAATTCCTTTGGCAAGAATACAAAGATGTTTCCATTTGGTATGGTATTTCTGGATACATTATAGCTACTGGTACAGGAGCATTTAGGATTTACAACGACAAACATTGGCTAACCGATGTAGTCGCTGGTGCTGGAATTGGAATTTTAAGCACAAAAGTTGCCTATTGGATAAATCCATGGATACAGGAAAAAATATTTAAATCCAAGGAAAAAAATAGTATGTCAGCTATCGCTCCTTTTTACAACGGCAAACAATTGGGTGTTGGTTTCATAAAAACGTTTTAATGTTTACTATTAATTTTAAAAGATACTTTTTGTTAAAGAGAAGTATCTTTTTTTAAATCATTATCTCATTCAGCTGCACAAAAATTGCTCCTAGTCCAAGTATTCCTAGCATCAATTCTTTGTTTGCTTCATTTCGCTAATTACTATTGCAATAGCGTGAATATCTTTTTTCATTCTGTGGTAAAAAAGGACGTTTTACATTTCAGTTGCCACTCCTTTGCCAACGCTCCAAAAAAAATTACTGGCACAGTTTTTAGAAAAAACACGTACGCTTCGCAACTTGCGCCAGTAATTTTTTTCCCCAAGCTGTGTTACATAATTGAGTATTATAGTTCATCACAAAGCGAGTTTATTGTTTTTTTGGTTTTTGCAATGAAGCTATAATATCATTTATGTAAAACAGCCGCCACACCCAACGCGCTTGCCAGTGGCTCCAGGACAACATTTTTTGCAGCTCCCATCGCATCACCCAGCTACAAAAAACACCGTCCTTCGCCACTGTCTTTAACAACGTTCGCCATTTCATCGGAAACTTTACGGTTATACTTGCTTTCAAGAACGTTCACGGTAACTGTTTTTATCAACTTTACACATAAATCGGTAGTATTTGCATTGCTTTTGTAAGTATTGTAAAATGCTTATCAACTTTATGTCTAATAGTCACGATATAAGAATAAGCATTTTACAACACCCACAAAATCAAGAGAAGCAAGCAAGAGTATCATTTATTTATTTGCTAGAAAATCCCAAGTAATTGCTTCAGCGGAAAAGCCGATGCCATACCGTTCCTTATAAAATGTATTTAAAGCTTGAAGCATTATCTTTCTTTCAAATCTATGGCATCAACCTTTCCACAAAAGCAATCAGAAACATCCCAGTCAGCAAATAAAAAAATGATACACTTGCACGCGCTACTGCACCGTCCCACTAGGTATTATAATGCATTGTTTTTTGAAGATGCTTTCCATTTTCAGTACAACATTCCGTTTAAATTGAAACTTCTCATTTCATAAGACGATTAAGCATCCTCAAAAATCAAATCCAAGAAAGAGTATCAAATTCTCTGGCCGGATGAAAAGAATTTTTATTTTTTGATTTGGTTTTTTTCATCCATCCAAAGAATTTGATACCCTTTCCGTAGACGACCATCTTTCAAATCAACTCCCAATCCTTCAGATTAAATCCGTTTAAACAAGAACATTCCGTTTGGATATTCAAAACAAAAAATAAAAAAAAAGAGAGCAAAGATAAGTTCCAGGTATTCAGAAAAAAAAGTTCAAGCCCTACGGGTTTTAAAAAAAATCTCCACCCATATCGGTTCGCATCAAAACCCATTTCCGATTTCACGCTCATACTTCCGATGATGTATCGGGTAGTATTTTTTTTAAAAAACTTTTTTATCTGAAACCTTCCACTTGAACATACGGCTTTCTTTTTTTCTTTTTTTTCTTTTGAAAAATTTTATAGGTCGAGCGTAGCGAGGCACACCTGCATTTCAAGAGAAAATCCGCGAAAAATTGAAAATCTAATCAATTTTTAAAGCCGAAAGTTATGACCAATTTTATCATCAAAACCCACCGAGTTGGAACGATTTATTCAAAACCGCATTTATTCCTACTTAACAAAGGGATGAACAGCGGAAAGCCACAAAAAGAGCCATTTACAAACAGTTTTGTTATCATTTTTCAAAACGAGGAGGACTGCGAAAGCCTTTTTTTCATTGCTTATAGTTTATGGCAAACAAAATTTTGGCACCAGCATTTAGTTGGTTCCGTAATTCCGTTTTTACGCCTTAATGATTTCAAAAAGCAATTCAATCCACAAGCTAATTTGTTGATGGTGGAACACGAGCAGCACCAGAAAAATGTTGCAGCTCTCAAACTTTTGGAGAAAAAAGAAAAACAATACAAAGAGGATATGATGCTCATAAATGATATAAGAAGAGTAATTTTATACAGGTATCGCAAATAACAAACTTCATAGTTGTTTCGCACTTATTTGCACCATTAGCCCTATATAAGTCGCCATTATAGACAAATTGATGCAAAACAAAAAACCCTCTCTTTCGAAAGGGTAATTGGTTTTAAAGTAGTAAACTTTACAAACTGATGGTCTTTTTTAGAACACTTCTTGAATTTTCATAGCATTACCTGCATTGAATAAATAGTAGTTCACTCCTACTTGCTGATAAAATTCAATCCCAATACTTCCCAAAACAGCAACATTAGTTGTTATTGTTGGAGCATCTGGCAAAGTTGCAACAACATCAATTAAAGTTGTTACTGCATCTACAGGTGTGTAAGGCGAATATGAAATGTTTGATGTTTCATTTAACATTGGTTCTGCTGGCTCATAAGCTCCAGTTGCAGGATTGAAAACAAAATCCGAGATTACTGATAAAGCATTGATAATTCTGAAATGTGTTGCTCCTGATGGAATATTCAAGAAGTTCAAAGGATTAAATGCCGAAACACTTAATGTACTTTCGTTTCTGTCTACGTTTGCCGTTAAAGTAAACGGAGCAGAAAAAATGCCATTAAAGGAAATATTTCTATTGAAATCTAAACCTTTTAAATATTGTGGTTGTTGCGAAACCAAAACAGCTCTTTGACCTCTTGCCTCTGAACCATCCTCAATATTTATTTTTTTCATAATAGCAGTTAGTCTTCCTGTAAATTGACTATCTGTCATTTGTTTCATTAAAGCAGACAAACCAATTCTCACTGATTTACCAGCATTAGCACAAGCTGCAAACTCGGACATATTTTCACGAGTACGAATAAAGCCTGGTGCAGTTTTTACTTGCTCGGCAGTTGGACCACCTTTTAGACCTGCAAAGTAACCTTCATTACCTTTAATTTTGAAGTGACGAACTTCTCCTAACGTCCCAACATATTTAATATGTCCTTTTTGTTTTGCCATTTGTTGTGTGTTTTAGCAATTATACAATAATTTTTATTAAATTTACATTGTAATTAACTGATAAACAACAAATTAAATAAAGCAATATAATGCAATTAAATGCTAAAGAAACCACCATTACAAAAAGTCTGCTCAAAATTGTAAAATTTGTTGATGGAGATGGAATAATTTTGGAAGATATTGTATCAAAAAAAGAATTTGAAGTTCGTTTATATGGTATTGATGCACCAGAAACAAACTACTGCAACAAAATAAAAAAAGACGAAATAGAATTACAAGTTCCAGCTGCTTTACTAATCAAACTTGGTTACTTATCATTTAACTTTTTAAAGGATCAAGTTAACTTGGGTGATGTTTGCACATTAGTACAGGAACAAAATAATTTAGTTGATAAATACGGTAGACTTTTAGGCTATCTAATTCTAAATGATGGTAGAGTTTTAAACGAAATAATGATAAAAGAAGGCTATGCAAAGCCGTATAATGAAGTATTTTGTGAAATGCTCCCAATGTATCAAGAATGGAATTTACAAGCTAAAAACAGTTCAAAAGGATTATATTCGATTGTAAACAAATTTTAAATATTTTGTCTATATTTGTCCAGTATTTATTGATGTTCAGACCATTTTGATGGCTATTTGTTGCCCAATCTTCGGCAACTATTGTAAATACTAAAACCTTCAAATATTGTATCGGAAAGTAACATAAAAAAAGCCAATTCAAAATGACTTCTAAATTGGCTTTACTATTATAAATAACGTTTTAATTAATCCTCGTCCGTTTCTCCGGTCGTATTCGTTTCTAAATTAGTTCCAACGGTTGCGTTCGCTCTAATTTCCGTATGACGAACTTCTCCTCCAGTGGTACCCGTTTGTTTTCCTAAAAAAACAGCTACTAAAGCACTTACGAGAGCTAAATAGGATATTAAGTTTGCTTTTGCGTGCTTTTTAAAATTTAAATACAATCCTAATAACGAAATTCCAGCTAAAATATACAATACTAAAGCTAATTTCTCAGCCATTTCTTCATGTTCATGAATAATTTGATCTGTTACAGATGGTAGATTTTCAGCAATTTCTTCAGCTCCTTCACCCGTAAACATGCTTGCAAAGCCAAAAATAGCCGAAATACAAAAAAGTACATACGCTACATTTTTAACTACATTATTTTTCATTACAATCCCTGTAATTAAAATTCCTAATCCAAAAATGGTTCCAATAATTGGAAAGTGGTTTACCACCATGTGTACATGTGCATCGTTCATAATGTTGTTGTTTTTAATTATTATTTTAAAGCTAACTTAAAGTTAATTTATTGTATATTTGACTAAAATTTTAAACCCATGAAAAGCATTCTAAAACATCATTTAGTATACACAAATATAGCG
>CAZQGY010000016.1:0-49215 GCA_964593435.1 uncultured Flavobacterium sp. | reverse complement strand
ATGGTATCCTATTCCTTTATCAATATTTACTTCTACAGTAATGGTGGTGGCATCAACACCGAAAACGGCGCTTCCGAAGACTTTTACTAACATGGCGTGTACTTTTAAAATTGGCTTATATAATTACAAATTTAGAAAAATATTTTTATTTCAAACATATAAAAATTTATAAAAACACAAAAAAGTAAAACAAAATATACTTTATGTAAATTTTATTTGTCAATATGTAAAATAAACTTTACATTTGAAAAATAATTTTAAACTTTTTTTATGAAAACACATTTTTTATTTCCGAATCAATTTAAAAATTTAGGTTGGTTATTATTTGTCCCAAGTGTTTTGGGAACTTTAATTATCATTGTTTTTAATATTTCAACAGATGATTATTTGAACATTACAATTTTTTCTATTTATCAAGAAAGTATTGGAGAAATTCCTGGATTTTTAAAATTTATAAAAAACAGTATTGTAGATGAAATTCTTACCATCGGTATAATTGTTGGTGGTATTTTAGTTGGATTTTCAAAACTAAAAGAAGAAGACGAAATGATTTCTAAAATAAGATATGAAAGCTTAGTATGGGCAACTTATCTAAATTATGCAATTATATTATTCTTTACATTATTTATATTTGGCTTACCTTATCTGAATGTTTTATTTTATAATATGTTTACTTTACTTTTATTCTTTATTATACGATTTCATTACATGATTTATAAATTAAATACTTCAAATCATGACGAATAACATTAAAGTTCTCCGAGCAATAAAAAATATTTCTCAAGAAGAATTAGCAAAGAAAATTCAGGTAAGTAGACAAACTATAAATGCTATGGAAAAAGGGAAATATGTTCCTTCTACGCTGTTAGCATTAAAATTAGCTCAGTTTTTCGAAACACAAGTAGAAGCAATTTTTACATTAGAAAATGAAGATTAAAAAAAGACCTAACAAAATCTATTGTTAGGTCTTTTAAATTTTCATTTTAAAAATTTACTTCTTTTTAGCCAGGGCAATCCCGTTTTCTAACCATTTTTTATATTCTTCAATATTGGTATTAAATGCCATTGGTGTTACACCTTTTAAATCATTACCTTCATTATCAATAATAACATATAAAGGTTGCGAATTACTTTTATATCTTGAAATTTGTAGATCTGTCCATTTGTTTCCAATAGTAATTACCTGTTTACCTGTTGTTTTAGAAAGGTATTGTTGCGATTTTGGTAACTCAATTTTTCTATCACAATACAAAGAAATCAAAACTACCTTTTCTTTTAATATTGGTAATATAGATTTATCAGACCAAACATTGTCTTCCATTTTTCTGCAATTTGCACAAGCATCACCTGTAAAATCTAATAAGACTGGTTTACCTACTTTTTTTGCGTAAGCTAAACCTAACTCGTAATCTTCAAAAGCAACAATTCCGTGTGGACCTTTATGCGCGTGTTCAGGTAATTCAGTTGTACTCGAATTCCCATTTCCAAAACCTGAAGTGCTTTCTGCATAAGTCATTGGAGGTGTTAATCCGCTTAATATTTTTAATGGAGCGCCCCATAATCCTGGTATCATATAAAAAGTAAAAGTAGAAACGATAATAGCCATCATCAAACGGCCTACTCCTATTTTATCCGCTTTTTCATAATCGTGAGGCAACATATATTTTCCAAATAAATATAACGCCCAAGCTGCAAATACAGCAATCCATATCGCAATAAACAACTCTCTTTCTAACCAATGTTTTTGTAATACCAAATCGGCATTAGATAAAAATTTGAAGGCAAAAGCCAATTCTAAAAATCCTAAAGAAACTTTAACTGTATTTAACCAACCACCAGATTTTGGCATTGAATTTAACCAACCTGGAAACATAGCAAATAACATAAAAGGCAATGCAATAGCGATAGAGAAACCTAACATTCCTATAATTGGTGCTAAACCGCCTTTTGATGCCGATTCTACAAGTAATGTACCAACAATAGGTCCTGTACAAGAAAATGAAACTACGGCTAAAGCCAATGCCATAAAAAAGATACCAACTACACCGCCTTTATCTGCTTTTGAATCAATTTTTGTTGCCCAAGAACTTGGTAAAACTATTTCGAATGCGCCTAAAAATGAAAGTGCAAAAATTACTAATAAGGCAAAGAAAATTAAATTAAACGTAACACTTGTAGATAATTCATTCAGTGCTTCTGCACCAAAAATTCCAGTGATTAAAGAACCCAATAACACGTAAATAGCAATAATGGCTAAGCCGTATATGATGGCATTTCTAATACCTTCAGCTTTTGTTTTACTTTGTTTCGTAAAAAAGCTAACTGTCATTGGAATCATTGGGAAAATACAAGGCATCAAAAGCGCTGCAAAACCGCCAAGAAAGGCTAAAAAGAAAATAGTCCATAAACTTTTTTCTTCTTTATTTGGAGAAGCGTTATTTGATTTTTTTACTGGTTCAGCAACTTGCTTTGTGGTATCCGTTTCAGTTGTTGCAACCGAATCAGTTGGTTTTGAAACTGAATCCAAAGCAAGACCTGAATTAGCTTCAGTTGCCTTTATTTCTGGTAAATTGAAAACTAAATTTCCTTCAGTTTGCACGCATTTTCCATCAATACACGCTTGACCATCTGCCAAAAGAGAAATTGTTTTTAATTTGGGATTTAGTAATTTAATTCGTTGTGTAAATTTTGCCGAAGTTTGAAAGTAATATTCTTCTATTTCAAATATTTCGTTAAATGATTTTTTATATTTTCCTTCTTTAGTTTTTCCTATTAATTGGTAATTTCCTTTTTGATTTTTAAACGTGAAAACCAACGGTAACGCACCACCATCAGGTGTGAATTGCGAATACAAATGCCAATTGTTTTCAATATTAGCAGTGATTATTAAGTCTACTTCAGTATCAGAAACTTTCACAACACTTGAACTCCATTTTACAGGTTCTACAATTTGTGCATTACCCATAAAGGTAAGTAACAAGGCAAATAAACTAACTATTTTTTTCATTATTATATGCAATTTTTATTATATTTTGAGTTGTGTTTTCTATCTTAAATCGTTCGTCAGCTCTGTGTCCAATTATCCAAACAATTTGATTATTGCTTTCTAATATCCAAGTAGCTTCTTTTTGAAATTGTGAAAATTTTTCATCTTTAAAATACTTTCTTACTTTCTTTTTTCCTTGCATTCCTGCTGGATAAAAGAAATCGCCTTCATTCCATTTTCTAATGGTTAAAGGAAATTGTAACTTCGATTCCTCTACAAATATAATGTTCTTGTTTTGATTTGAAATGTTACTTAAGTTACAAAAACTGAAATTTAACGGAAAATTAGTACTTTCAGTTACAGAATTAATAACAATAGTTTCAAAATCCATCATTCTTTTTTGAGAAAGAAGTAAATAATCTCTGTCTTTTAATAAAATATAATTTTCAGATTCGATGCGTTTTCCTGTTTGCGATTGTACTAAATCATATACATCATTCCAAGCTGTAAACCCATATTTATGTAGCCATTGGTACAAATACGCTTTGTAATTTTTATATTGAAGTAAAGCAGTAATATTAATTTTTAATTGTTCTTTTTCTTCCGAAACTACTTTTTCATACACCATCAAAACCGCATCATCAACTAAAGTTTGTTGTTGATTAAGATGCATTAACGTATTTTGAAACGAAGTTAAAAAAGAAACGTTTATTTCTTTTAAAACGGGTACAATATGATGTCTGATTTTATTTCTTACATATTTATCCGAAGCATTGCTACTATCTTCTCGCCAAACTAATTGGTTTTCTGAGGCGTAATTTTCAATTTCTTTACGAGAAAAAGGCAACATTGGTCGGATAATATTTCCATTTTGCGATGGAATTCCTGTTAAACCTTCTAAACCTGTACCGCGGGAAATATGAATTAAAAATGTTTCCACATCGTCATCAGCGTGATGCGCAGTAATGATATAATCGAATTTTTCTTGAAGTAAAATTTCATTAAACCAATCATACCTTAGATTTCTGGCTGCCACTTGTGTAGATAATTTATGTATTTCAGAATAATTTTTGGTATCAAATTTTGTAGTAAAACAAGGAATATTATGGTGCTTGGCGTAATTAGTAACAAATTTTTGGTCTTCATCACTTTCCAAATTTCTTAGTTGAAAATTGCAGTGCGCCAAAGCAAAATTGAAATTTAATTTTTGAAATAAATGCACTAAAACCATACTATCCAAGCCACCACTGGTAGCCACAAGTAAACTTTTATCTTGTAAGAAAGAAAAGTTAGTATCAATATGGATTTTAAACTTTTGAAGCATTTACAAATATTATTAATTAACTTGAAGAACTTCAAACATAGCTTTTGCTTTCAACAGACATTCTTCATATTCATTTTCTGGAATGGCTTCAGAAGTTATGGCACTTCCAACAGAAAAACTTAAATATTTATTATCCGAATTATACAAAATACTTCGAATTACCACATTAAAATCAAAATTTCCTGATGGTGTAAAATAGCCAACGGCTCCGCTATACAATCCTCGTTTTGTTTCTTCTAATTCTTCAATAATTTTCATAGCTGAAATTTTGGGCGCGCCAGTCATACTTCCCATTGGAAAAGTGGTTCGTAAAATTTCAATGGGTGAAGTGGTATGCGATACATTGGAAACTACAGTTGAAATCATTTGATGCACTTGTTTAAAGGAATAAATTTCACACAATTCTTGTACTTCAACACTGCCCTTTGTAGCGGTTTGTGACAAGTCATTTCTAACCAAATCAACTATCATTATATTTTCTGAACGCTCTTTGGTATTGTTTTGTAGCACTACTTTATTCTGGTCATCGAATTCTGAATTTGAATTACGTTTTGCAGTTCCTTTTATTGGCTGAGAAATCACTTTTTCGTTTTCTTTTTTTAAATATCGTTCTGGTGAAGCTGAAAGCAAATACTGCTGATTTTTCTTGAAATAAACAGCAAATGGAGCGTCTGAAATTTCATTTAATTTTTTATGCACTTGATATGGCGCAATTACTGCCTCTTCTGCATAAAATTCCATACAAAAATTTGCTTCATAAATATCACCTCGATGAATATGAGCAAGCATTTTATTAACTTTTTTGAAGTAATTTTCTTTAGAAATTCTTTGTTGGATAGTAACTTTTGATTCTTGACTTTCGCTTTTTTCTTGATTTAAAATGTCTTCAAAATCAGAATCAATTTCATCATCGCACATATTTAGATATTGAATTTCCAAAGTAGTGTCTTTTAATAAAAAGATTTTTTTAGGTTGAAAAAAGTACAAATCAGGAAAACCTAATCCGTCAAAATTTTGAGATTTTAAATGCTCAACATCGTTTTTTAAATCGTAAGCTAAATATCCAAAAAGCCAATCGTTTGTTTTGGATTGATATTGATATAAATCTTCGAATGCCTTTTCATAATCAGTTTGAATAGAAGTAAATGCTTCTACAGCTACAATTAAATCATAAGACTTATATAACTGATTTTCATTGTTTTCAATATTGCTATCTAAAACAATTGTTTCTCTGAATTGCTGACTCCAATATAAAATTTGCTCTTTAAAAAGAGCTACATTAGTGATGTTTTTTTTGAAATTTGTTCGCAAGAGATATTATTTTTCGCCTAAATAAATTAAATCATATTCAATAACCATTTCATCATTTGCAATGTAGATTTGTTTGCTACTACCCGCATTTTTTGGAGATACAATAGTAATAACCGTATCTATACCTAAATTATCAACACAAAAATATTTATTTGAAGTTCCTGATTCATTTTCAACTTTATCTTCATATTTTAAAATACTATAAAGTTGAATAATTTCAGAATATACTACAAAGCGATGTTTGTCTCTATCCAAATTAATCAATAGCTCGGTAGGTTGCGTTTTAGACCATTTAGACCATTCGCCTTTCGCATTTTTTTGTGAAACAGAATAATTAACTGTTTTAAATTGGTACGTTTGAGAAAATCCCAATTGTGTACAGAAACCTAAAAACAATACAATAACTATTTTTTTCATTTTATATATATTAAAATTGAATTTCATTTACACTGCTTTTTACTGAATTAAATTCAGAAATAACATTAGAAATAATCGTTTCCACAGGAAGAATATCATGAATTAACCCTGCAATTTGTCCTATTTCTAATTCGCCTTCTACTAAATCGCCTTCAAACATACCGCGTTTAGCTCTTGCTCTACCTAACAACGTTTTTAAATCTTCTACAGAAGCACAATTGTTATAAGCCTCTTGAATATCATTAAAAAATTTATTTTTAATTAATCTAACCGGTGCTAATTCTTTTAAAGTAACCAGTGTTTCGCCTTCTTGAGTGTCTAAGATTGTTTTTTTAAAGTCAATATGCGCACTTGATTCTATTGAAGCCGCGAATCTACTTCCCATCTGAACACCATCTGCACCTAAAACCATAGCGGCTAACATACCTTTACCCGAAGCAATTCCACCAGCTGCAATTAATGGAATAGCAATATTTTCTTTAACCATGGGAATTAATGTAAGTGTAGTAGTTTCTTCTCTACCATTGTGTCCACCAGCTTCAAAACCTTCAGCAACAACAGCATCTACACCTGCTTCTTGAGCTTTCAAGGCAAATTTTGAGCTACTTACTACATGCACAACTGTAATTCCTTTTTCTTTAAGAAAAGAAGTCCAAGTTTTTGGGTTTCCTGCAGAAGTGAAGACAATTTTTACACCTTCGTCTACTATAATTTGCATGATTTCTTCGATGTTTGGGTATAACATCGGGACATTTACACCAAAAGGTTTTGAAGTAGCATTTTTACATTTCTGAATGTGTTCTCTTAGCACTTCAGGATACATTGAACCCGCGCCAATTAGCCCTAATCCTCCAGCATTACTTACAGCACTTGCTAATTTATAACCACTATTCCAAATCATTCCTCCTTGAATAATTGGATAATTTATTCCAAATAATTGTGTGATTTTATTCATTTATTTGTACTCTTATTTTTTAATAATTTTACCAATGTGTTCTTTAGTAGAAATGTATCTATAATAATAAATACCTTTTGGTAAATCTTCTAAATCAATAAAGGCGTTATAAGAACCTTCAAATTCTTTTTCAGCAACTTTTTGCCCCAAGGTATTAATGATTTCAATTGTTCCTTTTTCGGAAGCATCTTCAAGATGCAAAAACATTAGATCTTGTGTTGGGTTTGGATAAACATTAAAATATTTTGGTGCTTCATCAACAATTATTTCCACATTTAATGCAGCGGTTAATGCCGATTGAAAATCTGGAATTCCGTACCCTTTTTGTACGGTGGGATTACTATAATTATCTGATGATTGTTTAATGAACTGAACCACTTGTTGCGCCGTTAAATTGGGTACAGCTGACCAAAAGGTAGCTACCATTCCAGCAATAACAGGACTAGAAAACGAAGTTCCATTTGAATTATATATGGTACCCGTTGGAGAACAAACCGTGGTTCCTAAACCTTTCGCACAAACATCTGGCTTAACGCGTCCATCATATGAAGGACCTATAGAACTAAAGGTAGCGTATTGTTCTACACTATTAACGGCACCAATTGTTAATGCCCCAATTGCATCTGCAGGTGTACCAATGTGTGGCTCCGATGTTGTTCCTGAATTACCAGCACTAATTACTACAACAATTCCTTTATTGAATGCCATATTAACTCCTTTAGAAGCAAAAGTTTTATTTCCAATCATATCATCATATTGATGAGAATAATTAGGATTGTCGTAACCAAAATATCCTAACGATGAGTTAATTACATCGGCGCCATAATAATCTGCTAATTCGGCACCTTCAACCCAATAGGATTCTTCTACAGGATTTTCAGAATTAATATCTTCTGTGATGAATAAATAATAATTTGCATTTGGAGCCGTACCTACTAATTGTCCTTCTGCAAAACCGCCCATAGTCGATAACACATTTGAGCCATGATTATGCCTAGAAAAATAATTCGTATTTTGATCTGGAAAATTATATCCGCCTAAAATTTGATTATTTGCTATTAAATTTTGAAATGGAATAGCTGTATTAACTCCTAAAAATCCTGAATCTAAAACCGCAATGACCTTCCCTTGTCCCGTATAATTTTGTTGGTGTAATAAATGTCCGTTAAGCATTTCAATTTGATTCTGAGAATCGCCGTAATTATAAATTACTTGTGTTTCAAATTGTTTGTTTACTGCTGAAATTTTATTGTTTTGAGAAATTCTTCCACCTGGATTTAAAGAATGATTGGCAAAAGTAATATGATTTACAAAACTTAAACTTGTTAAAGCTTGGATATTGGTTTGTGTGCCTCGAATATGCAACGCATTCATCCATCTTGATTTTGCCATAACTGTAATACCCGTAGTTGCGGCAATTTGGGTAATATAACTTTGCTCTACAGGAACATCTGTAATATCTAAAGAAATATTTTGAGCTATTCTTCTATCCAAAGCACGTGGTGTCAACATGGTTAGCGGATTGGCTAGAAAAGTTGCTGAACTTGGCTTATCATTAAAATATACCCAAGCATCTTCAATTTGAGCAAAACCCAAGTTGACTACTCCTAAAATAAATAAAAAGTATATTTTTTTCATAATAATAATTTCTATAAAGATATGGAAATGATTTTTTTATTACAATTAATTATTTTTCATAATAATGAATTTATAAATCCCAAATATAAAAAGAATTAATAGATGCAAAAAAATAATTAACCCTGAATAAAATAGCACAACTAATGAACTTCCTCCTTCAAAATTTGATTTATCGGAAAATAAAAAAATAAACATGATGGAATATATAAAGAAGATAACCAAATTAATTTTTGAAAATTTTTTATACTTTTTAAAATAGAAAGTGCTGCAAATCAAAAAAAATCCAATTAAAAAATAGAAAAAATATAAAATTAAAAACTCAGTATCAATTGGAAGCATATAATTTGATTAAGAAATCACACCACTACCTTGCAATTCATCATCTATATACCAAGCCACAAATTGCCCTTCGGCAATAGCGGATTGCGGATTTTCAAATTGCACATACATTCCGTTTTCAAATTGATGCAAAGTTGCTTTTTGCAAGGGTTGGCGGTATCTAATTCGAGCCATAACTTCTGTTGTTTCACCATTAGCGAGCTTTAAATCTTGGCGAATCCAATGTACTTCGTTTGTTTTTATGAATAAGGCATTTTTAAATAATCCGGGATGATTGGCTCCTTCTCCAACATAAATTATGTTATTTACTATATCGGTTTGAATTACAAATAATCCTTCTTTTGTCCCACCAACATTTAATCCACGACGCTGCCCATTTGTAAAATAATGAGCGCCTTGATGCTTGCCTTTTACGATTCCATTTGCATTAGAATAGTCTTTATTTTGAGCATAAAAAGCCAATACTGCTGCTTTATTTTCAAAATTTGGAAGTTGCAAATTATAAATTTCATTAGTAGACGGAATTTCAACAATTGCACCTTCTTTTGGTTGTAATTTTTGCTGTAAAAATTCTGGTAAACGCACTTTTCCTATAAAACATAAGCCTTGAGAATCTTTTTTCTCAGCCGTAACCAATTCCATTTTAGTGGCGATTTCTCTAACTTCTGGCTTGGTTAATTCGCCTATTGGAAATAATGCTTTTGCTAATTGTTCTTGCGATAATTGGCATAAAAAATACGATTGATCTTTGTTATCATCTTTACCAGCTAGTAATTGATGTACTTCATTTCCATCGACTTCAATGGTATTTTTTCTGCAATAATGTCCTGTTGCCACATAATCCGCTCCTAACGAAACGGCTATTTTCATAAAAACATCAAATTTTATTTCTCTGTTGCACAACACATCCGGATTTGGGGTGCGTCCGTTTTCGTATTCTGAAAACATATAATCCACAATTTTTTCTTGATATTGTTCCGATAAATCAACGGTCTGAAAGGGAATTCCTAATTTTTCAGCTACTAATAAGGCGTCATTACTATCTTCTAACCAAGGACATTCATTTGAAATAGTTACGGAATCATCGTGCCAATTTTTCATAAAAAGTCCAATAACATCATATCCTTGATCTTTCAAAAGATAGGCTGCAACACTTGAATCTACACCACCAGATAGTCCTACTACTACTCGTTTCATTTACGTTTTATTATTATTTTTCTTCAACCGTTTTTTCTAATGGAGTACTTTTAGCAAACTTCTTGGCTAATTTTTGTTCCATTTTATACAATTCCTTTGAAAATTTTTCTGCTTTCACTTGTTTTACAACTTTGTCGTTCTCGTAAAACTTCCAAATTCCAACCTTTACATTATTTTTATAGGTTCCTTCATATAATTTTTTCCCATTCCCATCAAAATAAATGGCAATACCTTCAAACATATCATTTACGTATTGATGTTGGTCTATTTGCCTTCCATTTTCAGCAAATGTTTTTCCTACTCCATTTTTCTTACCTTCTACATAGGTTATTTCTTCCGCCAATTTATTCGCTTTATAAAACACTTTTCTAGCTCCGTTTAGCTTCCCATTTTTATAATTTTCAATCGTCATAATATCTTTAGATTCTTGATGATAATATTTCCATTGTCCTTCAAAAAGTTTATTTTTTACAACACCTTCACTTACTTTATTAGCTTTTTGGTCGAAAAAAATGGTATAACACGAACCATCATTTTTAGAAAAATCTCTTGTAGCAATTACAGTTCCAGCTTTGGTATCATCAAAATATTTAAATATTCCAACTTCCTTCCCGTGTTCAAAAACACCTTCATAACGAGGACGTTTGCTTTCTTCATGAAACCCTTTCCAAAAACCATGACGCAAACCTTGTTCGTCAAATTGATTTAATTTATCTTGTGCGGAAATCAAATTTGCAAGTACTAAAAAAGCAATAAAAATTAGTTTTTTCATATGTTAATAAAGTTAATTTAAATGTGTTTTTATAACTAAAATAATAAAACGATTGTTTTACAAAAATAGTATAAAAAAACCTGTTCTCAACAAGAACAGGTTTTAAAGAATTTATTTTTTCTTTTGGTTTAATGCCTTTTGAGCTTCTTGTTGTTCCATAATTTCTCGCATTTTCTTTTGAAATTTCGATTCCGTTTTAGGTTTCGTTTTATTCACTTGAATTTGTGCGTGAATTTTTTCTTCGTTTACTACATACTTTTTAATTACTAACATAATTCCTATTGTAATTAAGTTTGAAATAAAGTTATATAAACTTAATCCCGAACCATAATTATTGAAGAATATCAACATCATAATTGGAGAAAGATAAATCATAATTTTCATGATTTTCCCCATATCTGGCATACCTTCTTGTTGTGGCGCTTGCATAGCTTGGTCGCCAGTAGTCATTTTCATGTAGAAGAAAATAGCAATAGCTGCTAAAATTGGAAATAAACTTACGTGATCACCATAAAAAGGTATATTAAATGGTAATTTATAAATAGAATCATATGAAGATAAATCATCTGCCCAAAGGAAACTTTTTTGTCTCAAATCAAAAGCAGAAGGGAAAAACTGAAATGAAGCATACATAAACGGTAATTGAATTAACGCTGGAATGCAACCCGCCATTGGATTTACACCTGCTTTAGAATACAATGCCATTGTTTCTTGTTGTTTTTTCATTGGGTTATTTTTGAATTTTTCTCCCAATTCTGCAATTTCTGGCTTCAATACTTTCATTTTGGCCTGCGACAAGAAAGATTTGTATGTAATAGGTGACATCGCAATTTTTATCAAAATCGTAAAAATAATAATAGCAATTCCGTATGGCATAAATCCTGATAACAATCCAAATAATGGAATAAATACAAATTGATTAATCCAACCAAAAATACCCCAACCTAAAGAAACCAATTCATCTAAGTTTTTATCATATGCACTTAACGTTTTATAATCTGTAGGACCATAATACATGTTCATATCATAATTTAAAGCCCCATTTTTAAACTCTAAAGGCATTTTAGCTGTAAAGTTTTTAGTAAAAACAGTATCTACTTTTTCATCGTCAACTAAATTATCAGATTTTAAATCTACTTTTTTAAATGGCGTATTGGTTAATAATACCGAAGTAAAGAAATGTTGTTTAAAAGCTACATAAGTAACTGCTTCTGCTGAATCTTCTTTATCAGTAGCCGCATTTAAATAATCATCTTTTCCACCATCAAATTCGTAAATTAATTCTGTATATCTATTTTCGTAAGAAACACTTTTTTCATTTCGATATGCTTTTAAATTCCATTCTAAATCTGTTGGTTTTGAAGTGTTTAAAATATTTTCTAAACCTTGAGTACGAATAGAAAACTCCAGCATATGATCGTTATCTTTCATTACATAACGGTACTCTAAAAACTGATTTTCACCAGTTTTAAGTTGCATCGTTACTACCTGATTTTTTCCTTCTTTCGTATATTTTGGTTCGAAGTATAAATCCTTTGTATTGATAACTTTACCGTCTTTGGTTGTTAAAGTTAAATTGAAATTCGCATTATTATCCTTGATAATTTGCACCGCTTTTCCTGAACCTTTCTTAAATTGTTCTTGGTTTAAAATGGTGGCCTCAGAAATATAGCCACCTTTATTGGCTATTTTTAAACTCAGTACACTATTTGCTAATAAAGTAGCGCTATCTTTAGCTGTAGGTAATGATTCTGCATAAGCGAAAGCACCTAATTTAGATAAAGCTTCTTGTGAAATTTTACCAGTAGAATCTGTTTTTTGAGCTAATTGAGTTGTAGTTGCCGTTACACTTTTAGGTGTTTTTGCTTCTTTATCGGCTTGCTCTTTTTTGGCTTTTTCAGCCAACTCTTCTTTTGTAGGTTGGTTTGAATACATCATCCACATTAAAATCCCGAAGATTAATGTGAAACCAATTAACGACTTAATGTCAAACTTTTTTTCTTCCATAATAGAATGTGCAACTCAAACAGAGTTGAATTAAATTTATTTTATTAGTCTGCTTTTAAATAGTATCGTTACAGAATAACGATTTTACTTATTTTTAACGGCTGCAGCCACTAATCCCATGAATAAAGGATGTGGATTTAACACTGTACTTTTATATTCTGGGTGGTATTGTACTCCAATAAAGAAAGGATGGTTTGGTAATTCAATTATTTCCACCAATCCTGTATCTGGATTTAAACCTGAAGCTACTAAACCTGCAGCTTCCATTTCTGCTAAATAGTCACCATTAAACTCAAAACGGTGACGATGTCTTTCTAAAATATCGGATTTTCCGTATATTTTATTTGCTAATGTATTTTCTTTTATAGCACATTTCCAAGCACCTAAACGCATGGTTCCACCTTTTTCAGTAACTGCTTTTTGTTCTTCCATTAAACTGATAATCGGATAGCTTGTATTGGCATTCATTTCAGTTGAATTGGCATCATTTTTTCCAAGCACGTTTCTAGCATACTCAATAGAAGCCATTTGCATCCCTAAACAAATTCCTAAAAATGGAATGTTATTTTCACGAACATATTTTATAGCTTCAATTTTACCTTCGATTCCTCTTTCACCAAAACCTGGTGCTACCAATATAGCATCTAAACCTTTAAGTTTTGAAGCTACATTTGATTTATCTAAAAATTCTGAATGAATACTTACCACATTGACTTTCGTTTCTTGTGTAGCTCCGGCGTGAATAAAAGCCTCTAAAATGGATTTGTATGAATCTTGAAGTTCCACATATTTTCCAACCAAACCAATATTTACTTCGTGTTTTGGATGTTCTAATTTATATAAAAACTCATTCCATTGTTTTAAATCTGGAGTGGCTTTTTCAGGTAAATTTAATTTTTTAAGCGCTACTTTATCTAATCCCTCATCTTGCATTAAGTTGGGCACTTTATAAATTGTGGAAGCATCAATGGATTGAATAACCGCTTCTTTTTTAACATTACAAAACAAGGCTAATTTCTGACGTAAATCTTGTGATATTTCATGCTCTGTTCTACAAACTAAAATATCGGCTTTTATACCACTTTCCATCAAGGTTTTTACCGAGTGTTGTGTTGGTTTTGTTTTTAATTCACCCGCAGCTGCTAAATAAGGTACTAAAGTTAAATGAATAACAATTCCATTATTGTCACCTAATTCCCAAACCAATTGACGAACCGATTCTATGTAAGGTAAGGATTCTATATCACCAACAGTTCCACCAATTTCTGTAATAACAATATCATAATCGCCAGAATTACCAAGCAATTGCATACGCTCTTTAATTTCATTGGTAATGTGAGGCACAACTTGAACCGTTTTACCTAAAAATTCGCCACGACGTTCTTTTTCAATAACAGATAAGTAGATTCTACCTGTGGTTACGTTATTTGCTTGTGACGTTGGTACATTTAAAAAACGTTCGTAATGTCCTAAATCTAAATCTGTTTCTGCACCATCATCTGTTACAAAACATTCGCCATGTTCGTATGGATTTAGAGTTCCTGGATCTACGTTAATATACGGATCAAATTTCTGAATTGTTGTTCTATACCCTCTTGCTTGTAATAATTTTGCTAAAGATGCTGCTATGATACCTTTTCCTAATGAAGAAGTAACACCACCTGTAACGAAAATGTATTTTGTTTGATTCATGTTATTGTTTGTTGTGTTGTTGTAAGGAACAAGAGAAATGTTCGCTCTTATATTGAATTTTAAAAACAGGCAAAGATAATATTAATTAGCCAATTATCAATAAGTCAAATTGTCAATTATACATTAAATTTAAGGTTTTGGATATTTTTTTTGAATGTTATGAATTAATTCTTCTAATCCATTTAGTTTTAACTCGTACACCAGTTTAAGTTGCTCGCCTAAAGTTCCAGCAGGAAAGCCCTTATTTTTATACCAAACAATATACTGTTCAGGTAAATTAATAAGATAACGCCCCTTAAATTTTCCATAAGGCATTATAGTATAAGCGAGTTTGATGAGTTGTTCTTGGTTGGTCATTTTTTGAGAATATAGAGTATAGAAAATAGATTAAAGAAATAGATTTATGCTTATTTTCTGACTTTAAATCACTTCCAATAAAAAACCACATCCTTTTTAATATCTGGATGTAAACTATTCAATACTGGGCAAGTCATTGCCGTTTTCTCTAAGATAATTTTTTCTTTGTCTGTTGCTTCAACATTCATTGAAAAAGTTACGTGAATTTCTGTAATTCGTCGCGGTTCGATTCCCATAATTTTAGTTACTTCAGCCGTTGAATTAGAAAAATCTACGTTTAAATCTTGTGCTTTAATGCCCATTACCGTAAACATGCAACTTGCTAATGCATTTGCAACTGTATCGGTTGGTGAAAACGCTTCTCCTTTTCCGTTGTTATCAATTGGTGCATCCGAAATAATTTCTGAACCAGAAGCTAAATGTATCGATGATGTTCTTAAATTGCCTAAATAAGTTACTTTTGAAGTTGCCATTATTGTGCTTGTTTTATGGTTAAATCTGAATTATAATGCATCATATAAACGCCATTATTGGTATTGTTTATATAATTAAATTGACTTTCAATTTGCTCCGAAATTTGAGTTTCTGTAGATTTGATAAATCCGTCTTCCTGACACATTCTTAAAATGGCATCAAAAGTCACATCAAAACCTCTAGTTGCGTATTGATTTGGTTGTACTTTATTATCTTTTTTATAAGCTTTTGCAAAATTTAATGCTTCTGATGATTCATTCTCACGAATAGCAGAAGGATACAACATTTGTAAAGCAGCTAAGTTTTTGGACGGAATTTCTTCAAAATCCAAGGCATCATTTCTTTCTATAACCACCAATTGAATATCAAATTCTTTTTTAAGTTTTAATAAATTATTGACTACAGAAAGTACTTGAATAATTTTATCTGAATCTAAAATTACAAAATTCTTTTTCCCTTTTTGCAAATTAGATTTTAAAATCGCATAATCAAAAATTCCTTTTTCATTAAAATAAAACGATTTAACTCCAGGATAAT
Source organism: uncultured Flavobacterium sp. (assembly GCA_964593435.1). Lineage (GTDB taxonomy): Bacteria > Bacteroidota > Bacteroidia > Flavobacteriales > Flavobacteriaceae > Flavobacterium. The sequence continues at coordinate 33,209 of CAZQGY010000016.1, read as the reverse complement.
TAGTTGAAAAATAAGTACTTAATTTTGATTTTGATGAAGAATGAATAGCAAAAACAGCATCCGATTTTGATTTCAAATACCCCATTAATTTTTCCTTTTGAATAGTTTCATTGGGCATGGCATAAAAAACGTTAGCACCTCCTGCGCCAACATCATTGGTTAATGGAGAAATAACGGCTATTTTTTTATCTACTAATTGTCCGGCAAGCTCTACGAAAGAATTGGTAAAAGGGCCAATCACAACATCTACATTAGAAAAATTATTATTTTTAATAAGTGTAGACACATTTGAAGAATATTTTGAAGATTCGGCATCATATACTTTCGCATTAATTGGTAATCCTAATACTTTTGCTGAATCAATTGCTTTTAATGCCCCTGCATAAAAATCAAGTGTAATATTTAAAAATTTATCTGTTTTTAAATATTCGATTTTTGTTTTAGAAGAATCTTTTTCAATTCTATTGATATTAAAAGGCATCAATAAAACTAAGTTTCTTTCTTTGTTTTTATTTACGGTTTCTAATAAATTTACTTTTTCTTTCTTTAAAATTATAGAATCTTTTTTTAGAATTAGATTACTCCTTTTTGGCAAAACCAATAATGTACCTTCAATTAAGCCCTCTTTTGCAGCTGGATTTTTGGCAATAATATCTTCTACAGAAACATTAAATTTTTTCGAAATACTATATAGCGTTTCTTTGGCTTCTACTTCATGAGAAATCACGTTTTCAGAAGATACAATATTTTTTACTGATTTTGGCAAAGTCAAAACGACTCCTTTTTTCAATCGAATTTCCGTTCCAATTTCAAATTCCTTTCCCATTTCTGGATTTAGTTTTTCTAACTCTTCAATAGAAATTCCATATTTTTTTGAAACAGAATATTTAGTATCTTTAGGTTGAATAATATGCTTATTTGGCGAAGACGAACCTATTATTACAGCTTTTGGTATGGTAAGAATACTATTTTCTTGAACGCCGCTTTTAACTTCTGGATTGGCTTTTAGAATATTTTCTGAAGTAATATTATATTTTTTTGAAATACTATATAAAGTTTCACCCTTTATAACGGTATGTTTGGTTTGCGCATAATTTGGAACACTTACCAAAAATAAAATCAATAAAAAATATGCTTTTTTCATGTAGGTTCGTTTTTATTTTATGTCGAAGCAATTTCAATGCCAAGTTAATTAATGGCAAAATCAGATTCAGTATAACGTTTCAAAAATAAGCATTATTATTTCAATTACAACATTTGAAAAATAAAAAGGCAATGTCAAATTTTTAATTAAATATTGACATTGCCATTGTTTTTTGAAATTGTTTTTTCTTTTTTATTCCCATTCAATAGTTGCTGGTGGTTTCGAACTAATATCGTATACTACACGATTCACCCCACGAACATTATTGATTATTTCATTAGATATTTTCATTAAAAACTCATACGGTAAATGCACCCAATCTGCCGTCATTCCGTCCGTAGATTCAACAGCTCTTAATGCTACTACTTTTTCGTAAGTACGTTCATCGCCCATTACACCTACACTATTTACTGGTAATAAAATAGCGCCAGCTTGCCAAACTTTATCGTACAAACCGTGTTCTTTTAAACCGTTTATGAAAACAGCATCTACTTCTTGCAAAATAGCTACTTTTTCAGGTGTAATGTAACCTAAAATACGAATCGCTAAACCTGGTCCTGGAAAAGGATGACGTCCTAATAATTCCGCGTCAATTCCTAATGTAGCACCTACTCTACGCACTTCATCTTTAAATAACATTCGTAAAGGTTCCACAATTTGTAATTTCATAAAATCAGGTAAACCACCTACATTATGATGCGATTTTATAGTTGCTGAAGGTCCGCCCGTCGCAGAAACCGATTCAATTACATCTGGATAAATCGTACCTTGACCTAAAAATTTTACATCTTTTAATTGATTGGCCTCATCGTCAAAAACTTCAATAAACGCATTTCCAATAGCTTTACGTTTCGCTTCAGGATCATCAAGTCCTGCTAAAGCATCATAAAAACGCTGAGAAGCATCAACGCCTTTAACATTTAATCCCATTCCTTTGTATTGGTCTAATACACTTTGGAATTCGTTTTTACGTAATAATCCGTTATTTACAAAAATGCAGTATAAATTATTACCAATAGCTTTGTTTAAGATAACTGCCGCAACTGTAGAATCAACGCCGCCAGATAATCCTAACACTACTTTATCGTCACCAATTTTGGCTTTCATATCTGCAATTACTTCTTCCACAAATGCATTTGGAGTAAAGGTTTGTTCTACTTTTGCAATTTTAACTAAGAAGTTTTCTAACATATGTTTTCCATCTGTAGAATGATAAACCTCTGGATGAAATTGAATAGCATAAGTAGTCTCACCTTCAATTTTATACGCAGCGTTTTCAACGTCTTTTGTACTAGCTATTTTAACTCCATTTGTTGGCAATTTTTTGATAGAATCTGAATGACTCATCCAAACTTGGCTATTATCAGAAACACCTTCTAAAAACACTTCGTTTTCTTTAATGTATGATAAATTTGCTCTTCCGTATTCTCTTGTGTTTGAAGCGGCTACTTCTCCACCAGAAAAATGCGCTAAATATTGCGCCCCATAACAAACGGCTAATAACGGTTTTTTACCTCTAATTTCAGATAAATCTGGATGAAGTGCTTCTTCCGAACGCACCGAACAAGGACTTCCACCTAAAATTACCGCTTTATATGATGATAAATCGGCTGGAATTTTATCGAAAGGGAAAATTTCACAGAAAATATTTAATTCTCTAACTCTTCGAGCAATTAGTTGGGTGTATTGAGACCCAAAGTCTAAAATTAATACGTTGTTCATTGGTGTTTTATTATTTTTTTGTTTCAGGTTTGAAGTTTCAGGTTACTTTTGCTCTACTTGAAACAAAAATAACTTGAAACTTGAAACTATTTTTTAATACTCAAACGTTCCGTATTTCGAAACTATAGTTAGCTTTTTATTATCTGATGCTTCCACTCTTCCTACAATTTGTGCATCGATATTAAATAATTTTGAAATTTCAATGATATCTTGTGCAATTTCAGCAGGTACATAAATTTCCATTCGATGTCCGCAATTGAATACCTGATACATTTCTTTCCAATCGGTTTTAGAATTTTCTTGAATCAATTGAAATAAAGGAGGCACTGGAAATAAATTATCTTTAATTACGTGAACGTTGTCTACAAAGTGAAGCACCTTAGTTTGGGCGCCACCACTACAATGCACCATTCCGTGAATTTGATTTGAATTGTATTTAGATAGTAATTTTTTAATAACTGGCGCATACGTTCTGGTTGGAGAAAGCACTAATTTTCCAGCATCAATTGGACTGTTTTTAACTGCATCGGTTAATTTTGTTTGACCCGAATACACCAATTCATTTGGAACAGCTGCATCAAAACTTTCAGGATATTTAGTTGCTAAATATTTCGCAAAAACATCGTGACGTGCAGATGTTAAACCATTACTTCCCATTCCGCCATTGTATTCAGTTTCATAAGAAGCTTGCCCAAATGAGGCTAATCCTACAATTACATCTCCTGCTTGAATATTGGCGTTATCAATTACATCGGCACGTTTCATACGAGCGGTAACCGTTGAGTCTACGATAATCGTACGAACCAAATCGCCCACATCTGCGGTTTCTCCTCCTGTTGAATGAATAGTCACGCCGTGTTTCTTTAATTCAGCAATTAATTCTTCTGTTCCATTAATAATAGCTGAAATAACTTCGGCTGGAATTAGATTTTTATTTCTTCCTATAGTAGATGAAAGTAAAATATTATCGGTTGCTCCTACACATAATAAATCGTCAATATTCATAATTAACGCATCTTGCGCAATATCTTTCCAAACAGAAACATCGCCCGTTTCTTTCCAATACATATAGGCTAAAGCTGATTTTGTACCTGCGCCATCAGCGTGCATAATGATGCAATAATCTTCATCCTGTGTTAAATAATCTGGAATAATTTTACAGAAGGCTTGCGGAAACAATCCTTTATCGATGTTTTTAATAGCGTTATGCACATCTTCTTTGGAAGCAGAAACTCCTCTTAAATTGTAGCGTTGGCTCGTTTCAGAACTCATTATTATGTGTTGTTTGTTGTGTGGAGCAAAGATATAAATAATTAGGTAATGTGCCAATAAGATAATGATACATTTTGCCAATTCAAAATAAAACAATTTAGAATTAAATAGTATCACAGAATTTTTTACAACCTTTGCAGCTACGTTTTATACCAAACAATTAAAAAATAGAATTGGAAAAGTTAGAAAATTCATTTACAAGTTGGTCAGTTTGTCAAAATTGCAAAGGGCAAGGAAAAAAAAATCGGAGACAACCTAAAAAGTTGCTTATTCAACAAGAAAAAGTCGCAATTAAAAACGAACAAATAGTTTGTAAAATTTGTTTGGGTTCAGGTATACTTCCTTCTGTCAATTTTACACAAGTTGATAACGAAAACTACACACACGTGGCAATAATCGGTGCTGGAATTGGCGGAGTAGCTTTAGCAGTAGCGTGTTTACACCGTGGAATACCATTTACGCTTTACGAAAGAGATAAAAGCTTTGCAGACCGAGCACAAGGTTATGGACTAACTCTTCAGCAAGCCAGTAAAGCAATAAAAGGTTTCGGATTATTTTCTTTAAAAGAAGCAATAGTTTCTACAAAACATATTGTTTATACTTCAGAAGGAAAAGTTATTGGAGAATGGGGACTCAGAAAATGGTTACCATCCGATACAAATAAGCAAGCAAAACATTCAAACATACATATTTCAAGGCAAGCTTTACGTAGCGCTTTACTTAACCAATTGGACGAAAACAACAATGTGCAATGGGGACATCAACTTGTTGATTTTAAAGAATCTGAAAACAACATTGATTTGAGTTTTCAAGTAAACGGGGAAATTAAAAACGCTCAAACTGATATTTTAGTTGGTGCAGATGGCATTCGAAGTTCAGTAAGAAAATTATTGTTAGGTGATGAAATTGCACCTTTACGATATTTAGATTGTATGGTGATTTTAGGAATTTGTAAATTAAGCGCACTTGAAAATACAAAAAGTCCTTTACTCGATGGTGCTACTGTATTTCAAACTGCCAACGGAAAAGAACGCATATATATGATGCCTTATTCTAAAGAGGCTATAATGTGGCAACTTAGTTTTCCCATATCGGAAGAAGCTGCAAAAGAAATAAGTAAAAAAGGCAAAAATTCACTTAAAGAAGAAGCGATACAAAGAACTAATTGGCACACCCCTATTCCAGAAATTATAAAAGCTACTTTAGAATCCGAAATTTCAGGTTATCCTGTTTATGATAGAGAAATATTAGCTACAACAGTATTAGAAAAAACGAGCAAAAACATAACTTTAATTGGTGATGCGGCACATCCAATGAGTCCGTTCAAAGGGCAAGGCGCCAATCAGGCATTATTAGATGCTTTATCTTTGGCAAGAGAAATTACAAAAAAATGTACAAAATCATCAAACTGGAAAGAAATTGGAATTCGAAAAAGTGTATTAAACGATTTTGAATCCGAAATGCTATTACGTAGCGCCAGTAAAGTGAAAGATTCTGGGGAAGCGGCGAAATTTTTACATACTGAAATAGCACTTTATGAAGGTGATGAACCTAGAGGAAGTGTAGCGAAAAAATTAGATAATTAGATTTTTAGATTGTTAGATAATTGGCACATTGACTAATGGCACATTGACCAATTGGTTTACTTTTCTAAAATCATAATTTCTACTCTTCTATTGGCAGCCGCTTGTTCTTCTGTAGCTTCCGGAATGGCAAATTTTGGTTTCGAAACACCGAAACCTTTTACTTTTATTCGGCGTTCTAAAATGTAATTTGATTGCAAAATACGTTTAACTTGTTTTGCTCTATCCAAAGATAAATTTCGTATGTCTTTATCCACACAGCAAATATGTCCTTGAATTTCAATATATAATTTTGGATTCATTGTCATAATTCGAATCAACTCAAAAATTTCTCTTTGAGAAGAAGGCATAATACCAAAGGAATTTTTATAAAACTGAATTTCAGGCAAAACAATTAAAGTTCCTGGTCGAGACAATTGAATTTTTTCTTCTAAAGTAGCGCCTTCTGGGAAATTCATATCCTTTTCCTCAATTGGAATTAATCCGTTTGTTGGATTATCTTTTGGAACTTCCACCTCTACTTTTGGTTGAATTAAAAGGGCTTCTTTAGCCAAATCTTTTTCTTGTAAAAAAACTATAATGGCTTTTCTGTTTTCTGCTTTACTGTTCGATTTTGCACCTTTTTCGCCTAAAGAAATTGATTTGAAATCTTCCCTAATTTTTACAGATGGTTTTACTTTATTAAAAATATAATCCACTCGCTTTTGCGATAAAGTATCGTTGTAACCCGAAGAGCCTACTTCATCTGTAGAACCAGTAATAGAAAGGATTTTTGATTTTTGATTTGCAGTAATCCATTTATTTAATTTAGTCAATTCGACTTGATTTAATGCAGATTTATTGTTTTCAAAATAAAAGGAAACACTTTCTTGACCAAAAAAGGTAAATGGCAATAGATAAAAAGCAAAAGCAAATAGAAATTTCATTATTTTGTGTGTTTTATGATTTTAATAGGCACAAATATATACTAAAAACTATGCCATTTATTTATCTATGATTAAAATTTCTATACGACGATTGGCTTTTCGTTCTTCTTCATTTTTTTCTGGGATAGGATAAATAGGCTGTTGGGCATCAAAACTTTTATAACTTAATCTCGATTTATCAATTCCGTTAACCACTAAATATTCAATGGTTCCCACACAACGTTTTAAAGCAATTTCTTCTTTATCTTTTCCAGGCGTGCAGCAAATATGACCGTGAATTTCAATCTTTAATTTGGTATTGTCTTTCAATGCTTTTAGTAATTCTTCTCGTGGTTTATAAGATTCTGGATATAAAATATCTGTTCTGTCGTAAAAGAATAAATTTTTTAATAATAATTTATCACCAATTTTAGATTTAGAAATACGTGTCCCTAAACTTTCTTCTGGAACAACTTTAGGTGGCGCTTTTTTTTCAATTTTAAAATGAATTTCCACTTTTCTGTTTAAATCTAAATCTTTCAATTGATTGAAATTTTCTCCTTTAGATTTTACTTCAAATACAGAATTAAAAGAAGACAATCGAATTAAACTTGAAACAAAATTAGCTCTTGCTAATGCTAATGAATCGTTATATTTATTAGAAGAACGCAAATCGCAAAAACCAATAACTTTCTGAATTTTTAAATCTTTTGATTTCATAAATTCATTGAATTTATCCATTTCTTTTTGGCTAAGCTCACTCGAATTAGTATCAAAATAAAGTGTCATCTTTTTTTGTGAAAAAGACATTAAGCAAAAAATAGAAAATAAACTTATAATTAATGATTTCATAAAATCGTACTTTTTAGTATAACTTAAAACTGCCAAAATTATTGTAAAAAAAATGCTTGTTATTTCTAACAAGCATTTTCAAATCTAAACAAATATTATTTAATAAAAAACAATTCTCTATATTTTGTTAATGGCCAAATTCCATTATCAACTAAAAGCTCTAATTTATCGCAATGTTCGCGAATTACTTCAAAATATGGTTTTACTTTATTACAATAAGCAGCTGCCATTTTTTCCGTATTGTCTAAATTATTTGCTTTTTTGCGTTCTTCAATCATTTCGTCAATATTACGATTGATGCCTTCTATATGTGCTGAAATTTCTTTGATCAACTCAATTTGTTCCTTTGCAATTTTTGTAAAGTCTTTTTCAAAAATATCTTTTAATCCTTTTACGTTTTCAATTAACGTATTTTGATATTTAATAGCTGTAGGAATTACATGATTACGAGCAATATCACCTAAAACTCTTCCTTCAATTTGAATTTTTTTCGTGTACTCTTCTAATTCAATTTCGTAACGTGATTCTACTTCAATGTGATTCATTACACCTAATTCGGCAAATAAATCAAATGCTTTTTTTGAAACTTTAGCTTTTAATGCTTCTGGAGTAGTTTTATGATTACTTAATCCGCGTTTTTTAGCTTCTTTTTCCCAAGCATCACTATATCCGTCTCCTTCAAATAAAATGGCTTTTGTTCCTTTGATGTATTCTCTTAACGTATTGAAAATTGCTTCGTCTTTCTTTAAATCTTTCGTTTCAATTAATACATCAACTTCTTTTTTGAAGTCAATTAATTGTTTAGCAACAATTGAATTTAAAGTAGTCATAGAAACGGCACAGTTAGCAGTTGAACCAACCGCTCTGAATTCGAATTTATTTCCTGTAAACGCAAATGGCGAAGTTCTATTTCTATCAGTATTGTCTAATAAAACATCTGGTAATTTACCAACTACATTTAATTTTAAATCCGTTTTTTCTTCTGGAGATAATTTTCCTTTCGTAACGCCTTCTAATTCAGCTAATACTTTTGTTAATTGTTGACCAATAAACACAGAAATAATTGCCGGTGGCGCTTCATTTGCTCCTAAACGGTGGTCGTTACTTGCTGATGCAATTGACGCTCTTAATAATTCTTCGTAATCATGAACCGCTTTAATTGTATTGATAAAAAACGTTAAGAACATTAAATTACTCATTGGTGTTTTTCCTGGAGATAATAAATTAATTCCAGTATCCGTTGCTAATGACCAGTTGTTATGTTTACCAGAACCATTAACTCCTTTGAAAGGTTTTTCATGAAACAATACTTTAAAATCGTGTCTTTCAGCAACTTTTTCCATCACATCCATTAATAAGGAGTTGTGGTCTACTGCTAAATTGGTTTCTTCAAAAATTGGTGCCAATTCAAATTGTCCTGGCGCTACTTCATTATGACGCGTTTTAACTGGAATACCTAATAACATACATTCGTATTCTAACTCTCTCATATATTGTAAAACACGAGTTGGAATAGAACCAAAATAATGGTCGTCTAATTGTTGTCCTTTTGAAGACGTGTGTCCTAATAAAGTTCTACCAGTAGCAATAATATCAGGTCTTGTAGCAGCTAAAGCAGAATCAATTAAGAAATATTCTTGTTCCCAACCTAGAGTTGGTGTAATTTTTTTAACATTTTTATCGAAATACTTAGCTACCTCTGTAGCAGCAGTATCAATAGCACTTAACGCTCTTAATAAAGGTGTTTTGTTATCTAAAGCTTCACCTGTATAAGATACAAAAACAGTTGGAATACATAAAGTACTACCAAAAATAAATGCTGGAGAAGTTGGATCCCAAGCTGTATAACCACGAGCTTCAAATGTATTTCTAATTCCACCATTTGGAAATGATGAAGCATCTGGCTCTTGTTGAACCAATTGACTACCACCAAATTTCTCAACCGGATCTGAACCATCCATTGATGTTTCGAAAAAAGCATCGTGCTTTTCAGCAGTTGTTCCTGTTAATGGTTGAAACCAGTGTGTATAATGTGTCACCCCTTTTGACAAAGCCCACTCTTTCATTCCCATTGCTACATAATCCGCAATTTTACGATCGATTTTTGTTCCTAATTCAATAGCGCTTTTAACTGCTTTATAAGCATCTGGTGTTAAAAATTGACGCATTGATTTGTCGTTGAATACATTAGAAGCAAAAATTTCTGATTTTCTTGCTGTTTCTTCAAAAGAAACTGGTTTTCTACTTGTAGCTTTATCTAAAGCTTGGAAACGAAGTGTAGCCATAAAGTTAGGTTTTAAAATTAATTTCTAAATTTTACACTGCAAAAGTATAAAATATTTACAAATAAAAAAACTTACCCCCTAAAATTTTAGGGGTATATTAAAAATATTTTAATTTTAAATATTTTTTAAAGAAAAAACTAGGGGTTGAACTAACAAAAATGTAAAATCATATTTTTAATCTGAATGAAGCTAAAAATTTCTGAATTTTAATTTATATTTGCTGAAAATCAATCATTATGACAGTTTGGATTATTTTTCTAATCGCAATTTCTATATTTTTAGCACTTGATTTAGGTGTTTTTAATAAAAATCCTCATATTATTAGCAGTAAAGAAGCATCAAAATGGACCATTCTTTGGGTAACGCTTTCTTTTTTATTTTCTGGAATAGTATATTTACTTTATGCTGGAAATTTTATCTCAAACCCAACCGATTTAAAACCTGTACAAGCTTCTTTAAAATATATTACAGGTTATTTAATTGAACTGTCATTAAGTGCAGATAATATTTTTGTAATTGCCATTATTTTTTCATCCTTTAAAATTCCACAAAAATACCAACACAGAGTTTTATTTTGGGGAATCATTGGAGCGATTATATTTAGAGGTTTAATGATTTTTTTAGGCGTTGCTTTAATCAATCGATTTGAATGGATAATATATGTATTCGGAGCTTTCTTAATTTTTACGGCCATGAAAATGCTTTTTAGTAAAGAGGAAGATGAATTTGATCCAAAAGATTCTAAAATATACAAAATCATCGGGAAAATATTCCCTGTGCATACCGAAATTGAAGGACAGAAATTTTTCATTAGAAAAGAAAATATCAACTACGTTACACCTTTATTTATTGCATTAATTGTAATTGAAGTAATGGATGTAATTTTTGCATTAGACAGTGTACCAGCTATTTTAGCCATTACTTCTGATCCTTTTTTAGTATTCAGTTCTAATATTTTTGCAATTTTAGGATTACGTTCTATGTATTTCTTCTTAGCCAATATGATTGAAAAATTTAGTTACATTGAATATAGTTTAATTGCAATTTTGACTTTCGTTGGTGTAAAAATGTTATTGATTCATCATTTTCCAGACTATTTTCCAGAATGGTTATCATTAGCATTTATTGCATTATCCATCACAATTGGAGTTATGGTTTCATTACAAAAAAACAAAGAATAAAATTCGTTATTCGAAAAAACAATAATTTATAAAAATACTTGAAATTCAAAAATGAAAATATATACCAAAACAGGAGATACTGGCACCACTGCCCTTTTCGGAGGAACTAGGGTACCAAAAGACCATATCCGAATTGAAAGCTACGGAACAGTTGATGAGTTAAACTCGCATATTGGTTTAATTCGTGACCAAGAGTTCAATTCACATTATAAAGATATTTTAATCGAAATTCAGGACAGATTATTTACTGTTGGTGCTATTTTAGCCACACCACCTGAAAAAGAAGTCTTAAAAAACGGCGAAAAACGTTTACAAAATCTTGGAATAGTAGAAAGTGATATCGAATTATTAGAATCAGAAATTGATGCTATGGAAGAGGCATTGCCTCCGATGACACATTTTGTTTTGCCAGGCGGACATACCACTGTGTCATATTGTCATATAGCGCGTTGTGTTTGCAGAAGAGCCGAGCGTTTAGCAGTGCATTTAGACCATAACGAACCTATTGCAGAGATTGCAATTAAATATTTAAACCGACTTTCTGACTATTTATTTGTATTGGCACGAAAGTTGTCTCATGATTTAAACGCTGAGGAAGTAAAATGGATACCTAGAAAATAAGTTTTAGAAATCCCAAGAATATAAGTTCCAAAACCCAAAAAAGGAATACATTTTAAATAATTAAAAATTTGAATTTTAACTATTTGTAATTTGTTTTTTATGTTTTGGAATTTAAGAAAATTAAGTTCTTAAAATTTATTAAAAAATAATTCAAAAAAAACTTGTCTTTTTAACTAATAAATTTATTTTTGCATTAAACTAAAAAATCTAAATAAGATGTATTGGACGTTAGAATTAGCATCATATTTAAGTGATGCGCCATGGCCTGCTACAAAAGACGAATTAATTGACTATGCCATCAGAGCTGGAGCCCCATTAGAAGTGGTAGAAAACTTACAGTCTATTGAAGATGAAGGTGAAATTTATGAGTCAATGGAAGAAATTTGGCCAGATTATCCTACAGATGAAGACTATCTTTGGAACGAGGATGAATATTAAAAAATAAATAGCCAATTAAAAAGTCTCTTCGGTGAGGCTTTTTTTTTGGTTATCTTTACAAATGAATAATACCGTAAGGTAAAAACATATATAAAAAAAATAGATTATGAGTATTGTAAATTCGATATTAAAAATATTTGTAGGTGATAAATCTGCTAATGATATCAAAGCCATTCAACCTATAGTGAATAAGATTAATTCGTTTCAGGAAACATTAAAATCAATTTCACACGATGAATTAAGAGCAAAAACGGCTTTCTTTAAAGATAAAATTAAACAAGCTCGTGCTGAAAAAGATGCTAAAATTGAAGCTTTAAAAACAGAAGCAGAAAACACAATTGACGTTGATGCCAGAGAAACTATTTATGCTGAAATTGATAAATTAGAAAATGAAGCTTACGAAATTTCAGAAAAAACTTTAAATGAAATTTTACCTGAAGCATTTGCTGTTTTAAGAGAAACCGCTCGTCGATTTAAAGAAAACACATCAATTACTGTCGCTGCAACAGCCAAAGACAGAGAACTTTCTGCAACAAAACCTTATATTACGATTGTTGGAGAAGAAGTAAATTGGGCAAATTCTTGGGATGCTGCTGGAAAACCAATCACTTGGGATATGATTCATTATGATGTTCAATTAATGGGTGGTATTGTATTGCATCAAGGTAAAATTGCCGAAATGCAAACCGGAGAAGGAAAAACATTAGTGGCAACACTTGCACTTTACTTAAACGCACTTACAGGAAATGGAGTGCATTTAGTTACTGTGAATGACTATTTAGCTAAACGTGATAGTACTTGGAAAGCACCTTTATTCGAATTTCATGGTTTGACTGTAGATTGTATTGACAATCACCAACCAAATACTGAAGCTAGAAGAAAAGCATATAATGCCGATATTACCTATGGTACGAATAACGAATTTGGTTTCGATTATTTACGTGATAATATGGCGAATTCTCCAGAAGATTTAGTGCAAAGAAAACATAATTTCGCAATTGTAGATGAGGTCGATTCCGTATTAGTAGATGATGCTAGAACACCTTTAATTATTTCTGGGCCTGTTGAAGATGGAGACAGACATGAGTTTTTAGAATTAAAACCAAAAGTGGAAAACCTTTTCAATTTACAAAAACGTATTGCTACAGATTGTTTAACAGAAGCAAAGCGTTTAATTAAAGAAGGAAATGTTAAAGATGGTGGTTTTCAATTATTAAGAACGTACCGTGCTTATCCTAAAAACAAAGCATTAATTAAGTTTTTATCTGAAGAAGGAATCAAACAAATTCTTCAAAAAACAGAAAATGCTCATATGCAAGATAATAATAGAGAAATGCCAAAAGTAGATGAGGCACTTTACTTTGTTATCGAAGAAAAAAACAATCAAGTAGAATTAACCGACAATGGAATCAAATTTTTATCACAAGATACCGATGAGAATTTCTTCGTATTACCAGATATTTCTACTGGTATTTCAGCTATCGAAAAACAAAATTTAGATAAAGATGCTGAAGCCGAATTAAAAGAAGATTTATACAGAGAGTTTTCTGTAAAATCAGAAAGAATTCATACGCTAACGCAATTATTAAAAGCCTATGCTGTTTTCGAAAAAGATACAGAATATGTAATAATGGACAACAAAGTAATGATTGTTGACGAATCCACAGGCCGTATTATGGATGGTCGACGTTATTCTGATGGATTACACCAAGCTATTGAAGCTAAAGAAAACGTTAAAATCGAAGCAGCCACGCAAACTTTTGCAACTGTAACTTTGCAAAATTACTTCCGTATGTACAGCAAATTAGCAGGTATGACGGGAACAGCAATTACTGAAGAAGGCGAATTTAATGAAATCTATAAATTAGATGTAGTTGAAATTCCAACTAACAAGCCGATGTCTCGTATTGACAGAGAAGATTTAATTTACCGTTCGGTGCGTGAAAAATTCAATGCTGTAATTGAAGATGTAGTAGCACTTTCAAACGCAGGAAGACCCGTGTTAATTGGAACCACTTCAGTTGAAATTTCAGAATTATTAAGTAGAATGCTTAAAATGCGAGGCATAAATCATAATGTATTGAATGCGAAAATGCATAAAAGTGAGGCTGAAATTGTAGCAGAAGCAGGAAAACCAGGCGTAGTAACTATTGCAACAAATATGGCTGGTCGTGGAACCGATATTAAATTATCACCAGAAGTAAAAGCAGCTGGTGGATTAGCTATTATAGGAACAGAACGACATGATTCACGTCGTGTAGACCGTCAGTTACGTGGACGTGCGGGTCGTCAAGGTGACGTAGGAAGTTCACAGTTTTATGTTTCATTGGAAGATAACTTAATGCGTTTGTTTGGATCTGAAAGAGTCGCAAAAGTTATGGATAGAATGGGATTAAAAGAAGGGGAAGTAATTCAGCATTCTATGATGACAAAATCTATCGAACGTGCACAGAAAAAAGTAGAAGAAAATAACTTTGGAACCCGTAAACGTTTACTAGAATATGATGATGTTATGAATTCACAACGTGAAGTGGTATACAAACGTCGTCGTCATGCCTTACAAGGTGAGCGTTTAAAAGTAGATATTGTAAATATGATTTATGATACTTGCGAAGTAATTGTAGAAAACAATAAAATTGTAAATGACTTTAAGAATTTTGAATTTCAATTAATACGAACGTTTTCTATTACAGCTCCAGTAACTGAAAGTGAATTTTCAAAATTAAATGTACAACAAATTATAGCTAAGACATACAAAGCAGCTTACGCTTATTACGATGAAAAAGTAGTTCGTGATGCCAAAGAAGCCTATCCAATAATTAAAGATGTTTACGAAAACAATAACGGACAATTTGAAAGAATTGTAGTTCCGTTTTCAGATGGAATTAAAACCTTAAATGTGGTTACGAATTTAACAAAAGCCTACGAATCAGAAGGAAAATCTTTAATTACAGATTTCGAAAAAAACATTACTTTGGCTATTGTAGATGAATCATGGAAAAAACATTTACGTAAGATGGATGAAATGAAACAATCGGTTCAATTAGCCGTACACGAACAAAAAGATCCTTTGTTAATTTATAAATTTGAAGCCTTTAAACTATTTAAAGCTATGATTGAGCAAGTAAATAAAGATGTAATTTCATTTTTATTTAAAGGAGAATTGCCTTCACAAAATGCAAATAACATTCAGGAAGCCAAACAAGTAACAAAAAAATCAAATTATACCGAATCAAAAGACACGGTAGATTCTGATGATTTAGCACAAGCGAATAGAGAAGCTGGAAATCAAGCACAACAACGCCCAACAGTAACTGAAACTATAGTTCGTGACCAACCAAAAATCAACAGAAACGATAACGTAACAATTAAAAACGTTATGAGTGGAAAAAGTGAAACTATGAAATACAAAAAAGCAGAAGCGCTTTTAGCTTCTGGAGAATATGTTTTAGTTAACGAATAATAATTTATGATAAAAATAAAAAAGAAAATTTGGTACTATAACAAAACTGTGTGAATACAAAGTAATAAAGTTTTAATCCCATTATTTTATTTTTATTTCAATTTTAAACACAAAATTAAAGTAAATTAGTCTTGATGTAAACTGTGTTTTTATTTCCTTGAAGAATTGTTTTTTTTCAGTTTTAAAGTTGGATTTAGTATTGGATTTTTTGAATTCTTTAATGGATTTTAGAATTATAGTAATGGCTTGCTCGCACTTCTTGATTTGGTTGTCTATTTCTAAATTAATAAAATTGTGTTGTTCATTCAGGTTGTTTAAAAGTACGCTATGTTTTGGGTTCAAGTATTAATATAATTTTAATTATTTAAACTTCTAAACTGATAAAATAAACGCTCAAGTAATCGCAAATCCTCAGTTATTACATCTGCATTTCCAGACATTTCTTGTTGAAATTGAATTTCTTTTTTATAGGATGTGGTTAAGCCTTTTGGTAAAGAAATATCTATTAATAAATTTCCTTCTTTATCAGGCGTTAAAGAGATAGATTTTACTTTTCCCTTTAGTACTCCAAATTGTCGGTCAGGATAATTGGCTAAACGTATATTTACATCCTGCCCTATTTTAATTTTACCCGAATTTTGAGCTACGGCTTTGACTTTACCAATGTATCCGTTTTCGTTACTTGGAATAATAGCAAACATGTTGTCACCAGAATTAATAACTTGGTTTACTGACCAAATTTGCATAAATGACACTTTTCCGTTTATAGAAGAACGAAAAACATATTGTAAATCCCAATCTTTAATGGCTTTTTTCAATTGATAAAACGATTGCATTACATTTCTTTCTAAAACAACAAATTCTTTACTCTCATTTATTTTTGTAGTTTTTGAACTTCTGTTTAATTCATTTATTGAAGATTTCAATTGAGAAATGGAACTTAACAAATTTTGATAATTTTTTTGCGATTGTAAATAAATTAATCGTTGTTTCTCCATTTCTTGTGTGGCTATTACTCCTTTTTTGTACAATCCTTCATATCTGTTTAAATCACTTTTTTGAATTTGTAATTCACTTTCATTTATAGATTTTTGAGAAAGTAACAATTGTAATCTTTCTTGTAATTGTTTTTGTTCAAAAGATTGTGCTGTAGTTTCTACTTTATAAGGTTGCAATTTTTCATTTAAACTATTGGCAATATATTCCTTTTGAAAAAGTGCGAAACTCTGTTCTATCTCCCCAAGTCTTGCATTGTTAAACTGTTCAAAAGGGAAAAGCTGTTTTTCTATATCTATAGTATCTACAATGCGTTGCAATAAAAAGACATCTTCATAATTTGCCGAATTTTCAATTACAGCGAGTGGTGTGTTTTGATTTACATTTTGCTTATCTTGAATTAAAATAGTCTCTATTTTACCCGAAGTTTTAGCAATTAATTTTTCTGGCGGAATATTGGTTGTGATTACAATTGGAGAGGTAATTACATCTGGATATTTTACTAACCACGATACAAAAAACACCACAAGTAAAAGCATTAAAATTACTAAAGAACCAAACCTAATTATCCAATTTGGTATTCTGGTAAGTATTTCTTGAACTTCCTCGCTTCTTAATTCTATCTCGTTTTCTTTTGTCATTGTTTTAATTTCCTAATTGCAATTGATTTTTCACCAATTCGTAATAATTTCCTTTCTTAGCAACTAATTCAGTATGATTTCCCGATTCAATGATTTTTCCTTTTTCTAAAACTACAATAGTATCAGCGTTCATAACGGTGCTTAATCGATGAGCAATTATAACAACCGTTTTATTTTCAAAGAAAGTATTTAGTTTTTCCATAATTACTTTCTCATTATTGGCATCTAAGGCAGAAGTGGCCTCGTCAAAAAACAACATTTCTGGATTTTTATAAACGGCTCTTGCAATTAATAACCGTTGTTTTTGACCAGTACTCATTCCAACACCCTCTTGCCCAATTTTAGTGTTATAACCCAGTGGGTATTCTAAAATAAAGTCTTTACTATTTGCCACTTCCGAAGCATAAATTAAACGCTCTTTATTAATATTCGTTTCACCTATAGCTATATTATTTGCAATAGTATCATTAAATATATAGCCTTCTTGCATCACAGTACCTACATGGCTTCTCCATGATTTTTGGGCGATAAATTTTAAATCAGTATTTCCATATTGAATACTACCAGAGCTTGGCTCATAAAATTTCAAAAGCAATTTCATTAATGTCGTTTTCCCGCTTCCACTACTACCCACAATAGCCGTAATTTTGTTTTTTGGAATGGTTAAATTCAACTTTTCAATTACTGGAACATCAGAACCAAAATATCTGAAACTCACGTCTTTTAATTCAATATTTTCTTCAGAATTTATCTCTTGAGTTTGTCCATGTTCTTGCTGAATTTCATCTTCTTTATCATGAATTTCAGCCAAACGGGCTAACGAAATTTTGGCATCTTGCCATTCTCTAATAAAATTGATTAATTGCACTACTGGACCATTTAAATTTCCAACAATACTGGTTATTGCCATCATCATACCTAAAGTAATTGAACCGTCAATCACTAATTTTGCAGATAAAAAAACAATGATTATATTTTTAAATTCGTTAATAAAATTAGAGCCTATGCTTTGCGTTTGTTCTAACACTAAACCTTTCATAGAAACTTTAAACAATCGGGCTTGAATGTATTCCCAACCCCAGCGTTTTTGCTTTTCGGCATTATGCAGTTTTATTTCTTGCATCCCGTTTATCAATTCCATTACTTTACTTTGTTCTTGTGATACTTCAGAAAAGCGTTTGTAATCCAACTTAGCTCTTTTCTTTAAAAATAACGTAATCCAAAAAAAGTAAGCAATGCTACCAATAAAAAATACGGCAAAAATTTTAAGATTATAATACGCTAAAACGCCACCCATAATAAACATGTTAAGTACCGAAAACAAGGTAGTTAATGAGGATGTGGTTAAGATTCTTTCAATTCTATGATGGTCGTTAATACGTTGCATAATATCCCCAGTCATACGAACATCAAAAAAGGAGATGGGCAAGTTCATTAATTTAATAAAGAAATCAGAAATTAATGAAATATTGATTCGTGTAGAAAGATGTAATAAAATCCAACTTCTAATGAGTTCCAAAGCAGTTTTACCAAAAAATAAAAACAGCTGTGCGATTAAAACAATATAAATAAAATGAAGATTTTGATTTTGAATACCGACATCTACAATACTTTGCGTTAAAAAAGGTAAAATTAATTGTAATAAACTACCAGCCAATAAGCCAATGGCTAACTGAATAACGTAAGATTTATATTGCCACACATATTTTGAAAGTAAGCCAAAACCAAATGATTTTTCATCTTTGTCAAATTCTGATTGATGAAATTTTGGAGTTGGTTCTAATAATAAAGCAATTCCTTCCTCTGTGGTATCAGTGGCATTATTTCCTATCCAAAATTTTAAAAAATCTTCTTGATTGTATTCTAAAAGTCCGTGTGCTGGGTCGGAGATAAAATAAGTCGAAGGTCGTAATATCGAATGTTGAAAGCCTATTGTAGTTGATTTCTGACTTTTGACTTTTGACTTTTGACTTTTGACTTTATATAGTACCACATAATGATTAGCGTTCCAATGCAAAATGCAAGGCAAAGGAGCTTCGTGTAGTTTTTGCAAGGATAACTTTACTCCTAAAGTACGAAAACCAATTTTCTCTGCCGCTTCGCTTAAGGTTAATAAATTTGACCCTTCACGTGTAGTTTCTGATAACTCACGTAAGGTTTGTATACTTAATATTCTATCATAATATTTAGAGATGATTTTTAAACAAGTTGGTCCACAATCTTTAGTTTCAGATTGTTTGTAATATGGAAAACTTTTTGTAAACATTTGTTATTTAAAATAATTATTTATTATATAATTTATCTTGATGCATTTTTTCAAGAATAAAATATATCAATGTTTCATATTCTCGTTGTCTAGATTGAAACTGTCTATTAATCATCATATGTATATGACTTGAAATATAGTTTAATGATAAATTATTAGATTCTAAAGATAATTTTCCTATGGATACATCTTTTAAACTTAATAACTTTTCTATCTTAAAATTTTTAACAAAGTCATTTAATAAATTTTCTATATCATGCCAAACTAAATTCATTTTTTTTAGAATAAACTTATCCGCATTATGTTCTTCTATATAACCTAAAAGCATATTAGAAATAATTTCTCTTTTACGAAAAATGGATAATCCAAGTACATCTAAAAAATGAATTATTGACAAACAACTAAAAATTATTTTTTCTTTATCATTTAATTCATTTCTATAATTTAGATATTCCATTATCATTTCACTATCGTAATAAAATATTTTTTCTGTAAGTGTATAGTCAATAGAATTATATCTCTCTGTTTCCCTTGCATATGTGTCGATTTGTATTTTCCAAGTATAATTGTTTTCAATGCAACTTGAACAATATTGATTAAAGTATTGAATTAGCAGCCCTATTTTTTCAATATTAGTTAAATGAAATCTCAAACGCAAATGAGATTCTGGATCATTATATCTAATAAAAAACCACAAATCAATTATTTTATCTCTTTTTAATTGAACAATTAATGGCTTAATAAAATTTAATAAAATTAAATCAGCAGTTTCATAACCACAATATATTTTAACATAGAACCATTCATCACCAATAATAAAGTCTCTTTTAACAATCATAATTTACTAATCATTTTTATAGTTAAAGATAAATTGATTACAATATGTTTTTGCTTTACTATTAGGACCAATAAACTCAACTAAAAAAAGCTGTTTATCATTTCTAACTTTTCTTTCCAAAAGTTCTAAACAAAGATTTAATTTTAAATCAAGTAATAATGTATTATCACCTTCTTCAATAAATACGTATCTAGGAATATTTAAATTTTTTATTACTAATTTAATATCTATAAAAGTTATTAAATCGGTTATTAAAATTTTCCATTTTGCTTTACTAATTATTACATCATTATATTCAACTCTGGGAAAAAAATTATAATATTCCTTAATTGATCCCCAATCAAAACTTATAAAATTTTCATTATTTTGGTTTTGTAAATCAGCTAAAAAATGATACATTGGCAAACTATCAAAAGAGTAATTATGAGCATTTGATAAACAGGGTATTACTATTTTTTGAAACTTAGCGGATTTTAAAACAATTTGATTATTTACTATAGATACTAACAAATCATTGCTGGTTATCTGCTTATTATCTGGCAAGTTACTCTTAGTGATGTAAGGGATTTCAAAATCTCTCAAATGTGATCTTCGCAATACATTACCTGTTCTGTCTTGTGGAATATGTACAATTTCTGCAAGTATTTTATCTTCATTTTTTTTTAACTCAAAGGATGATATCTCTTGTGCTAAATCATGTATTTTTTTATCACCCAAAGTAAATCTTCCAATCAATTTATTTGCGCTTGTTGTATTAACATAATTTAATGCAATTTTTTCACTTCCATTTTCTTCAAAAATTTCAACTATAGCAGAAAAAGTGTTCGAAAGATTATATTCTCCTACTACATCTTCTTCTTTTAAAACAATTTTGTTCTCCTTTTTACTATAACACTCTTTTATTTTTTTGGATAATAATTGATGATGTATTGATTTATTATCATAGTTAAGATTCTCATTAGTAGTTCCATTAAAAACCGTATCTAGCAATTCATGAAAATAATTGTTTTTTAATGTTACTGGATAACCAATTCCCATTTCTGTATCTAAAACTAAATTCAATGGCATTTCCTTATTATCATACCGATTCAAAAATGCCTTTTTAAAATTTTCAATATTATTGTTGTACGGCTTAGAAAATAATTTTGAGACAAATTTAACTGCTCTCTCAGTTTTGTAGGCATTCTTAATTTTTAATTGATTTTCAGAATAATTTAAATATAAATCTGTTTGAAGAATATGTTTTTTATTAATTATTGTATTCGTGCTATCGGCTAATAGTTCAATCTCTTTTAACGCCTTATTTACATTTAGGTTTTTTGCATTTAAGTGCTCTAAACATTTTATTGAATTTTCTAATTGATTAGCAATCTTAGATTTTAATGGTGCAATTCTAGTTATTAAACTTGATACTAAATCATCTCCCGAAACCGATGGTTCCCAATCACTTACTAAAATTTGGTTTGCTATAAGTTGATTAACAAACTTTGTTGCTTCTTTTACTTCATTTTTATCTGCTATAAGAGATACCCATTCATTTATAGACTTATATTCATTATTTGAAAGTATTTTTTTAATAACTTCTGTTTTTTTTATCGTAGAAATATGATAAACCCTCCTGTTACTTTCTTGTTTGTAATAAATATATCTATATTGAAAGCCTACATCATAAATTGAATTGTTTGGAATAAATAGTAGGTTTTTCCTGATTTCGGTTTTTTGTTCCAAATTAAAAATAAATGAATACAGAAAATGCATATCTAATTGATTGTGCAATTTATTCTCTTCAAACGGTAATCTTTTAATCAGTGTTTGATGACTAAAATTACCAACTGCAGAACCTGCAAATAGACCAAAAGGAGTACAGCGACTTGTTGCTCTTGCAAAATATTTATATAAAGATTGTTCTAATTGTTTTTTTTTATCTTCAGAAGTTGAAGTTGGATCATTTATATAATTTTCAATAACCGTTGCAAAATCGATTGATGCTAGTTGAATCGCAGCTTGAAATTGCAAATTATCTTTGTAAAAGTTGAATAATTTTTCATCGTTGTACTCCTCCAACATTTCAAAAAATAAGTGAATAGAAAATAGAGGTGAACGAATTATGTAATTATTGAAAAAGGACATAAAAATAGTTGATTAATGTCATACGTTTAAATTAGCCTTATTTATAAATACAATTTAGCTATCGGGTTATTAGGGTTAATTTAAAAATTCTAAAATTGGTAGTTCCAAGTAAGAATTATTAAGCCACTGTATTTTTAGAGGTTCGTCAGCATCTAGAATAGATTCTTCATTTACATTTTTTCCACTTCCGTAATTGACTTCACTATTCGCTTCATAATTGACTTCAACTAAAAAAACAAGTTTAGTGTTCTTCTTAATTTTTTTAGATATAATGAATGAATCATTAAATCCTATATTTTCGATGTTTTCCGGAACTAAAAGACTTCTTTTTGAAATATTTTTCAAGTGACTTGCCCTACCATTGAAACTTGATAGATTAAAAAGTTCATTCTTTTCATTAATTTGGAAAAGACGTATTTTTAAATCAAAATCCTTTTTATTAATTTTAACTTTGAAATTAGCTTTAAAGCTTCCACTTAATATAAAATCTTTTTCAAAATTATCATACTCAAAAATTAATGTATGAGAGTTAACTTTTAAACTATCTTTTCCAAAAGTAAAATACTTGCTGTCATTTTCTCGCTCACTAAAATTTATGATTTGCTCTATGAAATCATTGTTTGCTTTATGAGTAGATTTTAAAATTAAATCTGTGTTAAAATATAGTTTTCTTGAAAAATTATACATCTTATCAAGATTAGAAACATGTAACCATCTATTTTCATCCATCACTTCAAAATTAACTTTATCTTTTAAAATTTCTGGTTTAGTTTTATTTTTTAGTATGTAATCAAACCATTTGTATGCGATTTCTGTCATGTTTATTTGTGCCTCATCATCCAATAAATATCCATATAATTCCTTTCTAGCAAAATTTTGTCCACTATTATGATCATAAGGACCTATAATTAAATAATGATTTGGATTTTTTAAATATTTGTAATGCTCTTTAAAATAGTATAATGCTCCTAATTGATCGACATCATAATAACCTGTTTGTGATAATATTGGTATTGTAATCTTTTTAAATTCATCTTTAAAAGGAATCGTTTTTTGCCAAAACTCATCAAATACTCTATGTTTATTCCATTTTTGATAAATATCATTTGATTTTCCACTTAATGAATCTAATTTTGAAAATGGTATTCCTTTAAAAAAAGCTTCTTTAGATACTTTATCCCATTTTTCAGTATCTGTAAAATTTGCTATATCTAAAGTAGAATTATTTGAAATAAAATTAAGCCATTGTAAAGAATAGACATCTTTTACCCCATTTACCATAGGAAAGTCAACCCCAGGTGCCACTGCAACTTGAGGCACAATTGTTTTTAATGCAGGGTGTAATTTTTTTGTTGCTGCCCATTGACTAAAACCTAAATAACTACCACCAATCATGGCTACTTTACCATTGCACCAATTCTGTTTTGAAACCCAATCTATTATTTGATATAAATCTTCAGATTCGTTTTCAAATGGTTCAATTTTGCCACTATTTTTATTTTTACCTCTAGGATTAACAACAACACCTACATAATCATGCAGAGCACTATTAAAAACATAACTAGAATCTCTAATACCATCATAATAAATATTATTTACTAATATAGCAGGTAATCTTTTTTTATGTTTTTTCTTCAAACATATTAATACGTTTATTTTTATATCTTTATTTATAGTAATTTCCTCATTTTTAAACAAGAAATTATTTTTTTTTACATTAAAAGCTAATCTTAAATCTTTTAATATTAAATCTCTAATCAATTTACTCTGATATAAATTAATTATTTTTTTTGCTTCAATAACAGTAATATTTTCATTCTTTATGGAGTTCAATAATGAATAAAAACTATCAGAAGATATATTTTTTTTAAAAAGTACATTGTTAATTTTAGGATATAAAAAAGCAGGGATTGTTTTATAATATTCATTAATAACTATTACTCTTTCTTTGTTATTTATTTGCATTGTTAGAGCAAATAATTCTTCTATATGAAACATATGACCATCCCAGTTATTTTTAGAAAGACTACTTCTATAATCATATATTAATTTAAGCGCCTCTTCATGTTTTTTTTTAAATAAATAAAAATTTATTTTATTTAAAACTGGTTCTTCATCTGATATATCAACAGTTAATTCAGATAATTTATTGATATAACTATCTAATGAAATTGAATCGGATATGATTGTTTTATCAAAAGGAATTTCTTGAGAATAGAAACGAAACGTTATAAATAGAAGAATTATTGACTTTTTACACATAATAAATTTACATTATTCAGTTGCTAGTGTACTTGTTTTAAGTGTTGGTGGAGTAATTGTAACTGTATTAATAGTGCCATTATCACAATTACCTCCAACAATTTTTCTAGAATTGGTTAATTTAGCTACTTCAAACTTTTCAAGTTCCTCTTTTTATTAATTTCTTCAGCCATTTTCATTGCGTTAAACACATTTAAAGTTTTACCCGTTTTACACAATTCTAAAAATGAAACTTCTTCTTGAGTACCCGGCTTAACGACTTTATGTAAAATAGGTGTACCTGATTCTAAAATACATTTTTTTACTTCTTGTGCCGATAATTCTGGATAATATAATCTAAGTAATGCTGCAGTTCCTGAAACCATTGGTCCTGCTATTGATGTTCCAGAATCTTTATCATAGGTATTATTTGGTTTGGCAATTAAAACATCTTCTCCTGGTGCAAAAATATCTACTTGGTTTTTTCCATAATTTGAAAAATCAGAAATTACTTTTTTACCTTTTCTTTCTGATAATGAACCAACATTTATAAAATTATTTACTATCTCTTGCTGTTTATAATAATCAAAATCATTTGGAAAATAGGTTTCAACATCAATATTCATACTATCGTTTCCGCTAATATGAACAACTAAAACATCTTTTTCTTCTGCATATTTTAATGCTTCAGTAACTAACTTTTGATTCATTGAAAATTCTTTTCCAAACGACATATTAATAACTTGTGCCCCATTATCCACAGCATAATAAATAGCTTTTGCTATATCTTCATCATACTCGTCACCAGAAACAGAGATACATAAAGGCATTATTTTAATGTTTGGATGAAAACCTACTATTTTACCATTTGATTCATTGGCACCAATTACCCCAGAAACTAGCGTACTATGGTCAAGTTGAAATTTATTTGAATTAAGTATATTATTGCCAAGTGGCAGTTTAGTCCTATTATTTAATTTAGGATTTAAATTTCTATTAATTACTGAATCAAGTTGTAAATTAAGTTCAACTAAATCATCCAGTTTTAACTCATTCATTTGCAAATTAATCATTTTATACTGAATCAAAGCACCTAAATCAACATCATCACTGTCACGTCTTTGTTTAAATGATTTATCATTAATTTTGTACAAATTATATATGCTATCTAGTTTTTTTAAATTATAATTTCCATTCGGAAAAAAGTGTTTTAATGTATCTTCAACTATTTTCCATTTATTTATGCTAAAAACTATTGATTTTTTCCAATTTTTATAATATGTTTCACTTTTCAATTGTTTTTGTTTTACTTTAGCTATTATTTCATGCTTGGTAGTAGTATCAACTGTTGAAATGTTATGCACGTATTGTTCTAAATTGTTAATAATTTTTGTATATTCAAAATTATCATATCTATAATAGTTTCCGTTTTTATAACCAATAAAATTCCACCCATTTATGTCGTCTATATATCCATTCTTGTCATCATCTATATGATTATTTGGGATTTCATTTTCATTCTTCCATATTTTATCATTAAGAGCTTCATGGTCTAAATCTATTTGAGTATCTAAAACGGCAACAATAATTTTTCTACTAACCGATTTTTTATTTTCTTGCTTCCATATTTCTAATGAAGTACCATATATGGAATCTTTAGGATAATTTTTATGGTACCACAAATTTTGAAATAAATGTGAAGTTTCAATTTTTTCTGTTTTGCATGAAAAAAAAAGAAAAGGAATAAGAAAAAGAAAAATTTTATTCATATATAAATAATTTTAGTTAATAAGAGAATTAAGAGTATTCAAAAAATCATTTTAACACTTTAATTATAATAGAGCTACTTAATTTAGTTATGATTATTTAATCTAAACTAACTTTTACATATTAAATTAATGTTGACAACTTTTGAAAACTCTTAAACTAATCTGACAAATTTAATCTGTGCAACGTATAGTACTTACTTTGCCATTATTTCCAGTAGTAGTTAAATCGTCACCTGTACCATTTACAAAATTCCCTCCAACAATTTTTCTAGAATTGGTTAACTTAGCTACTTCAAACTTTTCAAGTTCAAATTTCTTTTTGATTTCATTTTTTGCTTTCATTTTTAAAAGATTAAAAGATTAATGTTTCAAATCTAAAAGCCTTAAAAACAAAAACAAAATAAAGTTACTTGCAATTCGTGAATTGTCGGAAACAAAAAAATCTAAACTTCTGAATTATAAGTATTTAGATTCTTAATAAAGTAAGAGGGTTTAAGTCCTGTATTTTTTGTAAATGCTCTCGCAAAAGAATCAGCACTACTAAATCCGATTTCAAATGCTAAAGCTTGAATGGTAAATTTTCTCCAATTCTTTTGAATCTTTAATTGCTCAACTACATATTCTATTCTTAAATCATTAATGTATTGCGATATTGATTTTTTCTTAAAATGATTAATTATTTTAGATACATAATTAGAGTTAGAATCAAAAAGATTAACTAAATAGTCAATCGTAATGTCTTGCTGTAAATAACCTTTCTCATTTTCAAAACGTTCTAATTTAGCCACTAGATCAGCTACAATTATCTCAGATATATTTAACTTCGAAATTAACTCGCTTTCATTAATTATTTGAATCTTCTTATTTTCTACTTGATAGGGTTGTTGGCTCATCAAGTTATCAAATTTTTCCTTTAACTGCTTACTCTTCTTTTTTTGCCTCCAGAATAATATTAAAAAAATGCTACTAATAATTAAACTAAATATCATTATTCGTTTTTGCCATTTTGACTTTTCATTCAAATTACTAATTTGTATTTGCTTAGATTTAATAATATTTGGAATATCATAATTAGTATGTATAGACTTTAAAAGTTCTTTGAAATTGGTTTTAGTATAGGCATCTGCTATTTTTAATTTTTTAAAATAATATAATGTGCTATCAATTTTTTTATTTTTTGCATAATAATCCACCAAGTACCCATATCCGCTAATAAATTCTGGGAAATACTGTTTAGTAACGGTATACATTGAATCTACTTTTCTAAAATCATAAACAGCCTGATGTTTTTTATCTAAACCGTTATATGCTAACCCTCTATAATAATAAAACGCCAAAATATTTAATTCATCCTTCTCTTTTAATAAACCATTAAATGATTTGTTTATACTATCTAAAGCAACTTTATAATTCTTTCTTAAAATATGATTAGCACCTTCATTTAAAATAAAAAGGCTTTTCATATATTCATTTTTATAGTTACAAGAAACTTTGTAACCTAAATTATTATAAAATGAAGTACTATCTGTATTTTTTAATGATTTGTAAACATCTGCCAATGCAAATAAAGCATGTTCGTAATCACCATATAAAGTTTTTCTATTTTTAAAATGATGATAATATTCTAAATAATATGGAATGGCTTTTCTAAATTCACCTAATTTTTCTGAATATAGATTACCTATTTCTGCTTTTATAGAATAATAATAATCTGCTTTTTTTCTTTTTACTGCCTCATTTTCAGCCAACTTATAATTTTTTATTGCCTCATCAATTCTATTTAATTTAACTAATTCATAGCCCTTTTCTAAATAAGCAGCCATTGGGAAAGTTTTATCACTATACGGAATCTTTACATGGTATATTATACTATCAAAAAATTGAATTTTCTTTTTTCCACTACACAACAAGGAATTTACATAATAAGCCCTTGCTAAATCGCTTTCAATATTCGATTGTTTTGCTTTTACTAATAATAGATTAGCTATCTTATTCTGAATTTTTTTATTTTTTTCCTGCTCAAAAAACAGTTTTCTAAGTTGTTGAAATGATTTATATTGTAAATCATTTGAATTATTTTGTGAAAATGCAATATAAGCTTGCAAACAAAACAATAAAATGCATAAGCGTAGAATGAAAGTAGGGCTTTTCATAACTATTTGTTTTAGAGTATTTTAATATTCAAATATAATGTAAATTCATGAATTGCAACCTACAATTTATGAATTGCAAGTAGGTTTATTTGCAAATACATTAAAGTCGATATAGATTTGTTCAAGTAATTACAACAAATAATTGATATCAGTTAAAAAAGTTTTATTGCTATTGTTTTACTTAAAAAAAACGAGCTTAGTTATAGTTCTATAAAAACTAAAGTTTTATTGCAAAGAGAAGGTTGGCTTTGTAATAGTTAAATTGTATCCAACCATAAAAAAAACAGCCATACCTTTAAATAAATGTTTTGACGAACACAAAGTATGACTGTAATTAATTTAATAATTTTACAAAGTTATGAAAAAAATTTTATTTGGCTTAGTTGCCACAGTGTTTTTTGGTTTGAGTGCTAATGCACAAGTTAAATCTAAAGAAGATGCAAGATTAGTAGCTGCTAAAACATTCATCTCATTTAAAAATCAATTATCAGATGCTTATTATAGTTCAAAAGACTATACAAGTTTTGAAAAATTAGTTTGTGGAAAATGGGTAAATACTCAAGATGGACGTTATTTATTAAGTGAAGCATATAATCACTTAATAAATAAAACTACTGATGAAAAATTATTAGCATCATATGATGGGAAAGGTATTGTTAATGCATTAAAATTCCAACAAGTTATTTTGACTAAAAATCCAAAATCTGATGGTTCAGAATTGTTTGGGGGTAAAGGTGATGGTACAACAGGAAGCTATAATCCTTCTGCAAAAGCAGATTACCCATGTAAATTTTGGCAAATTAAATGTCATTTAGCCCAATTATTTGGAGATGAAGCAGCTAGTGCTATCATTACAGCATTAATACATTTATTATTTCCATAATTAATAATTTGTAGGTGTTTGATAATTCAAACACCTACTTTAATATATTTACTTAATTCAATCTTCATGAAAAATAACATTTTATTTATTACGACTTTAATTTTATCACTTACATCTTGTAAATCATATTTAATTAATAATTATTTTAAATCGGTTGGTGTTTATGATGATAATATTAAACTTGAAAAATTAACTGCGGGTGATAAAGAAATAGTTTTATTTGGTATGCATCATATTGGAAAAAATGTATTTTATGAAGATGTAAAATCAAAAATTGATTCATTAAAAAAACTAGACTATTTGTTTTATATAGAAGGAATTAAATCCAATTTTGGAGGAAAAAATAAATTATCGAAACAAGATTCAATTATTATAATTGACATGGCGTACAAATTTAGAAAAATAAGCGGTAAACCATTAATATCAAAAGATTTAGAAACTGATCATTTAAAAATATTGAAAGATAAAGGAATTAAAGTTGATTTTGAACTTGTTAAACAACCTTCATATGATGAATTAGGTTTATCATCGGAATTTTATAAAAATACAGATTTAAAAATTGAAGAATTGCTGGAGATGTATGAAAATAAATATGGAAAAATTATTTTGGAGTCTTGTGATTACAGTACGAAATATTATGAAAATTCAATTTGTAAAAATAAACTAGACAAAAAACGATTTACACCATTTATTGTAGATGAAAGGAATAATAGTATTTTGCGTCATATAACTAATGAAAATAAAAACAGAATTGCAATTATTTATGGTAAAGAGCATTTCATTGGTGTTAAAGATAGTTTGCAAAAATTGGGATATAAAATTGTAAAATAATACAATAAAATATTATAATCATTAATTTAAATTAAAGATTGAAGAAGTTACTTTAATTAGGTGATAGTCTTTAAAAATAAAAATATAATATGAAACAACTAATTCTTACTTTATCAATTATATTATTATCTTGTAGTTCTTACAAAGATTTTGTTAATCAGGAAATTTCGATAAAAAAAGAAGGAAAACAAGCATTTAGTTTAAACAATAATTTCATGAAAATTGAGGCAACAATTAATAATGAAAAAGAATATTTTCATTTTGATACAGGGGCAAAATCTTCTGTAATTAAGGATAGTATTTATTTAAATAAGATTAACAAAGATAAAAAAGAATTGATAAAAGGAATTAGCTTAACGGGTGCAAATGCTGTTAAAATTCAATCGTATGATTTTGTTTCTAATACTGTAAATTGTAATTTATTTAACGCAAAAAACAAAATTTTTAAATTTATAAAAATTAATAACGTATCTCAAACTTGTACTAAAACTTCTGAAAATTCAGTTGGAATTATTGGTTACGATTTTATTGAAAATAGCGAATATCCAATATTACTTAATTTTGAAACTAATACAATTGAAGCAATTGAAAATATTTCTGATTTTTCAAATTATGTTAAAAGCTCAATAAAAATAAAAAAACTAGGTTCAAAAATTATTATTCCTTTTAATATTAACGGAAAAACTGTAGATTTTTTATTTGACACTGGTAACTCCGGAGGATTTAAAATGAAAGCTTCAGACTATAATGAAGTAAAACAACCTGAGATTACAATTAAAGCTTTGTATAATGTAGCTAGTGGATTAACCGAAATGAGATTAAAAACGTATTTTGAAAATTCTATTTTATTTGAAAATGAAAAAGTTAAATACAAAATAATGGTAAATGATAATATGCATGTTAATACAATAGGAATTGAATTTATAAAAAATTATAATTGGATTTTTGATTTTAAAAAAGGTTTTGTTTACTATAAAAAAAGTAATAATAGCATAACTCAAAACGCCTTTGAAGTACCAAAAGTAAACATTCAATGTATATCATTAAACAATAAATTATTGGTAGGTTTTATTTCGAATTTTTATCAAGGAAACCTAAATTTAAACGACCAAATCATTTCCGTTAACAACCAATTAGTAGGACCTGAAAATATTTGTGAAATGCAAACATTGCTAAACAGCACACAAAACTGGGAAAACTTAAAATTAGAAGTTATACCTGCAAAAAAATAATAACCAAACAAAAACACTCTATGAAAAACCTATATATTTTGGCAACTATTTTGTTGCCCTTGCTTGTTGTTTCCCAAAATGAAAATAGACCTGTGCTAAAAGTTAGCGTAAATTACCACAATCGTAGCTGTATTGGAGGTGTAGGCATTTGTTCAGAAACTGATACAATAATTGAAAGTAAAAAATCAAATGCAACTGTTCAAAAAACAGCAAGTAATGAAATTGTATTTGCGTTTGATTTGGAACAACTTTCAAAAACTGAAGTAGAATCAATCAATACAGAAAAAACCTTTACAATATCGGGCGAAAAAAATATTTCAATAGATGAAAATTTACTATCTAAATTAAAAGTTGACACTATGTTTTCGGAAATAATTAAAGGAAATTATCCTGTTATAGTCAAAGAAAAAAAAGTTTACGTTACGATTACTTTAACAAAAAAATAAGCTAAAAAATACGCCTATGAACTTCCTAAAAATCCTATTATGCTTAGGTTGTTTTACCTATGGATATGCAACTACTTCGCATTCAAACTTTTTATATTCTGAAAAAGATGAAGTTAATACTATTTTAAATGAGATGGCTTTTGAAATTATATGCATTCAGAAGCAATATGATATTAAAATTAAAACCTATGAACAAGAAATTGGGCAAATTAATCAATCACTACTAATAGCTGTTTCTACTGATGAAAAAATAAATTTATTACTTCAGAAAGACTTACTAAAGGATAAATTAGAACAACTAAAATTTGATAATGTTTCTGATATTTCAAAAATTCGATACATAAAAGGGCTACAAATTATTAAAATTTTATATGAAAAAGTGTTAAGTTTAGACCATCATTTTGCTTCGGTTCGCACTTTTTCTGAAATTTCAAAAATGGCAAATCCTAATCAATATCCAGAATTTGAAAAAGTAAAGAATTTAGTAAAGGAAAAAAAAGATAAAAAACAAGGGTATGACTTAACTTCAATTTTAGGTACAAATACACTTATTTCAGTTATAAATACATTTTCAAATATGATGGTTTCCAATTTATCAAAAGAGGAAAAAGAAAAAGAATTGGCAAATATTGAATGCATTTTGGATTTTACATTAAGAATGCAAACGGATTTAAATACTATTTACTTTGAAACCTCTTATTTACAAGCTTCAAACGAAAGTATAAAAAAAGATATTGAAATCCTTTTTAAAGATTATACTAAATCTTTAAACTATATAGTACAACTTGGTGAATGTAGAAAAAATGATGATTGGGATGCTATAACATCAAAATTAGACAACTATATTGATAACATGAATAAATCACAAGGAGTACAAAAAAACAAACTATTAATAAATTTAGAATTTCCAATCGATAGATTGATTCAATTTATTACCCAATATAATAATTTTATTAATGAAGGAGAACAGTTCTATCAAAAATTTGAAACCATTTTAAATAGTTATGAAAATGAAAAACAATGCGAAAGCAAACTTCCTTTAGAATATAAAAAATTAAAATCAGATATTACCATAGCTATTGAAAAATTTAATGTTGCATATAGACCTGTCGAAGTTAATGGAAGTAAAATGAAAGAAATTTTATATGGAATTAATGAATTCCAATAATTAATATTTTTTTTATACTATTTTTTATATATTTTTTTTTTAAAATTTCAACATATCCTCACTTGCTTTTCTATCTAGGACCTTAGCATAATGATACGTAGTGGGAAGGTTACTAGGGTCTAAAAAAGAAAAAACCCCTAAATCCGTCC
>CAZQGY010000015.1:0-51059 GCA_964593435.1 uncultured Flavobacterium sp. | reverse complement strand
CAAAATTTGGATTTCCTTTAATTCCAATATTTAATCTACTTTTTGAAGAACCTAAAGCACTTTCGTTTAAAAAAGCAATTCCGTTGGCATCTGGAACTATAGAACCATCTGCGGCAATATTTAAACTTTTAATTTTAGATAATAAGGCCAAAGGCAATTCAATTTCGTTATCGGCTAACCAAACATCTTCGGCTGTTCTGGCACTTAAAGAACTTACTCGTAAAGGCATTTCAATTTGATAAAAGTTGTCTGTAAAATCGTTTCCTAAACGAATGAAAGCAACTAATTCATCGTCTTTCAAGTCCGTTCCAGTAGCTAAATCTGATTTTAAAGGCTCGGCGTGTAAAAACATACGTAGTTTTTTGTACTGACGCATATCGACATTGACATTTTTAAAAACGGCTCTGGCATCATTTTCTTCTAATCCTCCTAAACCTACATTTGCAGGGTCTTTTTTATATACTCTTAATGACAAAGACTGTTCATTTTGATTTATAACCGTATTGTTATTATACAATTGCTCTCTATTTACTCCAGGAGGAGCTACATAAGGAATAGGGCTTCTATTTGCGTTTTCCTGAACATTTACTGCTACTACATCAAAACCTGTATCGTCATTAGACACATCTGAATCTAAGGCATCTAATGTATACACAAATCGTCTCCATTCCCCTCTAACTAAATCTAAAGATCCTAAACGAAGCGTTACTTCATCATTAAAGCCAGATAAAAACATTCTCATAAAACGAATGGTTCTGAAGTCGGAAATTGGACCTTCAATATTTGCTGCAGTGGCTTCTAATATTGGAATTTTATATTGCACCCATCGAACTGGAATGGCATTTCCGTTTGGCACAGACCCCGTAGTAGTTAATACATCAGAAACATAGTTTTGCCCTACAACTGGATTGGGTGAAACTTGAATATTAAATTTATAATACGCATTTATGGTATTCATAGTATTGTCTCTATTTAAATCTTCTACATCTGGTACGGTAGAATTTCCTCTATTGGTATCTGTTACTGTAATTGGCGAATTTCCTTCTAGTCCGTTATAATTTTTATAGCGATCTAAAATAGTACCTGTAGTGTTTAAATAATATTGATAATTATCTGCAGAAGCATCATCAAAAGCGGCAAAAGCTGGGTGCTTAATTCTTTCTTCTGCATCATTTAAACCATTTAAACCTACATCCTGAACTCCTCTATTCGCTTCATTGGTGTCAAATGCATAAATTAAAGATTGAGAAGCCGGTACTTTACCCCAGTTTGTAGAATACGTTGGCTGTGAACCACCATTTTCTGGTAAACCATTTTCATATAATTTTCTACCGTCTTTTAAAATATCTTCACTAATTTCTCCTAAATTTAAGGTTAATGTTCCTGTATTTGAAGGATTTGTAACATCTGATGTAGAGCCAAAATAAGGATCCATCATCCAAAATTGCACATATTCTACATTGGATTGTTCAAAATTTGTTGTATTAATGGCGCGCATAATTCCTCCCCAATTATTTTGAGCATCCGTAGCAGAAAATTGGTTATTTGTTGCAGCGACTGGATTGTAATTGTATGGCCCACGCTCTCTTGGATAATACGTTAAATCTAATGTATTGATAACATTGGTTTGTCCTTGAGGAATATCGGTATTTGGAAATAATTCTTGACTGAAAATTCTTCTAGT
Organism: uncultured Flavobacterium sp.; assembly: GCA_964593435.1. Lineage (GTDB taxonomy): Bacteria > Bacteroidota > Bacteroidia > Flavobacteriales > Flavobacteriaceae > Flavobacterium. The sequence continues at coordinate 49,375 of CAZQGY010000015.1, read as the reverse complement.
TTTATTAGTAGAAATATCGTTGTCATCAATTCCTGCTGGTTTATTTACATAAAAAATAGGATCAATATTATACCAAGATAATTTAGCTCTTTTGTAACCATACACGCGATCATCTTCATTTAATTCACCTCCAAAACCTATAGGCGTACTTGCTAATGACCAAGCCAAAGGCGATTTTAAATCGATATTAGATTGAGATCCTTCAAAATCATCTATATATGAAGTAGGTTCTCCATTAAAATCCGCTGCTTTTGGTGCATTTGGAAACAAATAAGCAAATTCACCTCTAAATGAAAGATTAGAAGGCGCTTCTGTTTCAATGTTTGGTAATTTATTTACTAACCTAGTTAAAAAGGGAACTTCTGTTGAAAAATTTGTATTGATACCCACTATTGTATTATTTACAGATTCTTGATTATAATCTGCTTTTTGAGTAAATGGTCTTTCTGTCATTTTAAGAAAGGTACCACCAAGTAAAAATTTCTCATTAAATTTATGCTCTACATTTAAACCATAAAATCGTTTGGTTTGTTGTCCGAAAACCGAATTATTTTCTAATGAAACATTTATTGGCGTATTAGAAGCCATTAAAGACGGATCTAAAATTTGTACTCTACCCGCTTGATAATTTACAGTATAATCTACCCCTTCAACCAGAACCCTCCCACCAGCAGTAACCACAACACTTCCTTGCGGCACATTAAAAGCGCCTAAAGAAATACCATCGCCTGCAGAAGATTTAAAACTTCCTTTTAATTTGAATTTATTTTTTGAGCTTTCTTGTAAAGCGGCAGCTTGTGTAGATTTGTATAAGGTTCTGAAAACGTATTTGGCTTGATTAGAGTTGTAGGAAAGTGGTGTATCATAATCTTCCGTTAACGTCGTTACATCTAATTTATTAAATAAGTGTTTACCAAAAGGTTCTACGGTTGTGAAGATAATTCTTCCGTATTGAGAATCTACTGTAATCCCTGGATAAAAATCAAAAAATCCATCACCATTTGGCTGTGGGTCATTCGTAAAGTTTAACTTATCTAAATTAAATACTTTTAACAAAGGTGTGTTGGCAACATTTGAAGGCAATGCGTCAATGCCCGCTTGAGTAATATAATTTAAAGGTGAAGGATCTTGGTATAAAATATTAAATTTAAAATCTTGTTGTTGTAATTGATTTCCACCTGGAATTTGATAAATGTTTTTCATCATTAAATCCCAACTTGGCTCACTTACATTAATTAAACTTCCTTTTAACATTTTTAACAGTAAGGCTTGTGTAGTAGGCACACCCGCCGAATCAACCGTTGTAGATTCTAAACCATCATTTGCAAATTCCCCTACTTGATATACTTCACCTCCAATGGTGTATTGATATGCCACAGCCAAAACCTCATCATTTTGTAATTTTTGATTTAAGGAAATGTATCCTAACTGCGGATGAAATGTATATTCTGTAGTGGCTAATTTTCTAGCGTTTTCTAATTTTGAATAATCAATTCCTTCTGAAAAGGTACTTGTTGTATTGGCTACTAGATTAAAACCTGTTGACGCGGTTGCGATTTCTCTAATTGCAGGTGTCAAAAAACTACCTGATTGTCCAATTGTAGCTGGATTGAACTTATTGTTTTTATTATCAGTTGGCGAATCAATTGGCTCATTAAAAAATGTTGGATTTAGAGTTAAATCGGTACCTACAACTTCATTGTCTGGAGTAGAAGTCAATCGGGATTCTCCTAAATCTTGTAAAGCAATTACATTTCTTAAATTATTATCCGTAGTAGCAACTCTGTTTTGCTTATTGGTAATCCAAACTTCAATTCTAGTTATCTTTGCACGAGAATCAATTACTGGATAATTTCTTAAAGCGTTATCATAATTATTTCTGAAATATTGTGATAAGAAATAATGCTTATCTGAATCATAATCTAGTGCAAAAAAATCAAATTCTTGAATGGTCCCTCCACCTTGAGTAGTAATTGATTTTGATTGTGATTTTTGTTCTGAAAACACCCCTGTAAAAGTAGTTTTCCCAAATTGAAATTGCGCTTTTACACCAAATAAACTTTGTGCTCCTCGAATTAAAGAATTTGAAATAGGGAAACTCACATTACCAACTTCTATTTTTTGTAAAATATCGTCTTCCGTTGGAGAATAATCCAATTTTATTAAGTTTTGAAAAGCAAACGTCGATTGCGTATCATAATTAATATTTACATTCAATCTTGTTCCTACTTTTCCTTGTAACCCCATTGATATTCGTTGATTAAAATCAAATGCGGTTGTTTTTCTATTTCTTGGTGAAAAAGAAGGGTTGTCTTGTTTGGTAAATCGTATACCTAAATCTACTTCAACAGAACCGCTTGGTTTTACATCAATTGTATTTCCACCAAAAATGGCTTCAAAAAATTTATTATTTACATAAAATCGTGGTAATAAATTTTTTCTTGCTTCTTCAGAACCTGCTCTTTTTCCATCCACTGCATTTTGTTTGTCCTGAAAATACTTTCTCATGGTTTCTTTTAAAACCAATTTTTCGTATTCTTCAGGAGTTAAAATTAAAGGATAATCAATATTAAAACCATCTATAGAAGCCGTATAAATGTATTTATTTGTAACAGGATCATAGGTATAGCCATCAATAATACTTTTAGGATTAGGTAAAGAAATTTGACCTAAACTGTATCCTGTTTTTGTTGAATCTTGCTCTTTTACTGGAGTTGTTTGTGCAAAATTATAGACACTAATAAACATCATAAAAATTACAATGCTTGTTTTTGAAACTATATTTTTAAGTAATTTTTTCAAATTATAATACTTTTAATGCTTGTTTTATTAATTCTTCCACTGTGGCAGCTGGCGAATTAACAATAATTTTTTCTACGACTTTTTCGGCGTTTTTTCTAATATATCCCAAAACTTCTAAAGCAGATAACGCTTCTTCTTTATTTGTATTGTATAAACCTCCAGAAATTTCTTCTATGGCATAGATTTTTAGTACTTTATCTTTTAAATCTAAAATAACCCGTTGTGCTGTTTTTAAACCAATTCCTTTTATGGATTGCACTGTACCAACATCATTTGTTGCAATTGCTTGAATAATTTGTTCTGGGTTTAATGATGAAAGCATGGTTCTTGCCGTATTGGCACCAATTCCTGAAACAGAAATTAATAATTTAAATAATTCTCGTTCTTTTTTATCCGCGAAGCCAAACAAAGAATGGGCATCTTCTTTTATTTGCAAAAACGTATATAATTTCACATGTTCAGAATCCGGAATTTGAGAATAGGTATGTAATGAAATATGAATTTCATATCCCACACCATGACATTCTATTACCACTTCAGTAGGTGTTTTTTCAACTAATTTTCCTTGAATATGTGCAATCATAATTTTATTTTTTGGCTTTTACTTTTAGCTTATTTTTCAACTTTTCTTGCGCATCAACAACAGCAACTGCTGCCATATTAACCATTTCTTCGACACTAGCACCTAATTGAAAAATATGCACTGGTTTTTCTAATCCCATCATGATTGGACCAATAGAAACTACCTTATCTAGCTCTTTAAGCATTTTATAGGTAATATTTGCCGCATCTAAATTAGGAAAAATTAACGTATTTACTTTTTTATTAGCCAATTTAGAAAATGGAAATTTACTTTTTAACATATCCGCATTTAAGGCAAAATCAGTTTGAATTTCTCCATCAACAATTAAATCGGGATAATTTTCGTGCAAAATTTTGACCGCTTGTCTCACTTTAATCGCGCTTTCATTTGAAGAGGATCCAAAATTAGAAAACGAAATCATGGCAATAACAGGTTCAATACCAAATAACCGAACGGTTTTAGCTGTCATTAAAGCAATTTTTGCTAATTCTTCAGCAGATGGATTTGGATTAATTGCGGTATCTGACAAAAATAATGGGCCACGCTTGGTATTCATAATATTTGTAGTAGCAATTCTTGACACGCCCTGTTGTTTGTCAATTAATTCCATCACAGGTTTTACCACATTTGGATAGCTACGAGAAAATCCTGTAACCATACAATCTGCATCCCCTGCATTAACCATCATTGCCGCAAAATAATTTCGCTCTCGCATCCATTTTTGGGCATCTAACAAAGAGGTTCCTCTACGTTGTCTGGTTTTCCAAAAATATTGGGCGTATTTTTCTCTAGTTTTATTTTCGCCTTTAGATTTTGGATCAATGATTTTTAAATCAGCATCAAAGCCTATTTCTTCTTTTAATTCTTGAATAATTTCTATGTTCCCTAATAAAATTGGAACTCCAATTCCCTCTTCATGAACAATTTGTGCGGCTTTTAACACATCTAACTGATCTGCTTCAGCGAAAACAATGGTTTTAGGTTCCGTTTTGGCTCTATTTGTAAGTAATTTTACAATTTTATTATCGCCTCCTAATCGTTCCTGTAAGTCGCTTGCGTATTTTTCCCAATCTGTAATTTCTATATCTGCCACACCACTTTCCATAGCAGCTTTCGCTACGGCTGGAGAAATGGTTGAAATCAATCTCGGATCAAAAGGCTTTGGAATAATATAATCCTTTCCAAAAACTAATTTCTTTTCGCCGTAAGCAATATTTACTTGCTCGGGAACGGGTGATTTTGCTAATTCTGCCAAAGCTCTAACGGCAGCCATTTTCATAGCTTCGTTAATTTTTCTGGCTCTAACATCTAAAGCACCTCTAAAAATGTAAGGAAATCCTAAAACATTATTCACTTGATTTGGATAATCAGAACGACCTGTTGCCATAATAATATCTTCACGAGTATTTATCGCTACATTATAATCGATTTCAGGAACTGGATTGGCCATAGCAAACACAATTGGATTGGCTGCCATAGATAGTAACATTTCTGGTTTTAATATATTTCCTACGGATAAACCTAAAAACATATCAGCACCTTTTATTATTTCAGATAATGGTCCTGGAGAACAAGATTTTGCGTAACGCAATTGTAATTCGGAAACATCGTCTCTGCAAGTGGTTAACAACCCATTTACATCAAACATGTAAAGATTTTCTGGTTTTACACCTAATAAAACATACAAATTTGCACAAGCCAATGCTGCTGAACCTGCACCAGAAACTACTACTTTTATTTTGGTAATATCTTTTTCTGCAATTTCTAATGCATTTAAAAGTGCTGCAGACGAAATTATAGCGGTTCCGTGTTGGTCATCATGCATTACTGGAATGTTTAATTCCTCTACCAATCTTCGTTCAATTTCAAACGATTCTGGAGCTTTGATGTCTTCTAAATTAATCCCTCCAAAAGTAGGTGCGATCGCTTTTACGGTTTCTACAAATTTATCAATATCTGTGGCATCTACCTCTATATCAAAAACATCAATATCGGAAAATATTTTAAACAATAATGCCTTTCCTTCCATTACAGGTTTAGATGCTTCTGGACCGATATCACCTAAACCTAAAACAGCCGTTCCATTGGTAATAACCGCTACTAAATTTCCTTTAGCCGTATATTTATAAACGTTATTTACATCTTTTGCAATTTCCAAACACGGCTCTGCCACACCTGGCGAATAGGCCAAAGACAAATCACGTTGTGTAGCATATTTTTTTGTAGGTACAACCTGAATTTTTCCGGGTGTAGGTTTGGCATGGTATAATAAGGCTTCTCTTCTTTTATTGTTATTTGTAGACATATATAATCATTTGCATCAACTTACAAAGATAAAATAAGCAATGAAATAACAATAACGTTTGTTTAAAAAGTTATAAATTCTTTGTTTTTTTAATTATGGACATAAAAAAAGAGCTGTAACTTTACTTACAGCTCTAGAAAAACCAAATTTAAATATATAACCAACTTCAATTTATTATTTTATATTTTTAACTTTACTGGCAACATAAAGTTTTAGTAGTATTCGGATATCAATACTATGACATGGCACATTCACTGCCTCATTACTTTTATAGTGCAATTTAGGTTCAAAATATTGTAACCCAACAAAACCAAAAGCAAGTCTACAAGCTATTTGCAACTGAAACACTAAAATAAAATCTAGAATTGTTGGCTTAACCAACAAACTAGTAGATTAAATAGTTCTGCTAAAAAAAGTAAAAGATAAATTGCTACTCCTATCATTTTATTTGTTTTTTTTTATTGATATGTGATTCATTTTACTAGCTACTAATTTGATGATTTTTCAAGTGAAAAGTTGAGCAAAGTGGCCATCTATTACCTGGAATACCTGAAGCATTTTGCCCTACTTATATATAAACGCAACTTTTTGTCATCCTATTGAATTAATTAGTCTATAGTAGTAGCCTTGAATATTTTCGCTACCAAAAGTGACTTAGTCGAATAAATGTTGCCATATTTCTAACTGCTCAATATAATCTTATCAACCTATTTAATCGGTTATTGTCAACCTCACTCCAGGAGCGTTGTCGGCAGCACCAAATCCTGTAATTGTTTCTCCTACAATAGGAGTAATTTTCCAAATACAAAACTCAATACCACCTGGTAATTGAACCGTTGTATGTGCTTCGCCGCCACTTGGAATATCACGTAAAATTCCTGTCGCCACTCGGTTTGAATCGTTGTCTTTAACAGCAACCTCTGCCACTCTAAAGTCTATAGATGATTCGTTAATTACCGAAATGCTAATTGGATAGAATGCTGCTTCGCTATTTTTAGCATTTTCTTCTAATGAAAATTTAATTTCTGCTGATTTTTTGTCCATTTTTAGTTGAATTTATATGTTTTGTTAGCCTACTCTAAACAGTTTTCAGCATCCCTGTTGCTTATTCTTTTTTATTCGGTTGTCAGGTTTTCCGACGTTTTAGTGCTTGAAAAATGCCAGATTAAATAAGCCTAAACTTTCGGTTAAACAATGGCTTTGCAATTACAAAACGAACTTTAAATTAAGCCCGAAACTTCCAATTTCTTAAAACCGAGCTATTAGTGTAGTTTTATTTTATTATTTCTGCAATTGTTGGAATTAATTTACCAATACCATATGCAATTACGTTCGTTGCTATAGCAAGTATTATACTTATGAAAAACTTATTAAGAAATTTTTTATTTTTCTTATTTGTTTCTAATAATTTATTCTCGTCTCCTTTTGTAAATTCAAACATTGGGTTTTTGGAAAAATTTGAAATACTACTATTCATTATTTTCTCGGATAGTTTTTTCCCAAAAGTAATAGCTATATAAATAACAAAAACACTAAGAGTTGCTATTTTGTAAAAACTAGTTAATATACTATTCAATAAAATTTCATTGTTTTTATAAAAATATAAAACTAAGTAGTTTAAAATAATTAAAGAAGCCGTTAGAAATAACAACGATATGAAACTTTTGATATGATTTTTATTCTTTAATAAAAATAAAATTAATTTATGATTTTCTGTATTACTTGGTAAAGCATTATACCAATCACTAACAATCATTTGAAGTTCGCTACATAATTGAGCATTTACAAAGTCTATTTTACATACAACTTGAGACTGTGCTTCTTGTAAATCAGTTTCTTCTCCACCTTGAAAAATCACTTGTAACATTTCGTTTGGCCTTAACCCGTTTCCAATTCTAACTCTTAGAGTATGAGTTTGTGGAACTTCACTAATTTGATTTGGAAAAATTATGTTAAAATCCCATTCAATAGTTATGTAATTTGTAGTTGGAGAAATATTCCAATTATGGTTAATAAATTCATCCCAATATCCAAATGATTTAATTTCTTTACTAGAAAGCGAAACTATTACAGAATTTGTGTTAGTAACTAAATTTAAAAGCCTTAATTTTTGATAAATTGATTCATTAAGTTCAACTATATCTCTTCTTCGAAAATGTTTATTATCTGTGAATAATTTTATATCTGTATCTCTTTTGGCTTTAAACAAATAATAAAGAGATTTAAATTGTTCAATTTGAGCTTGGTTGGCTAAAGCTTTATTAGCATTGTTTTGCATTTCGGGCATAATTTCACTCATAATTTCATCGATTTTTCTGTTAGTTACTTATCTAATTCTGTTTTTTAAAAAAAATTACAAATAACTCAAATATATGTCTAACAAAATCAGACATATTTACCCAATTATGGGTGTATATATCTAATAATTATCTAATTGAATTTTTAAAAACATTACGTATCATTTCTTATTATTTTATAAAATTAGATAGTTATTTTTATAACTATTTTACGAAAATTAACATGATATATTGAAAATTAACATTATTTTCATATTTTAAATAAATAATAAAGGAGGCATGAGAAATGGAACATATTTTCATACTTCTTGTGAAGAATAGGCTTCATTTTTTAGAGATATTAATTACATAAATTTTACGGGAAGACAAAATACTATACTACGAGATACAATGATGTAACTAAAGTTGCGGCGAAATATTTTGATTGTTACAATACTTTAAGTGCTAAAAAATAAAAAAGCTGCACTAAATGGTACAGCTCTTAAAAAAAATATATATAAATGCAACTAACTTTATACTTCAATAATTTCTTTAATATTAATGTTTTCTGGCAAACGACCTACGTTTTGCAATTTGATTCCTGCCAATTTTTGAGCCAGCGTTACACAGTCTTGTAATGATTTATTTTGAATTTGAGCATATAAAAACCCGGTCCAAAAAGCATCACCCGCTCCGGTAGTATCTTTTATTTCATCAATTTGAAACGCAGGTTGAAAAAACAAGCCTTGTTTTACATCAGAAACCACAACTCCGTTTTTACCTTTAGTCAAACAAATAGTAGAAGCGCCCATTTGATGAAAATAATCAAAAATAAACGCATCCGATTTTACTTCGTCAAACAACCTGTAACAATCATCTTCGCTTAATTTAACCAATGGATCATTAGCTAAATATTCTTTCAAAACCTGTTTTGCTTCTTCTCTATTTGGCCAAATTCGTTCTGAAAAATTAATATCTATGCTTAATTTTACTCCTAATTCTGTAGCTTTTTTTGCTCTATTTAAAATAGTTTCACGTGCGGGATTTTTACTTAAAGCAAAACAAGTGGTATGAAAAATTTTAGCTTGTGCAATAATTTCATCGGATAACTGTGATTCAAAAATTTCGCAATCCGCTTGACGATATGGAATAAAATCTGGAGTATCCGTAGATTTTGAGACAAAAATTACAGAGGTTGGCATTGTTTCCGACTTTCTTACATGCTGAAAATTTACTTGATTTGATTTTAATTTTCGAATTACATAATCGCCCAAACCGTCCTTTCCACAAGTCGCTACTAAAACAGCATGCAACCCTAAACGAGAGGCATTTACAGCAACATTAGTGGGTGAACCTCCTAAAAATCGGTGATAATCTTTGGTTTTATTTATAGAAGCATTAACTTCATGTCCTATGAAATCAATTAAAACTTCGCCTATGCATATGATATCTATAGTTTTCAACTTAAAATACTATTTTAAAATTAGTATGAATGGATTGGTGAATTAAAACAGTTGCTGCTGCACTCCAAGCACAAAAGGCTACTCCGTTAGACACTTGAGTATTTGTATTAAAATTTTCATAAAATGAAAAATCATCTACCGCATTGGCTTGATTTATTTTTTCTAATAATTGGGCAACTTCTTTATGTTGATTATGGCTTAACATTGCCAATCCTACAAATCCATTCACCATTGGCCAACTGCCACCATTATGAAATTCGTAAGGAAAATTTCTGAATTCGTATTTGCAGTTATTTTTTAGCAAATTCCAGTGTTCGTCTTCTTGAAAAACGGGTGGCCAAAAAGCAGGAACCAAACCTAATTTAGTTTCTGAAGCTAAGCTTGACGCAAATTCTAAAATTTGATTTTGAGTTTCTTTTGTACCAATTTTCAATAAAACTACCAAAGCATTTGCAAAAGCATCAAATTGGGTTTTGTATCCTGAAGGAGAAAATGAACAAGGCAAATATTTATTAAAAACCAGCTCTTGATATGCCTTTTCGTGATATTTTTCTCCTAATGAATTAGGTAAAAAATTACTTTCAACTTGATATGTAATGTCTTGAATTTTTTTAGAAAGAATTTCAGATTTAGCAAAAAGATTATATGATTTTAAAGCCCAGATCCGCAATAATTGATCGTACAAAACATAACCATCGGTAATATATTCATCTGCCCAATTACCCGAAAGTGGTACATATAACAAATGTTTATTGTTGTATTCCCAAGCATTTAATAGCATTAACGCTTTTTCTATGTGAGTTTTATATTTAGTAACAAATTCTGGTTCATTTTGACAAGTTGCATATTGACAGATACCTATAATAAACCAAGTAACCGCATCTACTCTTCCTGCTAAACCACCATAACTGACTTCATTTTCATCGTTAGAAATTAAAACATTGGACGGAATAGTTCCTATTTCGTGTTGATTATCTGCTAACGTTTCTAACGTAATTTTGAAAGTAGTAATTAGTTTTTCGTCGGCAGAAGCCAAAGCCGCTAGACCACAAATTACGCCATCTCTCGCCCATACACGTTGATAATTAGATGTGTTTTCAGCGCTGGCTAAAAAACCATTTTTTGTACTAACTTGATGTAGTAACGCTATAGCTTTATGATAAGAAACATTATTCATTTACTGATTTTTTTGAAGAAATGAATAATGTAAATATGGCTGCACAAACTAATAAAATACCTGCAAATGTTATAGCTTGTCTTGGGTCGTTTTGTAAAAAATGCTTCATTATGTATCCAAAAGTTATAGTTTGAATAAACATCGGAATTACAATCATCATATTAATAATTCCCATATACACGCCATATCGTTCTTTTGGTATATTGTTTACTACCATCAAATAAGGAATTCCCATCATGCTAGCCCAACCAATACCAAAACCGGTGATAGCAGGAAATAATAAAAACTTATTTTCAATATGAGGAAAAATTAAAAATCCAATTGCGGCTAGAACCAAACATCCAAAATGAACCAATTTAGGTGAATATTTTTTTGCAAAATAAACTAAACCAAAAGCACATAAAAATGTTACAATATTGTACCAACCATTAACTAAACCTGTCCAAGCAACTGCTTCTTCGTATAATTTAACGTTTTTATGTGGTGTGGTATCCCAAACAGAAAGCGCAATACTTTTTGAGGAATTTTGCCAATAACAAAACAAAGCATACCATTGAAACAAGTATACTAATGCTAATTGCCACATCACTTTTGGCATTTCTTTAATAGCAAAGAAAATATCTATAAAAGGAGTAAAAACACTAACTTTTTCCGATTGAATTTTTTGTAATTCTTCATCAGATGGTGGGATTTCTTTTGTTGTAAACGAACTCCACCAAACAGAACCAATAGAACATACCGATCCTAAAATAAAAGAAGCAAAAACCCAAGTAGGCAATTTACCAGTGGTTCCAATAAAAATCATTGGAAAAATAAATAATGAAACATTGGCTAACGTTTGACCAAATCCTGTAAAAAAACTTTGTGCTTGAAAGCCAACAGGTTGTTGAGACTCGTCTAATTTATCCGCCACAAAAGCTCTGTAAGGTTCCATTGCTGTGTTATTTCCTGCATCTAATATCCATAATAATCCAGCAGCCATCCATAAAGAACTACTAAAGGGAAATAAAAATAATGCGATACTGCAAATAATTGCTCCTATAAAAAAATAGGGTTTTCTTCTTCCTCCTAATTTTGGAATCCATGTTTTATCGCTTAGTGCTCCAATAATCGGTTGTACCAATAATCCCGTTAATGGACCTGCTAAATTAAGTAGTGGCAATTCATCTGGACTTGCGCCTAAAAAATCATAGATTGGGTTTACCGCGCTTTGCTGTAAGCCAAAACTATACTGAATGCCGAAAAAACCCACATTCATATTAATTATTTGCCAAAAACTTAACTTTACTTTTGCACTCATGTTTTATTTTATTTTTTGTAAAAATTCTTCAAATACTCCGTTATTCATATAAATAACTCCATTTTTATCGACTACAGGAATGCCTAAATTTTGTGTGCTGATTTTTGCATTTCTCAGTTTTAATAACATTTCTTTTAACGCTTCTGGATTTTTATCAATATTAAAAAATTCAAAAGAAATATTATTTTTAGTTAAAAATGCTTTCGTATCAATACAATGATGACATTCGTCACTGCCGTAAACAATGGTTTTAGGAGTGGTTTCTACTGATTTTTTTTCTTGTGCATTTGCAGTAAAAGTTCCGAAAATTATAAATAACAGAAAAATTATTTTTTTCATTATTATTGTTTTTAAAATTTAAAACAATTCCCATATCAGAAAAAATCTGATACAGGAATTGAATAAACAAATATGAAACTTTTTTTAGAATCTGTAAGAAATAGTTAATGAACTTGTTCTTCCAGTAATAGATCTTGCTCTTACAATATTGTTTGTGTTTTCAGTAATACTTCCTTCTTCTACTTCTGTAATACCAATAGTATCAAAAACGTTATTTACGTTTACAGTTGCAGAAAGTCCTTTAGTTAATTCAAAACTTAAGAATGGGTTTACGTAAGCATAACCTGGCATCACTAATTTGTTATCGTCTTGAGCGTATGATTTTGTTGTACCAATTACACTAAATCCAAAGTTATGTTGTTTGTTTGCACCAAATTTATATGTAGGAACAACATTGTAAATAAAATCAGCTTGACGTCTTGGTTTGTTTCCGTTTACGGCTGGCGTAATTACATCATCAGCAATTTCTGCTTTTGTATACGTTACACTTCCATTTACTGAGAAATTTTTAACTCTATAGTTTCCTTCTAATTCTATACCATAAGAATTATATTTTCTTTGAATTTGTCTAATTCCACCACCTGCACCAGCAAAATCCCAGTTTTGTTCAGATACATTTGCTAAGAATGCCGTTGCGAAAATAGAAGCATTTGTTCCTTTACGTTTGTAACCAAATTCAGCTTGGTTTACCATATCAGCACTTAAACCAGGAACCGCAGAACCATCATTTAAAATATTTGCACCAAATAATAAACGATCCGCATTTGCTCTTCCTCCACGGCTATATCTACCAAATAAAGATTGAGAATCTGTTAATAAATAATTTGCACCAAATGAATAAGAAACATAATTATAATCGTAGTTAATTGGTTTTCTGTTTGCATTATCAACTACAGAAACACTTTGTTCTGGACCTTGAATAGTACCATTATTATCTACATCTAAATTTAAAGATTGTGTTGCACCTGCATAAGAACCACGTGCTTTACCAGAATCAAAACGAATACTTGCATCTACTGTTAATTTTTCGTTTGCTTTTAATGCACCCGCTACGTAAGGAGCTGTAATGTCATAATTAGCGTCGTAATTTCTTGTACAACAGTTACCCCAAGCAGGAACTCCGTATGCATATAATCCGTTAACAGAATTTGTACCTGCATTTAATAAAGCTGCATTATCTCCTTTAACTTCCATTAAGTAAGAATTCCATAACCAAGACATGGATATGTTTTGGAATGCTTTATAGTATCCTAATGTTAAATCGAAATTACCTAATTTTTTAGTTAATTTCATATCATTAGTAAAGTTGTTAAAATTATTAATTTCAGTATCAAAAGTATGAATTCTCATAGCTAATGCGTTATTGCTGTAATTTTGACCAGCTTGAGGTCCATTAGCATATGTTAAGTTTGCCACACCAAAAGCAGTAGCTAAAGCACCACCAGTTGCAACTTCTGCAGGGAAAGCAGAAACAAAACGACCTTTGTTATAGTTTTGTCTGAATTTACTATCAATTTTCCATTCGTTTCCTAAATCAAAAGAGAAGTCACCTCCAAACGAAGTTGCAATTGGTCGCATTCCGTCAGACATATTACTTCTTCTTCTTTCTCCATCTGCACCAATTGAAAGCATATCTTGAAAATAAGCACTGTGAGGTGTGTCATGTGAAATATTGAAATTTGGTAATGAACTCCAATTTGGATTGGCATTTGTTCCAGATACATTTACTGGCATTGGTAAATATCCAATAGATTTATCATTTAAATATTTGAAATATAATTTCACATATCCTTTTTCAAACTCTTTAGTCATATTTGCTTTAAACTGCCCTCCTAAATTTGCCGTATAACCTGCATTTCTTGGTCCTTCACCTTGTCTGTAAAATCCTCCTACATGAAAACGTAATGAAGAAGAAATTGGCGAACCGTATTCAAAATCTGTTCGGTTATTTCCGTAATCTAAACCTACTGATTGCATAAAACTACCTCCTTCTTTTTTACCATCTTTACTAATAAAGTTGATAATACCCGCAGGAGAATTACTTGTTAAAGTAGAAGAAGAACCTCCTCTTATTGACTCTACTCTTTGAACCGTTTGATCTGCTCTAATAAAAATATCTGCGTTACCAAACGCTACATCTCCAAATTGCATAACTGGCATACCATCTTCATGAATTTGTAAGAATTTTGCACCTCCAGATGCTACAGGAATACCACGAACTGTAATGTTTGCGTTTCCTTCTCCACCTGTTGATTCTGATTTGATACCCGGAATGGAACGGAAAATTTCGGCAGTTGCTCTTGGAGCAGCTTGTTCAATTTGTACTCCGGAAATAGAACTTACAGAAACACTAGATTGTAATTTTGTAGCAGATCTAACTACCCCAGTAACCACAATTTCATCAATGTTTGAAGATTGTTCTACTAATTGAAAATTATAAGTGGTACTTCCACTTATTTCAATTTCTTTTCTCATATCTGAGTATCCAGACATAGTAACCTTAATTTTGGCAGTACCACTTTGTAAATCAGAAAGTACATAGTTACCTTCTTCATTTGTAGTAGTTGTTTTACTTCCATTTGACACACTCGCACCATTAATTGGCAAGCCCTTAGCGTCAGTTACTTTTCCTGACAAAGAACCATTTTGAGCAAACGACTGATTAAATAGCAAAATAGCTATAAAAAAAACCGATTTTTTCAAAAAACTCGTAATTTTTTTCATTTTTAATACTTATTTGGTTAGTAATTTTAGTTATTAATAATTCGAAAGTAAAAATTACCAATTTATATTTTTGCAAAATAAATATCGAAAACGTTTTCGAAATCACCGAAAACGTTTTCGATTTGAGAATTAGCAAGATATTATTTTTTTTAGCATATTTGTATTATAAATAATTATTTAAACGAGGTAACCTAAAAGTACCTGCAATTCAAAAAAATACTATTATATTAATTTGTAGAAAACAACACCTATAATAAAGGTGGATTAAAACATGAAAGAAATTACACTAAAACAAATTGCTGAAACACTTGGTATTTCGGTTACAACCGTTTCTAAAGCTCTCAAAGGCTATTCGGATGTAAATGAAAAAACCAGACAATCTGTTTTAGATTTAGCGGCTAATTTAAACTATACTCCAAATAGTTTTGCCGTTAACTTAAGAACAAAAGAATCTAAAACTATTGGTCTTATTATTCCAGAATTAGTGCATCATTTTTTCTCAAATGTGATTAAAGGTATTATTGAAGAAGCGGAAAAAAATGGGTATTTGGTTATTATTCTTCAATCTAATGAATCGTTAGAATTAGAAAAGAAACAAATTGAATTGTTAATAAACAAACGTGTGGACGGCATTATTATATCTTTATCTAATGACGCGAATAACGAAATTTACTTACAACAAATTATTCAAAGAGAAATTCCGTTTGTACAGTTTGATAAAATTTCGAAATTACTTCCAAGCTCTAAGGTAATTATTAACGACCAAAAAGCAGCTTATCAGGCGGTGAAACATTTGATTGATAAAGGTTGTAAAAAAATTGCTCATATTAGAGGCCCAATAAATCCACAAAATGCGATTGATAGATTTTTAGGTTACAAAAAAGCGTTAGAAGATCATAATATTCCATACGATTCTAGTTTAGTTTATCCGTGTAAAAATGTAACATTTGAAGAAGGAAAACAATTTGCTGAAAAAATTGTAAAGGAACATCAAGATGTGGATGGTATTTTTGTAATTACAGATTTAGTTGCTGTGGGCGTGTTGGCTTATTTTAACGAACACCAAATAAAAGTCCCAGAACAAATAAAAATAATTGGTTTTAGTAATTGGTTTATGTCGCAAGTCATTACCCCAAAATTAAGCACCGTGGATCAGCCAAGTTTTGAAATGGGCGAACAAGCATTTAAATTACTTTTAGAAGAAATGCAAGCTAGAAAAGATTTTTTACCATTTACGCCAAGAACCATTGAATTAGAAACTAGTGTTATAGAAAGAGAATCTTCTTTTTAGAATAACCTTAAAAAAGTTCCCCTTGGTTTAGGCCTTTTATTCTTCCTAAATGTTTGTAGGCTTTTTCTGTAGCTTCTCGGCCTCTGGGTGTTCGCATTAAAAAGCCTTCTTGAATTAGAAAAGGTTCATACACTTCTTCAATTGTTTCTCCGTTTTCTGACACTGCTGTGGCTAAAGTGGTTAATCCTACTGGTCCGCCTTTGAATTTGTCAATTAAAGTTGTTAAAATTTTATTATCCATTTCGTCTAAACCATTGGCGTCTACATTTAGGGCCTTAAGGGCGTAACGTGCTATTTCTATATCAATGTTTCCGTTTCCTTTTATTTGAGCAAAATCTCTAACTCTTCTTAATAAAGCATTGGCAATACGAGGTGTCCCTCTACTTCTTCCAGCGATTTCTATAGCGGCTTCTAAGTCGATAGGCACGTTTAAAATTCCAGAACTTCTTTCGATAATAGTGGCTAATAATTCGGTATTATAATAATGTAAACGACTTTGGATTCCGAAACGGGCACGCATTGGAGCGGTTAACAAACCAGAACGAGTAGTGGCACCCACTAACGTAAACGGATTTAAACTAATTTGAACCGAACGGGCATTCGGACCCGATTCAATCATAATGTCAATTTTATAATCTTCCATAGCCGAATACAAATATTCTTCTACTATTGGCGATAAGCGATGAATTTCGTCAATGAATAACACATCACGTTCTTCTAAATTGGTTAATAAACCTGCTAAATCACCTGGTTTATCTAATACTGGACCTGATGTAATTTTGATTCCAACACCCAATTCATTCGCTAAAATACTCGCTAAAGTAGTTTTTCCTAATCCTGGAGGACCGTGAAACAGGGCGTGATCAAGCGCTTCACCACGTTGGTTTGCTGCTGCCACAAATACTTTTAAATTTTCAAGCACGTGGTCTTGTCCTGCAAAATCATCAAAACTTAATGGACGCAGTGCTTTTTCAATATCTAATTCTTGTGGCGTAAAACGCTCTTTGTTGGGATCTAAATTTTCATTCATGTTACAAATATAATTAGAAGTTGGAAGTTAGATGTTGGAAGTTGGAAGTTTTTTTATTTTTGAACACAAATTGGAGAAATTTTTGAAATTTTTGAAATTTCTTGACAACTTAAGCGTTGTAATTGGAGGTTTTTGCATGAGGGATTACTTCATACAATTGTGTTTTATTTGGAATTCAGTGAACTTCGTTTGAAGTGGAGCTCTTTTTTGTTATGATTTTTCATCGGAACAAAAAAAGCGGGAACGGAAAGCCCGACCCATAGGGGCACGCCCAAATAAAAAGAAATGAATTGTTGCTATTTTTGAAATTGGCATTGGCATTGAACTTTAATATTTAAAAAGTATCTTTGTAAAAAATTAAGCATATGATTATTTATAATGTTACCATAAATATAGACGACAGTGCTCACGACCAATGGTTAAATTGGTTAAAGACCAAACATATTGGAGACGTTTTGGCTACTGGCTGTTTTTATAAAGCGAAACTTTCAAAAGTTTTAGTGGAAGAAGAAATGGGAGGAACAACCTATTCTGTTCAATACGCTACAGAAAGTAATGAAAAACTTCAAGAATATTACAAAACTTTCGCGCCAACTTTGAGAGAGGAAGGCCTTCGTTTATTTGGTGATAAAATGTTGGCTTTTAGAACAGAATTAGAAGTACTAAACGAGTTTTTTAGTAATGAAAACTAATTCATTTACGATTTACGAATTGGGATTTACGAATTTAAAAAATATTTATGTCAGTTAAAGCAAAAAAACATTTAGGGCAACATTTTCTTACGGATGAAGGCATTGCGCAGCAAATTGCCGATTCGTTGGTAGGTTCTAACTACAAAAAAGTGTTAGAAATTGGTCCAGGAATGGGTGTTTTAACAAAATATTTATTAGAAAAATCTTACGAAACATTTGTGGTTGAAATTGACACGGAATCCGTTGCGTACTTACAAGCCCATTATTTAAAATTAGCCAACAACATTTTTTCTTTAGATTTTTTACGTCACGATTGGCAAACCGCTTTTAAAGACGAACAATTTGCTATAATTGGTAATTTTCCTTATAATATTTCCACGCAAATTGTATTTAAAACGTTAGAATTACGTCAATTTATTCCAGAATTTTCTGGAATGTTTCAAAAAGAAGTAGCGGAACGAATTTGTAGTAAAAAAGGCAGTAAAGTATATGGGATTTTATCTGTTTTAGCACAAGCATTTTACGATGTTGAATACTTATTTACGGTGCCACCAACGGTTTTTAATCCGCCACCGAAAGTAGATTCGGGTGTGATGCGTATGACACGAAAAGAAAATTACGAATTGCCTTGCGATGAAAAATTGTTGTTTAAAGTGGTAAAAACGGCATTTCAGCAAAGAAGAAAAACCTTAAGAAATAGTTTAAAAAGTTTAAATTTATCCGATAAATTACAAGAAGATACTATCTTTGCACAACGACCTGAACAATTATCTGTAGAAGAATTTATTTCTTTAACACAAAAAATAGCGGCAGATGGAATTTAAAATCAGTAAAGAACTTATCACGCAAATTGAAAATTTAATTCAACAAAATAATATTGTTGAATTGGAAAGCATTTTGCATGACATTCACTTTGCTGATATTGCTGAAATTATGAATGATTTGGATACATCCGAAGCTATTTATATTTTCAACTTATTAGATTCTGAAATAACCGCTGAAATATTACTTGAACTTGATGAAGAAGTTCGTGAAACTATTTTAGGCACCTTATCTGCAAAAGAAATTGCCGAAGAACTTGATGAGTTAGACACGGATGATGCGGCAGATATTATTGCCGAGTTACCTCAATCTAAAAAAGCACAGGTAATTTCAGAGCTTGAAGATGTAGAGCACGCCAAAGATATTGTTGACCTTTTACGATATGACGAAAATACCGCAGGTGGTATTATGGCAAAAGAATTAGTACGAGTAAACGAAAACTGGAACGTGTTAACTTGCGTGAAAGAAATGCGACTCCAGGCAGAGAATGTTACTCGAGTACATTCCATTTATGTAGTAGATGACGAAGATCGATTAAAAGGTCGTTTGTCGTTAAAAGATTTATTGACCACATCAACAAAAACACAAATAAGCGACATTTACATAAAAAAAGTAGATTACGTTAGAGTGGAAACTAAAGATGTAGAAGTGGCTCGTATCATGCAAAAATATGACTTGGAAGCCATTCCTGTTGTAGATGAATTAGGCAGATTAGTAGGTCGCGTTACAATTGACGATATAATTGATATTATAAAAGAAGAAGCGGATAAAGATTACCAGTTAGCTGCCGGTATCTCGCAAGACGTTGAGGCAGATGACAGTATTTTGGAATTAACCAAAGCGCGTTTGCCGTGGTTAGTTTTAGCATTATTTGGTGGTTTTATTTCCGTAAAAGTATTGGGTATTTTTGAACCTATGATGGAAAGCCACAGAATGTTGTTGTTTTTTACGCCACTTATTGCTGCTATGGCAGGAAATGTGGGTGTACAATCGAGTGCTATTGTGGTGCAAGGTTTGGCAAACAACTCCATCACAGGGAGTTTATGGAACCGATTATTAAAAGAATTATCGTTAAGTTTATTAAACGGAAGTATTTTAGCAGGAATTTTAATTCTTGGTAGTCATTTTCTACTTGGTTACGAATTTATTATTGGGATAACCGTTTCTATTGCATTATTAAGTGTAATTGTAATTGCCTCATTAATAGGAACATTTATTCCGATAGTTTTAGATAAATATGGTGTGGATCCTGCTTTAGCCACTGGACCTTTTATTACCACAAGTAATGACATTATAGGTATTATTATTTATTTTACTATCGCTAAATTGGTGTTGGGAATATAAATTTATTTGTTAGAATATAAAATATTAAAAAAAACCCAGCGCCTTGCTGGGTTTTTTATTTGGTTTAAGTATTGGCACGAATTACAAATCTGCGGAATTGGGATTTTAAAATGGATAAGTTTCTAATCTATTTTTATGGTTATAAAAGTACGTAACATTCAAAACCTTATTATTATAATAAACCGATACGTTTAATGTATCACTCTTATTTTTAAATTTGCTATACCATCTGTGATCGTTCATTTCAAAACTTTCGAAATATTCATCAGTGAAATTATCATCAACTTTGCTTTTATGATTTAATTTTATGCGCTTTGAAAAAATTTTCACACTATCAATCTTAGTAGAATTATTAAAACCTATATGAAAGTAAATTTCTTTGGTCTTGGGCAAACTACCAACAATTAAATTAGTTTTTACTTCTAATGAATCATTAAGTTTTGTTATATAGTAATGATCGTGAATTAGTTTAGTGTTTTCAAAATTAGTTTTTTCAAAATATAGCAGAGGTTTATAATAATCTATATGCGGAGCACATGAAATTACAAACACAAAAGATAGGACTAAAATTATTTTACTTTTCATATCTAAATAAATCAAAATTCATGCCACAAAAAAAGTCCCAATTTTCATTAGGACTTTTTTTATATTTTAGTGATGTAATTCTACTTCACCATCTTTCATTGGTACGTTTTGAGGTACAAAATCTTCATCATGACCTGGTTTACTGTAGTCATAAGGCCAACGGTGTACAGCTGGGATTTCTCCTGGCCAGTTACCGTGAATGTGTTCTACTGGTGCAGTCCATTCTAAAGTATTTGAACGCCATGGATTCATAGGTGCTTTTTTACCTTTGAAAATACTGTAGAAGAAATTCCAGAAGAAAACCAATTGGAACGCTGCTCCAACTAAAGCAAAAACAGTAATTAATACGTTAGTGTCTGCTAACTCGTCAAATAATGGGAAGTTAGAGTTAGTATAATATCTTCTTGGTAAACCTGCCATTCCAATAAAGTGCATTGGGAAGAAAACCCCGTAAGCACAAACTGCAGTTACCCAAAAGTGAATATATCCTTGTGTTTTGTTCATCATTCTTCCGAACATTCTTGGGAACCAGTGGTATACACCGGCGAAGAATCCGTACAATGCTGAAATACCCATTACTAAGTGGAAATGCGCTACAACGAAATAGGTATCATGTACGTTAATATCCAACGTACTATCTCCTAATATGATTCCAGTTAAACCTCCTGTGATGAAAGTAGAAACCAAACCAATAGAGAATAACATACCTGGGTTCAATTGCAAGTTACCTTTCCATAATGTGGTAATATAGTTAAATGCTTTTACAGCAGATGGAATAGCAATTAATAAGGTTGTGAATGTAAATACCGAACCTAAGAATGGATTCATCCCTGAAATAAACATGTGGTGACCCCAAACAATTGTTGATAAAAATGCAATTGCAATAATAGATGCAATCATCGCACGGTATCCAAAAATTGGTTTTCTAGAGTTGGTTGCAATTACTTCAGATGTAATTCCTAAAGCTGGTAATAATACAATATATACCTCAGGGTGACCTAAGAACCAGAATAAGTGTTCAAATAAAACTGGCGAACCTCCTTGGTAATGTAATACTTCACCTTTAATAAAAATATCTGATAAGTAAAAAGATGTACCAAAACTTCTATCGAAAATTAACAACAAAGCTGCAGAAAACAAAACTGGGAATGAAATAACTCCAATAATAGCCGTTACAAAGAAAGCCCATACTGTAAGTGGCAATCTTGTCATTGTCATACCTTCTGTTCTTAAATTAATAACGGTTACGATATAATTTAAAGAACCCATTAATGAAGACGCAATGAAAATAGCCATAGATACTAACCATAAAGTCATTCCCATTCCAGAACCCGGTATCGCTTCTTCAATTGCAGAAAGTGGTGGATAAATTGTCCAACCCGCAGATGCAGGACCCGATTCAACGAATAATGAAGCAATCATAACAACACAAGAAATAAAGAACATCCAGAATGATAACATGTTCATGAAACCAGACGCCATATCTCGGGCACCAATTTGCAATGGAATTAATAAATTACTAAACGTACCCGATAATCCCGCTGTTAGTACAAAGAATACCATAATAGTACCGTGTATGGTTACTAAAGCCAAGTAAATATCATTTCTCATAACTCCACCTGGAGCCAATTTTTCTCCTAAGAATATTTTAAAAATTTCAAAAGATTCTTCTGGCCAAGCAATTTGCATTCTGAAGAATAAAGATAATACTACCCCTATAATTCCCATCAACAAACCTGAAATTAAGTATTGCTTAGCAATCATTTTATGATCAATACTAAAAATGTATTTAGTAATGAAAGTATCTTTATGATGACCGTGATCGTGTGACATAATAATTATATTATTTTTTGAATCTTAATTTATTTTTTTACAACAAGTTGGGCTAATGTTTTTGTAGAATCTACCACAACTTTAGCATCTGCAGGATTAGCAGCAGGATCTAATTTAGGAGCATTTGCTTCTTTTACAACTACAGAAAGTGTTTTTTGTTCTTTTAACCATTTTTTGTAATCTGCTTCCGACTCAACAATAATTTTTAATTGCATATTGTAATGAGAAGCCCCACAAATTTTGTTACACAATAATAAATAGTCAAAAGTATATGGTTCTAAAGCTGGTTTACCCTCGGCAACTAATGCTTCTGATTTTCTGGCTCTAATTTTATTAATACCGTCAACTTTTTTCATCATCATAGCTGTTCCTCGCATTTCTGCAGTAGTTAATGTAGGAACGAAAGCAAATTCTGTAACCATACCAGGTACACAGTTCATTTGCGCTCTAAAGTGTGGCATGTAAGCTGAGTGCAATACATCTTGAGAACGCATTCTGAAATGTATTTTCTTACCAACAGGCAAATGAATTTCAGCTACAACTTTATCATCTTGTGAATTTGGGTCAGACATATCAACACCAAGTGTATTAACATCTTTAATGTAACGTACATTTGCTTTACCTAACGTATTGTCATCACCTGCATAACGAGCTTCCCAAGCAAATTGTTTCGCATAAAGCTCCACATTGATTACTTCTTCATCTTCGTTAACAAACATAATTTGGTTCCAAGTATATAATCCGTAAAGAATTAAAACGGCTAAAACGATAACAGGAATAATTGTCCAAACAGCTTCTAATTTATTATTATCAGCAAAATATAATGCTTTTTGACCTTCTTTTCCTCTATATTTAAAAGCAAAATAATGCAATAAAAACTGAGTTAACGTTTGTACAAAAAATATAATTGCCATTGAGATATTCATCAAATTATCAACATCTTGTCCGTGCAATGATGCTGGCGTATCTAATACAAAACTACCCCATTTAACAAATGAATAAATTGTAAAAATGTATATAAATGCTACAAATGCAAACATTAAATATCCATTTATATTGTTGTCTTTATCTGTAGCTATTGCAGAATCGTCTTTTGCAGTACCAATTTGAGTTAGACTAAATATCTTAGATAATTGCCATGCTGCAACACCTAATAAAACTATGATTAAAAGTATCAATAAACCGTTCATTTGTTTATTTCGTTAATTAATTATTAATAATGAAAATGTTTGCTTTCTTCTATATATGGATTTCCTTCAGAAGCTAATGGTGCTTTTGTTAATGCCGTGAACACAACAAAAATAAATAATCCTGCGAAGAAAAGTACCGAACTAATTTCTGATACCCCAATGAACCATTGATCACCAACAGTTGCAGGCATGATCATGTTAAAGAAATCAACATAATGACCTGCTAATATTACAATACCAGCCATAACAACTACCCATTGAAGACGTTTAAAATCGGCATTCATTAATATTAATAATGGGAATACGAAATTCATAACTACCATTCCAAAGAAAGGTAAATTATAGTTTTCAATACGAGTTACAAAATAAGTAACCTCTTCAGGAATATTTGAATACCACATTAACATAAATTGAGAAAACCATAAGTAGGTCCAGAATACACTGATACCAAACATAAATTTAGCTAAATCATGTAAGTGCGATTTATTCACTTCTGGTAATAACCCTTTATTTTTCAAATAAATAGTTGTTAATGTTATCATAGTGATACCACTTACAAAGAAACTTGCAAAAACATACCATCCAAATAATGTACTATACCAGTGAGGATCAACAGACATAATCCAATCCCAAGACATCATTGACTCAGAAATAATGAAAAATACTAAGAACATTGCCGCAGCATTATAATTTTTCTTAAAGAAAGACATATCTTTTGTTTCGTCTAATTTGATAGAATTTTTTCTAGACACATATCTAAATAAATTCCAACCAATTAAGAAAATCGCTGCTCTTATTAAGAAAAAAGGTACATTTAAAAAACCTGATTTACCAGCTATAATATGATCATAATTCGGACTATTTGGATCCGAAACACCATCAGCCATCCAAGTAAACATATGATTGAAGTGGAAACCAGCTAAAGCTAACAATATAAAAAAGATGATTGAACCTGGTAAAACATAAGCAGTAATTCCTTCCATTACTCTAAATAAAATTGGTGACCAACCTGCTTGTGCTACCCATTGGATGGCATAAAAAGCTAAAGCACCAACTGCAATTAACATAAAGAAAATACAGGCTACATATAATGCAGACCATGGCTTATTTTGTAATTGATGTTTTACATGAGCTACGTGTTCTTTGTGTTCCGCCTCGTGGTCAACAATTACTTTGTGAAATTTACTTACATAAATGTCACTTTTAGAATCAGTTACAACTGGAGCAATAGCTACAACTGTAGAGTCGTGAGCTGAATGTGCAGCAGAATCAACTGCTACATGAGCTACTTCATGACTTACTGTATCGGCACTTTCAACTTTATGAGTTGAAGCTTCGTGAGAAGTGTGTGCTTCTGCATTAGCATGTTCCTCATGAGAAGCATCAGAATGTGTTGCTTCGGTATGAGTATCGTGGTGTGCACCACCATGATGAGCTTCTTGCTCTTTTAAGATGGCTTCAACATCTTCATCAGTTTTAGGTGCCGACCAGAAACCGTATCCGATTCCTAAAATACCTAAAACCATTAAGGCGAATGAAAAGCTTTTTAATCTACTAGAAAACTGGTACATATTTTTATTTTTTCTAAAAAGTAATACTATTTTAATTCTGATTTAAGTTTCATAACATAATCAGCAACTTGCCATCTTTCTGCTTTTGACAATTGATTTGCATGAGAACCCATTGAGTTTAAACCATAAGTAACCACGTGAAATACGCTACCTGTAGTAATTACTCTATCTTTATAACTAGGAACCCCTAGGAATTTTTCTCTCTTTACTAAATTTCCTTTTCCATCTCCACCTTCACCGTGACAAATAGCACAATAAATAGTAAATAATTCTTTCCCTTTTTCTGTATCTATTTGATCAGCAGTCAATGGAGAAACATTATTTTTAGAAGCAATATATCCTTCTGGAGTATTTGGAATTTCATAAGGAACAAAACCTTGCTTGATAGTTCCAGCAGGAGGGATTTGACTTACTTTTCCTTTTTCACCTGTAGGTGAATTGAAAACGGCCGATTCTCCATATGTTTCATAAGAAATTGGTTCGTACATGTTTGGAAAAAGCTGATAATTAGGCGCAGATTTATCAAAACAAGAGCTCATTAGCAAAGATGCTCCAACTAATGTCAATATATTTAAAATACTTTTCATACCTATTAATGCTTATCAATTACTTTTACTTCAACTGCTCCAGTGTTTTTGAAAAAAGAAACCAATTCTTCTTCATTATCATGAACACCAACTTCCATTAAAAAATGGTCATCTGTTGTTCTTACATCTGGATTTTCTGCTTTTTTAAATGGCCATAATTTACTTCTCATATAAAAAGTAATAACCATTAAGTGGGCTGCAAAAAATACGGTTCCTTCAAATAATACAGGTACGAATGCAGGCATATTTTGAATGAATTCAAAAGATGGCTTTCCGCCAATATCTTGGGGCCAATCTTTAATCATAATATATCTTAATAAATTAAAATATACAAATAAACCTGTTATACCGTATAGAAATGCACAAATTGCAAGTCGTGTTGCTGGTAAACCCATAGCCTTGTCTAGTCCGTGAACTGGAAATGGCGTATAAACTTCTTCAATATGATAATGTGCGGCTTTAGTTTTATGAACTGCTGCTAACAAAATATCATCGTCGTTGTATATAGCGTGTACTACTTTATTACTCATAATTCTTTATATTAATGATGATCGTGTCCTTCGTGAGCATCATGTCCGTGATGATCATGATGTGGTTTACTATCTCCTCTTTCTCTTTTGAAATTATCTCCAGATGATTTTAAGATTGTTTTTACCTCTGCTTGAGCAATTACTGGGAAACTTCTTGAATATAATAAGAATAATACGAAGAAGAATCCAATAGTTCCAATAAATATACCTGCATCAACAAAAGTTGGTTGGAACATCGTCCAAGATGATGGTAAATAATCTCTATGTAATGAAGTTACAATAATTACGAAACGTTCAAACCACATACCAATGTTTACCACAATAGAAATAATGAAAGAAAACGCAATACTTGTTCTTAATTTTTTGAACCACATGAATT
This sequence comes from uncultured Flavobacterium sp., assembly GCA_964593435.1. GTDB lineage: Bacteria > Bacteroidota > Bacteroidia > Flavobacteriales > Flavobacteriaceae > Flavobacterium. The sequence goes on along the minus strand of CAZQGY010000015.1, from coordinate 22,552 downwards.
GTGGAGAGAACACGTTACAAGTCATCATTAACCAATATGACCACCAGTAAGGTCCTGTTGCTCTATTAAGAAAAGCATATTGTTCATATTCTACTCCTGAATACCAAGCTACAAATAATTCTGTGATATAAGCACATCCTACGATTGAACCCGTAATCATAATAATGATATTCATTAATTCAATATGTTGTACGGTGATATAATCTTCTAAGCCAGATACTTTACGCATTACAATTAATAATGTATTTACCATGGCAAAACCTGAGAATACCGCACCAGCCACAAAATATGGAGGTAAGATAGTAGTATGCCAACCTGGAATTACTGAAGTAGCAAAGTCAAAAGATACAATAGTGTGTACAGAAAGTACAAGAGGCGTAGCTAAACCAGCCAATACTAAAGATACTTCTTCAAAACGTTGCCAGTCTTTCGCTCTTCCACTCCATCCAAAAGAAAGGATAGAATATACTCTTTTATTAAATGGTGTGATTGCTCTATCTCTAAGCATTGCGAAATCTGGTAATAAACCAGTCCACCAGAAAACTAATGATACGGATAAATACGTGGAAATTGCAAATACGTCCCATAATAATGGTGAGTTAAAATTCACCCACAATGATCCGAATTGATTTGGAATTGGTAATACCCAATATGCTAACCATGGACGACCCATGTGAATAATTGGGAACAACCCAGCTTGAACTACAGAGAAAATAGTCATTGCCTCTGCAGAACGGTTAATCGCCATTCTCCATTTTTGACGGAACAATAAAAGTACTGCAGAAATAAGTGTTCCTGCGTGACCAATACCTACCCACCAAACGAAGTTGGTAATATCCCAAGCCCATCCAATTGTTTTATTTAAACCCCAAGTACCTATACCTGTTGTGATTGTGTATACCATACAGCCAAGTCCCCAAAGGAACGCAGCTAATGCTATTGAAAATACTGTCCACCATAATTTGTTAGCTCTACCTTCTACTGGACGAGCTACATCTACAGTTATATCGTGATAAGATTTATCACCAATAACCAAAGGTTTTCTAATGGGTGCTTCGTAATGAGACATAATCCTTTATATTGTTTCTATTAATAATTATTTATCGTTTCTTACCTTAACATGATACATCACGTTTGGTTTTGTTCCAATGCTTTCTAATAAATGGTACATTCTGTCGTCTTCTAAAAGTTGCGCAACATCTGATTCTTTATTATTAACATCTCCAAAAATCATAGCTCCAGAAGTACAAGCCGCAGAACAAGCCGTTTGGAAATCATCTTTACCAACTTCTTTTCCTTCTTTCTTAGCTTTTAATATGGTAGCTTGAGTCATTTGGATACACATAGAACATTTTTCCATAACTCCACGAGAACGTACATTCACATCTGGATTTAATACCATACGACCTAAGTCATCATTCATATGGTAATCAAATTCATCATTCTTGTTATACAAGAACCAGTTGAAACGACGTACTTTATAAGGACAGTTATTAGCACAGTAACGCGTACCAACACATCTGTTGTATGCCATATGGTTTTGACCTTGACGAGAGTGTGATGTAGCGGCAACTGGACAAACCGTCTCACATGGAGCGTGGTTACAGTGCTGACACATTACAGGTTGAAAAACCACTTGTGGGTTAGCAGAAGGATCTTCTAATTCTTGGAAAGTTGAAATAGTCCCTGTTAAACCTTCAGAACTGTTTTTAGTTGTAATATCACCAGCGAAAGTTTCCTCAGATGAATAATATCTGTCGATTCTTAACCAATGCATATCACGACTTCTTCTTATTTCAGTTTTTCCAACAACTGGTACATTATTTTCAGCGTGACATGCGATAACACATGCTCCACAACCTGTACAAGAATTTAAATCGATAGATAAATTGAAATGGTGACCCGTAGTTCTGTCAAAAGAAGCCCATAAATCTACGGATGTAGCAGCAACTTCTTTGTGATCTAATGAAACCACTGGTGTTGGATTATAAATTTCTTTATCACCAGCTTCATTTGCTTTATTGAAAATAGATAAAGTAGTATCTTTTACGATATCCCCTCTACCCATTAATGTTCTTTGTAATTGTACGCAAGCAAATTCATGCTCACCTTCAGTTAAAGTAACTGAAGCCGTTTGATTTGCATTTCCGTTTACGTATAAAGTATAAGCATTAACGCCTGTTTGCATTTCGTCTTTTAATGCTTCTTTTCTACCGTATCCAAAAGCCAAACCAATCGTTCCAGCAGCTTGACCTGGTTGAATAATTACTGGTACTTTTTCTAAAGTAGCGTTTCCAACTTTAATTGAAACATAACTTCCGTTTAAACCTCCGTTTGCTACATTAAAGTTTTCTAATTTATATTTTTCAGCATCTGCTTTAGATACTGTTACATAGTTATCCCAAGATACTCTTGTAATTGGATCTGGAAACTCTTGTAACCAAGGGTTATTGGCTTGTTGCCCGTCTCCCATTCCAACTTTACTGTATAAAACCAAATCTAAACCATTAGATTTTGCAGCAGAAAGTTTTGTAGCTGAAGCTCCAAAATTACCTGCTTGAGCAGATACATTTCCAGCAGTAGCCACAACAAAACCATCGTGAACGGCTTGATTCCAAGTTTTTCCACCTAAATTAGCAGAAGCAAAACCTTTTAAGAAATCATAATATGGTGTAGCATTATCATTCCAAGCTAATAACGCTTCTTGAAATTGTTTCGTATTGAATAATGGACGAATTGTTGGCTGAGCAATACTATAGTTTGAACGTGTAATTGCAACATCATTCCAAGATTCTAAATAATGACTTGCAGCAGCAGCGATTGTAGTCTTAACAGCGGTCTCATCTTCTTTAGTAGAAAATGCTACTGATAATTTTACTTTTCCTAAACCTGCAACAAATTCTTTTGAATTGGCTAAAGTATATACTGGATTTACGCCACTCATAATTAATGTGTGCACTTTACCAGCATTCATATCCGCTAATAATTGAGCAACAGCTTTTGCATCACCTTTTCTAGTTAACTTAGCATCAGAAGGATTAAAGGCTTCAGATTTTAAAGCTAAATTGATACCCAACACTAAATATTGTGCATCAAAATCATCTAAACCTGTAACCACTACTCCTTTTGAACCAGCTGCTTTTAATTGTTGTGCTGCTTTTTCTACTTCTTTGTCTAAAGCACCAACACTAGCAACAGAAACATTTGAACCTGTAACCGCATTATATAATTTTACTAAAGCTAATTTTTGACCAGCAATAGTTAAAGGAATTCTTTTATCAGCATTAGCACCTGCTAATGACATATTTGCTTCAATTTGAATGTGTTTAGACATTTTTCCGTTTTTCGGAATACGTCCTTTTGCATAACCAGCATCAAAACCACCACCTTGCCAATCTCCTAAGAAATCTGCACCAACAGAAACAATAGTATCTGCATTAGCGAAGTTATAATTTGCTAAACCTCTGAAACCGTATACCGCTTGAAAAGCATCCAAAGCATTTGAATCAGAAATTGCATCATATATAATGTGTTTAACATTTGTATATTTAGTTGCTAAATCTGAAATTAATTTATCTGTTGAAGGACTTGCTGTTGTATTTGTTAAAACTACAACTTGCCCACCTTTGGCTTTAGCTTCGGTTAAACTAGCTTTCACTTTAGCATGTACATCATTCCATGACACCTCTTTTTTATCAATTTTAGGATTTTTCAATCTTAAATTATCATATAAAGACAAAACGGAAGCATGAACTCTTGCATTAGCTCCAGTTACAGCTCCTGCTGAAGTATTATTTTCAACTTTAATAGGACGCCCTTCACGAGTTTTAATTAAAATATTCGCAAAATCATAACCATCCGCAATAGTAGTAGCATAAAAATCTGCTACACCTGGGATAATTTCTTCTGGTTGAACCACATAAGGAATTGACTTAATTACCGGACCTTCACAAGCTGCTAATGATGCTGCAGCTGTACTGAAACCAACGTACTTTAAAAAGTCACGACGTGAAGTAGATGAATTTGAAAGATTTTCTTTATCACCTAGAAACGCATCAACAGGAATTTGCTCTACAAATTCGTTGCTTTGTAACGCCTCAACAATAGAACTATTTTCATTTAGTTCTTCAACACTTTTCCAGTATTTTTTGTTTGATGCCATTGTATATAGATATTAACTTCTTATATTATTATTAATAGTGACATTTTCCACACTCTAAACCACCCATTTGAGCAGCCGTAAGCTTATCAACACCTAATTTTTTAGATAATTGTTCGTGGATTTTTTTGTAATAACCATTGTCTTCAACTTTCACATTTGTTTCTCTGTGACAGTTTATACACCATCCCATAGTCAATGGTTGGTCTTGTTTCATTACTTCAAACGATTCTACTTTACCATGACATTTTTGACATTCAATACCACCAACAGTTACGTGTTGTGAGTGATTAAAGTAAACAAAATCTGGTAAATTATGAATTCTAACCCATTTTACTGGTTTCGTTTTTCCTGTGTATTTTTGAGTGGCTTTATCCCAACCCACTGCATCATACAATTTTTGAATTTCACCGGTGTAAAATTCCTTAGTGTATTCCACATAAGTTGAATCTTTAGACCCTTGGAATTCAGCAATGTTTTTATGACAATTCATACACACATTTAATGAAGGAATACCCGCATTTTTAGAAACTCTTGCAGAGGAGTGACAGTATTTACAATCGATACCGTTTTCACCAGCATGAATTTTGTGTGAATAATGAATGGGCTGAATTGGCTCATATCCTTTATCTACTCCAATTTGCATGAAATACCCATACATAAAATATGCAGAGATTAGAAGAAACAAAATAGCAGTTACCACCATTAAAAACTGATTTTTAACAAACGCTTTCCAGAAAGGCAATCCTTTAGGCGCTTCTGCAACTTCAAGACCTTTCGATTCAATTACATTTTTCAATAATCGTTTAACAGTAACCAACATAAATACCAAAATACCTAACACAAATGCTAACACACCTAATATTAAGTTATTTGATACACCATCACCACCATCTGGATCGACAGATTTTTTAGGAGCTGGAGTTTCCGCTGCCGGAGCAACTTCCATAGTATATGCTATAATATTATCAATGTCTCCAGTTGATAATTGAGGAAAAGCCGTCATATTTGCTTTTGCAAATTCTTCGTACACTTTTACCGCTTTAGCATCACCAGACTTAATTAAGTCTGAACTATTTTTAATCCATTTGTACAACCATGCTTTGTCATACTTATCGCCAACACCTCTCAATGCAGGACCAGTCATTTTTGCATCTAATTTGTGACAAGCGGCACAATTAGTGTTAAACAATTCTTTTCCTTTTACCGGATCACCAGATCCAGTTGCTGGTGCCGCCGCAGTTGTAGCAGGCGCAGTAGCTGCAACAGCTTCTTGCGCAGAAACACCAACTGCAAAAAATGCAGAAAGTGCTAATGAAAAGATAGTTTTTGAAAACGATTTAGGGTTACCCAACTTTTTCATATTAAAAATTAATTATCAAACTTATTTTTTGGTATGGTTTTAGCTAATGCTTTATCATACTTTTTTAAAAACTTTGACAAAAATACAACATTAGAATAATTATAAAAACCCTAAATTTATCTTAAAATGTAATTTATTTTAATTCTAAATAAGATTAAGGACAATTATTTAATTCTAAGTAATAAATTTGCATTAAATATCATTCATTATGAAGACTTTAAAAAAAATAACTGGATTTTCAATCTTAATAGCAACGGTTTTGTTCTCAGAAAATATTTTTTCACAAACCTATAAAACTATAATTGAACAGGATGAAAAAATTGAAAAATTGCTTCAAGAAAAAAGAAAAAACAATTCGGGCATTACTATAAATGACAAATTTAAAATTCAAATATTTTTTGGAAATATAGAAGAATCCAAAAAAATATTACTAGACTTTAAAAAAGAATTTTTACAAACCGATGGTACAATTGTTTTTAGCAATCCTTCATATAAAGTTTGGGTTGGAAGTTTTAAAAGTAAAATTGAAGCAGAAAAAGCACTTATCGGTATAAAAAAGAAATATTTAAGTGCTGTAATTATTGAGCCTAATAAAAAATAAACTGTGCTGCATGGCATAATTTTTGATATGTTATTTTTTAAAATAAATTTAACATGAAAAAAAACTACTTTTGCCTATTTGGGTTATTGGCCATAGCCACTCAACTGTCTTACAGTCAAGAAATTAAAGACACAATTAAGACTCAAAACATCGAAGAAATAAAAATCAATTCTAAGAAAATTACAATTGATAAAAATCAAACACCTTCACAAATTGAAATTTTTTCAAAAGAAAAAATAGAATTTCAAAACTTTCAAAGCACTGCCGATATGTTGGCAAATTCTGGAGCATTGTTTGTTCAGAAATCGCAACAAGGTGGCGGTAGTCCTGTAATTAGAGGATTTGAATCCAGTCGAATATTACTTTTAGTAGATGGCGTTCGAATGAACAATCTAATTTTTAGAGCCGGTCACTTACAAAATGTTATTACCGTTGATGAAAACTTCTTAGAAACAGCAATAGTTCAATACGGACCTACCTCATCATTATATGGAAGTGATGCACTTGGAGGTTCTGTAAATATGATTACGAAAAACGCAAAGTTTATTGATGGTTTTACTGGAAATTTTAATACCCGATATTCTTCTGTAAACGAAGAAAAATCAGGATATTTTGACATTAATTATGGAGGCAAGAATTTTGCGTCTTTAACCGCTTTTTCATTAAATGATTTTGGCGATTTGAAAATGGGAAAATCTAAAAATCATAACGGCGATTTTTTTGGAGAAAGAACAAAATATGTTGAAACCATAAATGGGGTTGATGTTTTAACTGAAAATGACAATAAATATTTACAAGTTGGGAGTGCTTTCAAACAATATAACTTCATGCAAAAATTAGTATATACATCAAAAAATGGTTATACTCATAATGCTAATTTTCAATATTCAACCTCTTCAAACATCAATAGATACGACCGATTAACAGATCCCTCAGGTACCGGTTTAAAAAGCGCCGAATGGTACTACGGACCACAAAAAAGACTTTTAGGAGTGTACAATTTAGAAAAAGAAAATGTATTTACTAATACCGATTTCAAATTAGATGCGGGTTATCAAAACGTGGAAGAAAGTAGAATGAATAGAAATTTCAGAAATTACAATTTGCAAAACCGAATTGAAAAAGTTACAGTATATTCATTAGCTGCAAATTTTGAGACTAAATTAAAAAAAGGAAATATATATTATGGTATGGAAAATTACTATGATGATTTGAAATCAACCGCCTTTAAAAACAACATAAATACGGGCGTAGTAGTTCCTTTAGACACAAGATATCCGAATGGAAAAAACAATATGTTACGAAATGATATTTATGTTTCTTATACTTCCAAAAGATATGTGGCTACAAATTTTTCTATGGGTGCAAGAGTTGGATACGCTACTCTTACTAGCACAATAGCTGATAATTCAATAATACCTTTACCTTTTAATGAAATAAAACAACAAAACTTAACCTATAGCGGAAACATTGGACTGGTTCATAACGCATCGGAAAATTTTATCCTTAAAACCAATGTAAGTTCTGGTTTTAGGGTGCCAAATATTGATGATTTAGCAAAAATATTTGAATCTGGCGCAGGAACTTTAATTGTTCCAAATAAAGATTTGAAACCAGAACAAACTATTACTGGAGATTTTGGATTCATTTTAAAATCTAAATCGAACAAACATCAATTTGATGCTACCTATTTTTACACACAATTATACGATGCTATTGTAACAGATAAATTTACTTTTAATGGTCAAAACACCTACGATTTTGGTGGTGGCGATGTAAGAAACGTAATGGCCAATCAAAATTTAGGAAAAGCATTTGTAACTGGAGTGAACGGAAATATAAAAACAACTTTGGCTAAAAACGTGCAATTTAATGGTTCGTATAATATTACTTTAGGAAGAGTTACTACCGATGAAAACAAAAGACCTTTAGATCATATCCCTCCTTATTTTGGAAAATTAGGCATTAATTATACGCCTAAATGGGCGAATTTTGAAGCTTATATGCTGTTTAACGGGAAAAAACACTTAAGTGATTATTCTACAAGTGGTGAAGACAACTTAAATTATGCCCCTGCAAATGGAATGCCCGCTTGGGAGACGTATAATTTTAAAGCAGCAACAAAATCAATAGAAGGATTCACTTTATTTACAGGTGTAGAAAACTTATTAGATACGCAGTATAGAAATTTTGCTTCTGGAATTAACGCAGGTGGAAGAAATATATATGGTGGTGCAAAATATAGTTTTTAAACATCCTATATAAAAAACAAAATGCGTTCTGATTAATTTTCAGAACGCATTTTTTTATGATGTTGATCGAATTAATACTTCCCGCTTAATAATTCTCCTCCAATTGCCGATTTTGGTTCGATACCAAGTTTTTTCATCATCTCATAAGTCGTACAAACAGCTGCAGAAGTAACAGGAATTCCACATTCGGCTTGAATTAAATCGATGGCTTCCAACGATGGCATTTGCACACAAGCTGAAGCAACTAAAACATCTACATCTGTCAAATCCAATTGCTTGTAAATTTCCAATAAATTCATTGGGTTTTGAGCCGCAACTTCCAAATTATCTGGAATTTCTAAAGCAATACTTTGTTTTACTTTGATGCCTTGATTTTCGATATAATCCACCACCATATCGGTTAATGGTCGCATATACGGCGTAATAATCGAAATTTGTTTCGCACCCAAAACCTTTAATCCGTTAATTAACGCACCTGCAGAAGTAACAATTGGAGTTGGAAAATCATTAGCAATTGTTTCTTGATGTAAATTTACTTCCGACACACAATGATACCCGCGTCCCATACTCATAATCGCTACCAAACAGGCATATCCCATTACATCTACGTGAGCATCTGACAACTCTTGAGCACATTTTAAACTCATCGCATCCATTGCTTCCAATTCTTCTTTGGTTACTTTTTTCATACGCATTCTACTGCTATGAAACGTAAAGCGTTCAGGTAAAATGGTTTCACGTGAGCGAAAAATGGCTGGTATTTCGGTTTCCATCGTTACGTTTGAAGATGGAACTATTTGTCCTATTCTGTATTTCATATTATTTGTTTTGTTTCGCAGAGATTCGCAAAGTTTTCACAAAGATTCACAAAAAATTTTGTGTTACTCTGTGCTTTTCTCTGTGGAACTCTGTGTAATAACTTTATATCTCTTTAACTGTATTCGTTATAGTTCCAATGCCTTCCACTGTAGCTTCTACCACATCACCATTATGCATCCATTCTTGTGGGTCACGACCTGCGCCAACGCCTGCTGGAGTTCCGGTTGCGATGATGTCGCCGGCTTCTAAGGTAAACACAATACTTAAATCTTCAATCAAATCATTGATATTGAAAAGCATAAATTTGGTATTCGAATTTTGTTTTTCAACGCCATTAACTTTTAACGATAAATTTAAGTTGTGCGGGTTTTCAATTTCATCTTTCGTAACTAAAAATGGTCCCATAGGTGCAAAAGTATCTTGTCCTTTAGATACAATCCATTGTCCTTCTCTTCGGCAATCACGCGCTGAAATATCATTAATTACGGTGTAACCAAAAACATAATCCATTGCCTCTTCTTTAGCTACATATTTTCCTTTTTTAGCAATCACAACCGCCAATTCACATTCCCAATCCAATTGAGAAGTCAATTTTGTGTTTTTGATAATTTCCGTATTCGTAGCCGTTACCGTTGTAGGTGGTTTGGAGAAAATGATTGGTTTTGTTGGTAATTTTCCAGTAGTATCTAACCCACGAGCACTTTCTGCTACGTGTTCGGTGTAATTTAACCCAATTCCAATGATGTTTTTTCTTGGTTTTTCGATAGGCGCTAAAATCGTAACTTCGTTCATTTCATAAGCAATTTCTTCGAAGAAATTTTCTGGTGTTTCCAAAATTAATTCGCTTATTTCAGCAATAATTTCAAATCCCATATCAATTAATTCCAACATATCATTAGGCAATGGAAAATTAGAAATTTCTCCAAAATCTTCCATGTCGATGACTTGGTTGTTATGAATGAAGCCCAAACGTGGCTCGGTGTCTTGTGTTTTATAGGTAAGTAGTTTCATTTTTTTTATGTTTCAAAGTTGCTAAGTTACAAAGCAGCAAAAATTGTTATTGATTTTGAATTTGATATTATTATTGTTATTGTTATTATTATTGCTATTGTTATTGCTATTGTTATTGCTATTGCTATTGCTATTGTATTTGCTGATGCCCATTATTATCTTCTAAATCTCTTGATTGAAAAAGCCCTAAACTTTCAATTACGGGTAAATCGTTGAATTGAAATAAGCAAGCATCTTCTGTTTCGGAAAGGTTATGATGTTCGTGCCAAGCCCAACTTGGAACACAGAAAATATCTCTTTCTTTCCAATCAAAACGTTGTCCGTTGATGATGGAAAAACCTTTTCCTTTTGCACATTGATACACAAACGAACCTGTATGCTTGTGTGCTTTTCCATTGAAACCCGCTGGTAATAATTGCATCGCGGCACCCATAGTTTGCATCACGTGTCCGCCCGTTAACGGATTAGAATATTGCATAAAAATACCATCAAACGGATTAACATCATTCACTTTTTGAGCCTCTAATAAAGCTGGGTATACGTTTTTCCAAGAATATTTGAATAATGGTGAATACGGCTTGTCCCACGTTTTATCGACTGGAATTAATCCGGCACAGCCATACATTATTGGTGAATAATTCAGCGGATTTACTAAAGGCTGCTTGCCATCATACACCGCATAATCATTAGCTTCCAATGCGTTTACTAAAGGAATATCCAATCCGTCTTGCCAAATACAGGTTTTTCCGCCTTCTTCCACGCCGTGTTCGTGCCAAGTGGAGTTTGGGGTGATAACAAAATCATTAACTTCAAGCATAATTTTATTTCCATCCACTACGGTGTAGCCTTTTTCGCCTTCCATAATGAATCGCAATGCCGATGCCTTGTGACGGTGCGCTGAAGTACTTTCGCCTGGACGCGTAACTTGAATTCCGGTGTACAACCAACCTACGGCTGCCGAAACATCTTTACGTTTGTCGTTTACCAAATAAACCACACGACGACCTGCTTGTTCTGGCGTTACTAATTCGGATGATTTTAAAACTAAATCACGTAAATCATCATATTTCCAAAGCATGGGTACGGATGAGGAACGCGGTTCCCAAGGTTCGATATCATTAGCTACTGTCCATAAAGCGCCTGCGCCTAAAGCTTCAAGTTCTTTGTAATAGGCAACTAATTCGGGTGAATCTTGTACTCTTGCACGACCGATTTGGTCATCTGAAAAGTTTTTTTCTTCCATTTTTTTATTTTTCTGCCACTGATTAAAGGATTAAAAGGATTTTAAATATGCTTTATCCGTGAAAATCTTATAATCCGTGGCTATTATTATCTTTTGTTAAAGTCTTCGTGATTATCAATAAATGTAATATTTCGAGTGGGAGCGGTGTTAACTCGTAAATCGAAAATATCAAATCGGTTATAATGTCCTAAAATATCATGCATTTGTTTCGGTTGGATGCACTTTTCTAAGTCAATTTCAGCATATACAATTCCTTCTTCATCAATTAAAGGCGTACCGATTACAGCTCCGTTAGGCCCAATAAATCCTGAGAAAGCTGAACTTTTTCTATCTAATAATTCATCTACATTGGGCACATCGGCACGTAAGGCATCTTTGATTTCTTGAGAAATAGTGGAACACGAAACAATCGTAAATAATTTCCCTTCAAAAGAATGCGCAGCGGCACGAATTTTAATCGCTTCAGCCATATCATAATCTGGTGGCGCTACGGGTAATGAAATGTAATTGGCAATATGTATCAATTCGCCTTGCGAAAGTAGTGTAAAACGTGCCAAAGTATTGGTGTTTTCCCCACACGCCAAAGTTCCGATTGGACCTATTTCAGTATCATACACTTTTAAGGATGATCCATCACCTGAAGTCCACGTCAATTTTTCTGCCCAAGTTGGCACTAACTTTCTATGTTTTCCGATGATAATACCTTTATTATCAATGATTAAATTGGTATTATAAATTTCGCCATAGCTTGAACCTCTTTCGTTGATTCCAATCACAATATGAATATCATTTTCTTTAGCAACTAAGCACAATTTTTGAATTTCAGGTCCAGAAATATCTACCGAATTTTTATATAATGCTTCGTACCACTTGCTTCCTTGAACAGGCGTCATAATCCAATTCCAATAGGGATATCCTGAAATAAATACTTCAGGAAAAGCAATAAGTTTTGCTTGGTTTGAGGCCGCTTCTTTAATAAAAGAAATTGCTTTATCGACTGTCTTTTCTACGTTTAGAAATACAGGCGAAGTTTGAACAGTAGCGGCTTTAAATTTTTTGAATTCCATAGTTATTAAATTACGAATTTACTTTGAAGTGAAATAATAATTTAATTTTTGAATTGCTTCTTCTTTCTTCCAATAAATCCCTTCAACAATTTCTTTTCCATTTTCATCGATATAACCATAAGCACCAGCAACATTTTTAATCATTGCATATTTTTTGCCATCTTTTTGAATTTCAAAAAAATAAATTTTAGTATAGATGGCTTGCACAACTTCTTTTCCAGTTTTATCTATAAACCCATATGTATTTGCAACTGTTTTAACTTTTGCCCAATCTTGATGATGAACATCAAATTGATATACTTTTTTGTAATGTGAAGTTGAACTTTGTGCCAAACAATTTAGTGTCAAAAACAACACTAATGTAAATCCTATACTTTTCATAATTAGTAATTTATAATTTATAATTTATAATTTTATTCTTCATTTCTTCTGAAAAAGGTTCAGCTTTGATGCCTTTTCTGTCTACGTTGAAAGCTACATTTACTAAGGTAACTTCGCCTACTAAAACGGTGTTTTCTGCTTCATTTACAAATTTAAAACCACAAAGAATAGACGAATTTTTCAACTCTATTACCCACAATTTTTTGGTTAAGGTTTCGCCCAAACGTGCGGCATTTTTGAATTGAATTTTTAAATCAACTGTTGGAATACCGTTAGTTTCATGCATTTTTGAAAAAGGTCTGTCTAACGCTTCTTCAAACCAATCTTCCACCAAACCATTGAGCATTTCTAAAAATCTCGGATAGAAAACTATTCCGGCATAATCAATATGTTGAAAACGAACTTTTTCTTGTTTTATAAATTGCATATTTCTGTTATTTTAAACACTAACTACAAAATTAGCACTAATTATTTTAACTTAAATCGTTGAATTTTCCCTGTTTCAGTTTTTGGCAAACTTGAAATAAAGTTAATTACTCTTGGATATTTATAAGGCGCAGCTGTGCTTTTAAACCAATTTTGAATTTGAATTTTTAAGGCTTCATCTGCCATTTCTTGTTCTTTTAAAACTATGTGCGCACAAACCAACATTCCTCGTTCTTCATCGGGTAAACCCACAACGGCACATTCTAAAATATTTTCATGAGTTAAAAGTACGGATTCTACTTCAATTGCTGCAATATTATAGCCTGAAGAAATAATCATATCATCGCCACGAGCCACAAAATGGAAATACCCTTCTTCATCTTGTCGGAAAATATCGCCTGTGATGTTCCAGCCATTTTCAACGTATTCGCGTTGTTTTTCTTCTCGATTCAAATATTTACAACCTGTAATTCCTCGAACCGCTAATCGACCCGCTTCATTTCTTGGTAATTCGTTGCCTTGTTGGTCAATAATTTTAGCTTCATAACCTGAAATCGCTTTTCCAGTTGCTCCGGGTTTCATATTTTCTTCATTGGACGAAATAAAAATATGTAACATTTCGGTAGCACCAATGCCATCAATAATTTTTAGTCCTGTAGCATCATACCAATCTTGCCAAACCTTCAAAGGCAAAGTTTCTCCTGCAGAAACACATTTTCGTAAACTCGAAATATTGTAGTCTTGAATTTTTGTTGTTATAATTCGCCATGCGGTTGGAGCGGTAAAACAAATGGTGATTTTATACTCTTGAATGGCTTTCAACAACACATCTGGACTTGGTTTTTCGATTAAAAAAGTGGAAGCACCAAAATACATCGGAAACAACACCAATCCGCCTAAACCAAAAGTAAAACCAATTGGCGGACTTCCAATAAAAATATCATTTTCAGTAGGTTGTAAGGAATAATTTGGAAATGCTTCGCAAATATTTAAAATATCTTTGTGATAATGTGCGGTCATTTTTGGTAAACCTGTGGTACCCGAAGTAAAACCAATTAATGCTACATCATTTGATTTTGATGGATACTTATCAAATGTTTTTGGTTTACTCTCTATTAACTTTTCTAAATCGGAATTTCTGTAAAAACATATGTGTTTTAGAAAATCAGAAGTTACTAAATTCATTTCTTCGGCTAAATCGCTATCGCAAAGCGCATGAGAAATTTCAGCACAATCAATAATGGTTGTTATTTCTTTAGCACGTAATAAGGGCATGGTTGCTACGACAATTCCGCCTGCTTTTAAAACCGCAAACCAACATGCGACCATCATGGGATTATTAGCGGAACGCAACAATACTCGATTTCCCGATTGTAAGCCTAAATCTTCGACTAAAACATGCGCAATTTGATTGGCTTTTTCATACAAATCTTGATATGTCCAAGTTTCTTCAAATGTTCGAATACAAATAGAATTTCCTCGACCTTCTTTGATGTGATTATCTAGTAATTTATCGACGCAATTCAATAATTCAGGAAGTTGGAATTGTGGTAAATCAATGAAAATATAGTCGGGTTGTAATTCCAGACTTGGTAAATGTATTTGAGCAAAATTATCTTTCATATTTAATTACGAATTTAAAATTTTACATTGTTTTTATATCTTATAGCATCAATTATTTGGTATTTATTTTCAATTGTTTTACCAATCCATATTGTTTTTTTATGTGTATAAAAATTCCATGTATATTGATAAACTATACTGTCTAACAATATTGATTTTTTACTTAAAATACCTCCTTGAAATTCATTCAAGTTGTTGTTTAAGTTAATTTTAGTTGTCTCATCTGCCTCAGATTTAAAATATATTTTGTTTGCAAAATCTAAATTCTCACCAATCAATTCATCTAAAGTTTCAACTGGCTTATGCATTGGTTCAAAATAATAAATGCAAAAACAAACAAAAGCTAATATTATAGAGATGTACAAAATTTTATTTCTTTTCATAATTCGTAATTTCTAATTCGTAATTATTATTTCTTATTACTCTTAGGTTTCAACGCTTTTTTCATGCCCTCTACTTGTTTTCTTTCGGCAGCTTTTAGTGGATATAAATGTGAAATACCCATTTTATAGGAATTTGGAATATCATTGGCTTGAAATTGTTCATACGCTTGCGCATTTCGTACAAAATTAGCATCCAATAACAAAGGTCTTCCAAGTGCTACTAAATCGGCTCTTCCATTTAAAATAATCGTATTAATTTGGTCAATATCTTGAATATATCCGGCAGTTATCGTTGGAATTTGAACCGTATTTCTTACCGCATCTTAGAAAGGCGTTTGCCACATTCTGCCAGTTTGTGGTTTTTGGTCAGCAACCGTATTTCCTGTGGATACATTAATGATATCTGCACCAGCCTTTTTAAACGCTTCCGAAATGACCAAAACATCTTGCTCTGAAATTCCGTTTTCTGCCCAATCTGTAGCAGATATTCGAACAGAAATTGGCTTTTCTTTTGGAAATATTTCACGAATGGCTGTAAAAACTTCTAATGGATATTTTAACCGATTTTGAACACTTCCACCAAATTCATCTGAACGAATATTGGTTAATGGAGATAAGAAAGAGGCCAATAAAAATCCGTGATGTGCTTGTAATTCAATCATATCAAAACCAGCTTCATCAGCATTTTTTGCAGCATGTACAAATTGATTTTTTACCAATTGCATGTCTGCTAAAGTCATTTCTTTCGGACACGAAGAGTTTTCATTAAAAGGTATGGCAGATGCTGAAAGTAACTCCCATTTTTTACCATGAAATTGGTCTTCCCAAGGAATTTTGGAACAGCCTTTTCTTCCTGAATGTCCCAATTGCATTCCGATTTTAGTTTGGGTATATTGATGTACAAAAGACGTGATGCGCTTCCAAGCCATTACTTGATTTTCGGTATAAATTCCGGCGCAACCTTCTGTAATTCTTCCCGTTTCTGAAACAGCGGTCATTTCCGTAAGAATTAATCCTAAACCACCTACAGCTCTTGATGTATAATGCTGAAAATGCCAATCGTTTACCAATCCGTTTTTGGCCACATATTGCCCCATAGACGACATTACGATACGGTTTTGTAACTCTAAATTTCTTAGTTTGAAACTTGAAAATGCAGCCGATTGATTTTTTACATTGGTATTGTAATTGGTATTGAATTCTTCCAATACTTTATCGGTAAAAGAACTGTCTCTCAACCTTAAATTTTCATAAGTTACTTTTTTTGAACGCGTCATGCAACCAAAAGCAAATTGCTGAAAGGAATGTTGCATATGACGATCCATATTTTCAAACCAATCTAAAGAAACGACGGCGGCATACTGAATCATTTCAACTGTATTTCTTCGGGTTTTATCGTATTGTGCAAAAGCGGCTTGTACATCATTTGGATGAGCAATCACGGCATCGGATAAACCAATAGCGCTATCCATGGCTAATTTTGTTCCTGAACCAATTGAATAATGGGCTGTAGCTTTGGCATCGCCAAGTAAAACAATGTTATTATGATACCAATTTTGGTTGGTAACATGCGGAAACTGACGCCAGTGTGATTTATTTGAAATTAAGGGATGTCCGTCTAATTCTTCTGCGAATATTTCCGCAATTTTTGCAATAGTGTCTGCTTCGTTGGTGACTTCAAAACCAAGTTTTTGCCAAGTTTCATCACTACATTCAAAAATCCAAGTACTCATACCTTCTTCGTATTGATACGAATGCGCCACTATGGTTCCGTGAGGTGTACTTCTGAAAAAATAGGTAAAAGCATCTAGTGGTTTTGTGGAACCTAACCAAACAAAGCGGTTCTTTTTTAATTCGATTTTTGTTCCAAATTCTTTTTGATATTTTGTTCGAATAGCACTTCCAATTCCGTCTGTTGCCAAAATAATATCGGAATCTGCAAATTGTGATAGATCCTCTACATTTTGTTCGAAATGCAAATTTACACCTTCTTCCACACAACGTTGTTGCAATAATTGTAGTAGTGTTTTTCTGGAACAACCGCAAAAACCATTTCCTGCAATAGTTACGGATTCACCATCTCTCGCAATAATAATATCATCCCAGTAGGCAAATTTACTTCGAATTAATTCATACGATTGCATGTCGCGTTTTAAGAATTCACCTAAGGTTTCATCTGAAAACACTACACCGAATCCAAAACTATCATCGGGCTTATTGCGTTCATAAATATCGATTTGGCAATGTGGCATTGCTTTTTTGGTCAATATCGAAAAGTAAAGTCCGCCTGGACCACCACCTATAACTGTTATTTTCATATTTTAATGGATAATTAACAATGGATAATTGATAATTAAATTATCTTTTAATTGAGAATATTTCTCCTAATTTACTGTAATTGGAACCTGCTAAACGTGCGACGGGTTTGTATTTTTCTAGATCTATTTTATGATTTTCCATCAAAATTGAATCATCGATATGCATGGTAATAATTTTTCCAATGATAATACAAGCGCCCCCATTTTGATGCTTTTCGATAAAATAATGATGTACCATTTCGCACTCAAATTGCACCAAACTTTCTTTTACTCGTTTTGGTTTGATGTAAATGGAATCTATTGGAGTTACGTTTGCCAATTCAAATTCATTGACATCAGCTGCTACAGATTGCGAAGTAATATTCATTTGTTCTACCACATCTTCCGTAACTAAATTGACTACAAATTGCTTATTTGCTAAAATATTATTTAACGTGTCTTTATTTTTATTTCCTGT
Source organism: uncultured Flavobacterium sp. (assembly GCA_964593435.1). GTDB lineage: Bacteria > Bacteroidota > Bacteroidia > Flavobacteriales > Flavobacteriaceae > Flavobacterium. The sequence continues at coordinate 4,449 of CAZQGY010000015.1, read as the reverse complement.
TCGAACCGTCGAAAACATAATGTGAGGTGGATCTTCACTCACTACATTAAAAAAGGAAAACGGCGCCAAATTATCAATTCCATTTTCATCGACAGTGGCTACCCAAGCGATAGGTCTTGGAATAACAGTTCCTGTCAATAGTTTATATAAAGCCGAAGATTCGGTGTTTTGAATGTCGAATTGCATTGAAGTTTTATTAGTATCTTCAAAAATAAGTTAAAAAAAACAAATTATTATATTTTTTAATGTTTAATATATAAAGATTTTCTACTAATTTTTGTTTTATTTTTCATTTAAAAAAATGACTGAAAAAACTATCAAACAAAAAAAAAACCCAATTTTCATATGAGAATTGGGTTTTTATATTATAAAGAAATTTTATTTTAATTTCTTTTTGATTTCAATTTCGTGGAAACTTTCAATAATATCGTATTCCTTTATATCATTGTATCCTTTAATCTGCATACCACAATCGTATCCTTTAGACACCTCTTTTACATCATCTTTGAAACGTTTTAGAGCTACTAATTCTCCTGTAAAAATAACAACACCTTCTCTAATTAATCGGATTCTGTTACTACGAATTACTTTACCATCTGTAATCATACATCCAGCAATTGTTCCTACTTTAGATACTTTAAACAATTCTCTAATTTCGGCAGTACCTGTAATTTCTTCTTTCAATTCTGGAGAAAGCATGCCTTCCATCGCATCTTTTAAATCATCGATAGCGGCGTAAATAATAGAATAATTACGGATATCAATTTCTTCTTTATCTGCTAATGCTTTTGCATTTCCTGCAGGACGAACGTTAAATCCGATAATAATCGCATCAGAAGCAGAAGCTAATAATACGTCAGATTCTGTAATCGCTCCAACTCCTTTATGAATGATGTTAATTTGAATTTCTTCAGTAGATAATTTAGAGAAGGAATCAGATAGTGCTTCTACAGATCCATCCACGTCTCCTTTAAGAATAATGTTTAATTCTTTAAATTGACCTAAAGCAATACGACGTCCAATTTCTGAAAGTGTAATATGCTTTTGTGTACGAACCGATTGCTCACGAGCTAATTGTGCACGTTTTGTTGCAATTTGTTTGGCTTCTCTTTCCTCTTCATACACATTAAACTTGTCTCCTGCTGTTGGCGCTCCGTCTAAACCTAATACAGATACTGGAGTGGAAGGTCCGGCAATTTTTACATTGTTTCCTCTTTCATCAAACATGGCACGAATTTTACCATGATTTTTTCCAGCCAACATGTAATCACCAATTTTTAAAGTTCCTGCTTGTACTAATATTGTAGAGACATAACCACGGCCTTTGTCTAATTGTGCTTCTACTACAGTTCCTTGTGCAGGTTTATTTGGATTTGCTTTTAGTTCAAGAACCTCCGCTTCTAATAATACTTTTTCTAATAATTCTGGAATACCTTGTCCAAATTTTGCAGAAATATCATGGGATTGGTATTTACCACCCCAATCTTCTACAAGTAAATTCATACCTGCTAATTGCTCTTTAATTTTCTCAGGATTTGCATTTGGTTTGTCCACCTTATTGATGGCAAAAATCATTGGAACTCCTGCTGCTTGTGCATGTGAAATTGCTTCTTTCGTTTGAGGCATGATGTCGTCGTCGGCCGCTACTACAATAATTGCAATATCGGTAACTTGAGCTCCACGTGCACGCATGGCTGTAAAGGCCTCGTGACCAGGTGTATCTAAGAAAGCAATTTTTTGGCCACCATCTAAAGTTACTCCGTAGGCACCAATATGCTGTGTAATTCCTCCAGATTCTCCAGCAATAACGTTTGCTTTACGAATGTAATCTAATAACGATGTTTTTCCATGGTCGACGTGACCCATAACGGTAACAATTGGTGCTCTGAATTCTAATTCTTCTTCAGTATCTTCAATAATTACTGCATTTTCTTCAATATCGGTGGTAATAAATTGCATTTCGTAACCAAATTCATCTGCAACAATTGTTAATGTTTCAGCATCTAAACGTTGGTTCATGGTTACCATAATTCCTAAAGACATACAAGTTCCGATTACTTTTGTAATTGGGACATCCATCATTGTTGCAATTTCACCTACGGTAACAAATTCTGTTACTTTAAGGATTTTGCTTTCTAAGTCTTGTTGCGCTAAATCGTCATCAGTACGTTGACGGTGAGTATCTCTTTTATCTCTTCTATATTTTGCAGCTTTAGATTTATTACCTTTTCCTTGTAATCTTTCTAAAGTTTCTTTAATTTGATTTTTTACTTCTTCTTCCGTTGGCTCAACTTTTACAATTGGTGTTGATTTGTTAAAACCTGGTTTTTTGAAACCACCAGCACCTTGTCCGCCTTGATATGGTCTTTTTACAAAACCACCTTGACCTCCGCCTTGCGTATTTCCACCCGTACCACCAGTATTTGGTGTTCCTGGTTTAACGATTCTTTTTCTTTTATTTGCTGCTGAACCTGGAGCGCCTGGAGTTCCTGGTTTACTTGAGGTAACACCTGGAGTTCCTGGTTTTTTAAATTCTTCTTTCTTTTTCTTTGGTTTATTAAATTGAGATAAATCAATTGTTTGACCCGTAAAAGTAGCTCCCGAAAGTTTGGTGTATTGTGTATCTAACTTTACTTCAATTGGTGTGCCATCAGGATTAAATTCTTGAGGTTGAACCGAAGGTTCTTCTGATTTCACTTTTGTTTTTTCAACAGATTTTTTACTAGTTTCTGCAGGTTTGTCTGAAGTTTTTTCTGCAACAACTGTTTTTTCTTCTTTTGAAACAACATTATTTTCTTTAGCAGCAACAACAGGCTTATCTGTTTTAGTTACTTCTTGTTTTTTTGGATTTAAATCAATTTTTCCCAAAGAAACTGGAGCGGTAACAACTGCTTTTGCTTTTATTATTTCTTGTTTTTGTCTTTCTTCTTCGGCAAGACGTTTCACTTCGAGTTCTTTTTCGATTTCACGTTTTAGTGCTTCTTTTTCTTTTTTCTTTTCTTCGCCAACTTCTTTCGAAGCTACTTTATTTCCTTTATCGGCCGAAAAAATATCGCACAAGACGTCGAATTCCAATTGAGAAACTTTTGCATTGGGACTGTGCTCAATGGTATGACCCTTTTCTTTTAAGGTGTCAACAGCTCTATCAAGTGAAATGTTGAATTCTTTTAAAACTTTACTTATTCGTATTACTCTTTCTTCAGACATATTTGTTTTTTGCTTAATTTTCTTTGTGATTGTGATGCTAAATTAATTTTAGATTAGCTATCTAATTCTTGTTTTAAGATACTGATAACATCTAAAATGGTTTCTTCTTCTAAATCTGTTCGTCTTACTAAATCTGCAACATCTTTATCGATAATACTTCTAGCAGTGTCTAAACCAATTTTTTCGAATTCTTCAATAATCCATTCTTCAATTTCATCACTAAATTCTCTTAATTCTACATCATCTTCTTCTTGCACAATTCCTTCGCGAATTACATCTAATTCGTATCCAGTTAATTGGCTAGCTAATTTAATGTTTTGTCCGTTTCTACCAATGGCTTTTGAAACTTCTTCAATTTTTAAGAAAACTTCTGCTTTTTTATTTTCTTCATCAATTTTTACAGTAGAAACTTTAGCAGGGCTAAGTGCCCTTGTAATAAACAATTGTGTGTTTTGTGTATAATTAATTACATCAATGTTTTCGTTTCCTAATTCGCGAACAATTCCGTGAATACGAGATCCTTTCATACCTACACAAGCACCAACTGGGTCAATTCTATCATCATAAGAATCAACAGCAACTTTCGCTTTTTCACCAGGAATTCTAACCACTTTTTTAATAGTAATTAATCCATCAAAAACTTCAGGAATTTCTTGTTCGAATAATTTTTCTAAGAAACTTGGTGCTGTTCTTGACATTATAATTTGTGGCTTATTACCTTTAAGCTCTACACTTTCGATAATACCTCTTACGTTTTCTCCTTTTTTGAAGAAATCGTTTGGAATTTGTTTTTCTTTTGGTAGGATAATTTCGTTTCCATCATCATCCATTAAAACTACCATTTTTGGTCGTACATGGTGTACTTCGGCAGTATATATATCACCAATTAAATCTTTAAATTGTTTGTAAAGATTGGTGTTATCATGTTCATGAATTTTAGAAATCAAATTTTGGCGTAACGCTAAAATAGCTCTTCTACCTAAATCGATTAATTTTACTTCTTCAGATACTTCTTCTCCAATTTCAAAATCAGGTTCGATTTTTCTAGCTTCTGTTAATGTGATTTCTTCGTTTTCAAGATCTAAATCTTCATCGGCTACAACTACACGGTTTCTCCAAATTTCCATATCTCCTTTATCTGGATTTATGATAATATCGAAATTGTCATCTGAACCATATTTCTTTTTCAACGCATTTCTAAACACATCTTCCAAAATAGCCATAAGGGTTACTCTGTCTCCC
>CAZQGY010000014.1:0-51414 GCA_964593435.1 uncultured Flavobacterium sp. | reverse complement strand
GGAGGAGAGGAATATTATCATATTTATCAATTAAATATTGGGCATAACCACTTTCTAATTTTACTATTTTTTCGTTAAATTCTAATTTTGATATGGGTTGATAACCATTGAAAATAAAGTAAAAAGCACTTGGAATAGCTTCTGCCACTAAAGAATAATGCGAGGTGTTTTGAAAAACATCATATCGATAGTTAAGATTTGGATTCTTAATTTCTTTTGCCACATCATCAAGTTTTTTTGTATTTTCTTGAATTTCCTCTAAATCGGCTTTTGATGTAGCTTGATAATAAAACACTGGTTTTTGTGTTTTAGAGAGTCTTTCTGCAATTCGAACTTCCATTTCTGGCGCCATTTCTGGAGAAATAGATATGTAAGCATTAAATATCGGGTCGTCTTTAAACAAATAAAAATTTAAAAACCCGGCTGTAGTGTCGTGTCCAGCGATAATTCTAAAAGGGAGGGTTCTGTATTTTTGTTGAATGTATGGCAATAATTCAAATCCTATAAATTCAAAAAATTTTGCACCAGACTCAGCAGGTAACCCATCGTCTCCGTAATTACTGTCATTAAAACGTGTTTCACCATAATTTTGATTCACCGCAACAATAATAATTTCAGGCAAATCGTCCCAATAGTTTCCATATTTTAAAATTCCTGAAAAAGGATCGGCTAAATATTCACCATCCAATAAAACTAAAATAGGATATTTTTTTTCGGGACTTTTTTCGTATGAAGCTGGTAAAATAACTGAAAAATTTCGTTCTTCGTTTAGTTTTTTAGATTGTATTTTGTCTTCCACTTTTTGTGAAAACAAGGCAACAGAAACCATTAAAAATAGTAGGGTAAATTTAATTTTCATGTGTAATTGGTTTAATAATGTAGCAATATACTACTTATTTTTTATTTAAGATAGGTAATAATATATAAGATAAAATACCTAATACAATAGTTAAAAGCGTTTGAGAGGTCCAAACTAAATAGCCAAATGCGGTTCCTATTTCTTTAGGAATTCCGTATAAAAAAAAGACGGAAGCAATTGCATATGGATAAGCACCTAATCCGCCTGGTGAAAAACCAATTGCAAAAGTGCCAAAAATGAATCCCATAATTACAATATCAAAACCAATGTTTTCTGTTTCAGTTAATGCAAATATGGTAATATAAAACATAGCTAAGTATGAAAACCAAATTAAAAAAGAGTGGAAAATATATGCCCATTTCTTTTCCATTTTATAAATGCTTAAAATACCTTCTGTTAATCCAGATAACTTATTTTTAAGCTTTAAAATGAAATTTAATTTAGAAAATTTCCAAATTAAGATACATGCAATAAAAAATACAAATCCTGTTATTCCAATGAAAATTAATTTATTAAAATTAAAATGGTTATCTAATAAAAATTTATATATTTTATCAAATTGCAACACAAATCCTATACAAAGGAATAATAAAAATATTAATGAATCTACAACTCTTTCAGCTACTATAGTCCCAAATCCTTTGTCAAAAGGAACATTTTCGTATTTTTTTAAAACAACAGCTCTTGTGATTTCCCCACTTCTTGGAATGGTAAGATTCACTAAGTAGGAAACACTAACAGTAAAAAAATCGTTTCTAAATTTTGTAGTATATCCTAGATGATTTAATGCAAATTTCCAGCGATAAGATCTCGACCAATAGCCAATTACAGAAATAATTAAAGACAAAAAAATATAAAAATAATCAGCTTTTAAAAACGTTAATTTTGTTTTTTCTACTTGCTCATGCGACAATGTATCGAATTGATAATACATTATTCCTAAACCAATACATAAAGGTAAAATTATACTAAATATTTTTTTAAAATTTGCTTTCAAAACTAGGTTAAAGAATTATCTTTTTCATTAGGAAAAACAAGACAAGGTTTAAATGTTTTTGCTTCTTCAAAGTCAATAATTCCGTACGCAATAATGATAATAATATCACCACGATGTACTTTTCGTGCAGCAGGTCCGTTTAAAGTAATTTCGCCTGTATTTCTTGGTCCTTTAATGGCATAAGTTTCTAAACGTTCCCCATTGTTTACATTCACAATGGCCACTTTTTCACCTTCTACAATATTTGCTGCTTCAAGTAAAGCTTCGTCAATTGTAATACTTCCAATATAATTTAAATCGGCTCCAGTAACAGAAACTCTGTGTATCTTAGATTTTACTACTTGTATTTGCATGGGGCAAAGTTAATTAATTCAAGTAAATTTTATAATTTATTTTAATGAAATATTATCAATTAATCGAATATTTTCAATAAAAACAGCAATAAACCCTCTGTAATTTTTATTTTTTATTTTTCTTTTACAGGTTAAAAGTGTTTCCTCATCGGCAATTTCAAAATATTCTAAAGTAAAATTTTTGTGTTTTTTAAATTCGCGTACCACAAATTGAGAAACTTCTAGAGCTGACTTTAACATAAATTTTTCTTTGGCTTCTAAAAGAATTTTGTGGATTAATTTCGATTCATTTCGAGCCTTTTCAGAAAGGCGTTCGTTACGGCTGCTCATGGCTAAACCGCTGAGTTCTCTATAAATTTCACAAGGAATTATGTTTACTGGAATTTTATGTTTTGCAACCAATTTTCTTACAATTTGTAATTGCTGAAAATCTTTTTCGCCAAAATAAGCATTTGTGGGTTTTACAATTTCAAATAATTTTTTAACAATTGTTCCCACTCCATCAAAATGTCCAGGTCGATGTTTTCCTTCCATTTGATGTTCTAATCCATCATAATCAAAAGAAGCGGAAATGGTATCACCTTCATAAATATCAGTTACACTTGGCGCGTAAATGAGTATGTTTTCGTTTAATTTTCTAACAAGAGCTACATCTTTTTCTAAAGTTCTTGGATATTTTTTTAAATCATCAGCATTATTAAACTGCGTTGGATTTACAAAAATACTTAAAACGGTAATTTCATTTTCTGATAAAGATTGTTCTAATAATGAAAGATGGCCTTGATGTAAAGCACCCATTGTAGGCACAAAGCCAATTTTTTTAGATTGATTTAGAGCTTTGTTTATTTCAATTTGAAGCGTTTTTTGTGTTTGAAAAACAGGCATAATTTAATATAATAAAGTGCAAACTTACTATTTTAGTAGATAAGTCCATAAATTTTTATAATTTTGCATATTAAACAAAAACATAACATTTATTATATGAATGACAAGAGGATATTATATGTATCATCTGAAGTAGTGCCATATTTAGCCGAAAACGAAGTATCACTACATTCTTATGAGTTGCCGAAAATGATAAATGAAGTAGGAGGGCAGATAAGAATTTTTATGCCAAGATACGGAAATATCAACGAACGCAGACATCAATTACATGAGGTAATTCGACTTTCTGGTATGAATTTGGTAGTGAATGATATGGATATGCCTTTGATTATTAAAGTTGCTTCAATACCAAAAGAAAGAATTCAGGTTTATTTTATTGATAACGATGAATATTTTAAGAGAAAAGCTACTTTTTCTGATGAAGAAGGCGTGTTGTATTCAGATAATGATGAAAGAGCTATTTTCTTTGCAAAAGGCGTAGTTGAAACCGTAAAAAAATTAAATTGGGTACCCGATATTATTCATGTTCATGGTTGGATGGCTTCATTGTTGCCAGTATATTTAAAACATTATTATAAAAATGAAGGTATTTTTGAAGATACAAAAATTATTACTTCTATTTATGCGACTGATTTTGAAGGAACGCTTGATGCTGAATTGATTACTAAATTAGCATATGATAATTTACCACAAGAGGCTATTTCTAAATACAAAGAGCCTGTTTTTACTAATTTAATGAAAGCTACAATTGATCATTCAGATGCAATAATTATAGCTTCAGAAAACGTGCCTGCAGATTTAACAAAATATATAGAAACTTCAAAAAAACCTTTTTTACCTTTCACCCCAAAAGAATCCTTAAAAGAAGCATATTTAGAGTTTTTAAAAAATAAACTATAATAACAATAATGAAAAAACATATAACCGTTTTATTTTTAGTTTTTACAATGGTATTTATTTCTTGTGATCAAGATTTTAATACAATTGGATCAGATTTAGTTGGTGATGAACATTTTGATTTCAGTACACATGAAGCACAATTGAAAGCCTATTCTGTAAAAACAAATGAAGTGCAAACCAATAATTTGCCAATTAATCCTTTAGGTATTTATAATAATCCATATTTTGGGGTAACTAAAGCAAATTTTGTGTCGCAACTTTCTTTAGTGGCAGCTCAGCCAAAATTTGGTACTAATTTGCAAGTAGAAAATGTGTTTTTGTATGTACCTTATTTTAGTACAGTAGAAACTACAAATGCAGATGGCTCAAAAGTGTATTCGTTACAATCTATATATGGTGCAAATAAAGAAAGCAAAATGAAATTAAGTGTGTATGAAAATGGATATTATTTGAACACATATAATCCAAACGATAATTTTCAAACACAACAAAGATATTTTTCTGACGGTACTACAAACGGAACTTTTATTAATTTTGATAATTTGAAAAGAGGAAATGACGGGAGTGGTAATTCGGTACAAAATGGATCTCGTTTAAACGATAGTCCAAATACAGCAGAAAATGACCAATTCTATTTTAATAAAACAGAAATTATTGTTTACAAAACAAAATTTAATACCACAACAGGAATTTTAGAATATGTTGATGCAAATGATGTGGTATTAGCCAATCAAAATGATGTGTCTTTAAGAGTAGTTAAAGAACGTTTGGCGCCTGGGATTTATTTATCAATGAATAAAGCATTTTTTAAGAAAAGAATTCTTGAAGCTGGAAGCACAAATTTATTTAACAACAATGAATTTAAACAATATTTTAAAGGGTTGTATTTTAAAATGGAACAAGTTCCAGGAGAAGAAGGCGCTATGGCAATGTTAGATTTTTCTAATGCTAAGTTAAATATTAATTATAGTTCTGTAGATGACGGAGCAACAGCAGGTACAGCCGCAACGTCGAAAACATTTGCACTTAATTTAGGTTTAAATTCAGGCGCAAATTCAGTTTCACTACAAGATTATTCCTACTCTGGAGCTTATAATTCTGGATTAAATGCATCAGCTTCTAACCCAACCTTTGGTTCCGATTCTAAGTTATTCTTAAAAGGAGGAAAAGGTTCGGTAGTGTACATGGATGTTTTTGGAGATGACGAAGTAGATTCAAATTTAAATAACGATGACGGTATTTTAGGTAATACAGCTGATTCAAGTTATAATAATGGAATTCCAGATGAATTAGATGCATTGAAAAGAAAAGGATGGTTAATTAATGAAGCCTATTTAGAGTTTTACATTGATAAAACTGCCATGGCAGGCGCCAATCAATTAGAAGCGGAAAGATTATATTTATTTGATGCTACGAATCAAAAACCTTTGGTAGATTATACTTTTGATGCTACCACTAGTTCAAATACAAAATATAATAAATTAATTTTTGGAGGAATTATTGAACGTGACGATACAACTGAAAAAAAAGGAATTAAATATAAAATTAGAATTACACAACATATTAATAATTTAATTAACAGTACAGATGCTAATTTGAATAAAAACGTAAGATTAGGCCTTACTGTTACTGAAAATATTGCGTATTCTAATAGTTATTATTACAAAAATCCACTTAGTTTGAATAACCCTATAATGGGTTCAAATGATGTTGTCGAATATTTTCCTGTAGCCTCAATTATGGAGCAACAAGGCGTAGTGCTTCATGGTACAAATCCAAGTGAACTTACAGACGCATCTAAAAAATTAAAGTTAGTAATACATTATACAAAACCAAATTAAACCCTTAAATATATGTGTGGAATCGTAGGTTATATTGGTCATAGAGAAGCATGCCCAATAATTATTAAAGGATTAAAAAGATTAGAATATCGTGGTTACGATAGTGCTGGTTTAGTTTTATATGACGGAAAAAACTTAAAACTTTGTAAAACTAAAGGGAAAGTTTCCGATTTAGAAGAAAAAATTGCAAAAGAAATAACTACTGATGGTCATATAGGTTTTGGTCACACGCGTTGGGCCACTCATGGGGTGCCTAATGATGTAAATTCCCATCCTCATTTTTCAAATTCTGGAAAATTAGCAATTGTTCATAATGGAATTATTGAAAATTATGAACCGTTAAAAAAAGAATTAATTAAAAGAGGATATGTTTTTCATTCTGATACAGACACAGAGGTTTTAATTAATTTAATTGAAGACGTTCAGAAAACAGATAATTTAAAACTAGGAAAAGCAGTACAGGTTGCTTTAAATCAAGTAGTTGGCGCGTATGCAATTGTTGTGTTTGATGTAAACAAGCCAAACGAATTAGTTTGTGCTCGTTTAGGTTCTCCATTAGCAATTGGTATTGGTGAAGAAGAATATTTTATTGCCTCAGATGCATCGCCATTTATTGAATTTACTTCAAATGCTATTTATTTAGAAGATGAAGAAATGGCAATTATTCGTTTGAATAAACCAATGAAAGTTCGTAAAATCAAAGATGACTCACTAGTAGATCCTTATGTTCAAGAATTGCAAATGAATTTAGAGCAAATTGAAAAAGGAGGTTATGAACATTTCATGTTAAAAGAAATTTACGAACAACCAAATGTAATTAAAGACACTTACAGAGGAAGATTGTTAGCAAACAAAGGTATCATTCAAATGTCTGGAGTGGAAGATAATTTAGAAAAATTTACCAATGCCAAACGTATTCTAATCATTGCTTGTGGAACCTCATGGCACGCCGGTTTGGTGGCCGAATATATTATTGAAGAATTCGCAAGAATACCTGTTGAGGTAGAGTATGCATCAGAATTTAGATACAGAAACCCCATTATTAATAAAGACGATGTTGTAATTGCTATTTCTCAATCTGGAGAAACGGCAGATACCTTAGCAGCAATAAAATTAGCCAAAGAAAACGGCGCCTTTGTTTTTGGCGTATGTAATGTTGTAGGTTCTTCTATTTCTAGGGAAACAGATGCCGGAGCATACACACATGCGGGCCCAGAAATTGGAGTAGCATCTACAAAAGCGTTTACTACTCAAATTACAATTCTTACTCTTTTAGCGTTACGTTTAGCTAAAGCTAAGGGGACAATGAATCATTCTGATTACCAACGTTATTTATTAGAATTAGAAATGATTCCTGAAAAAGTAAAAGAAGCGTTGCAAACAAATGAAGTTAGTAAACAAATTGCAGCCATTTATAAAGATGTACCAAATGCTTTATATTTAGGTAGAGGATTTAATTTTCCTGTAGCTTTAGAAGGGGCGTTAAAATTAAAAGAAATATCATATATTCATGCTGAAGGATATCCAGCTGCTGAAATGAAACACGGACCAATCGCCTTAATTGACGAACAAATGCCAGTTATAGTTATTGCTCCAAATAAAGGACATTACGACAAAGTGGTAAGTAATATTCAAGAAATAAAATCAAGAAGTGGAAAGATTATTGCTATAGTTACTAAAGGCGATACACAAGTAAAAGCTTTAGCAGATCACGTAATTGAAATTCCAGAAACTTCGGAAGCATTAACACCTTTACTAACTACAATACCTTTGCAATTGTTGTCCTATCACATTGCAGTTTTAAGAGGTTGTAATGTGGATCAGCCAAGAAATTTAGCAAAATCAGTTACTGTAGAATAAATAAAAAAGCGAAATAATCACTATTTCGCTTTTTTATTGAAAAAAAATTCTTAACAGACTCATAAATCACGTCACAAAATAACTAATAAAACTTAAGTTGTAATTTAGAAATGTAATCAGAATAAAAATGTTCTATTGAAAAGTTTTATATTTACAATTAGTACACAAGCTGATAAAAGTTTGCAGACATTGCGCAGCAGAAAAAAATTAGATAATGATTAAAAAAATGATAGATTCTAAAAATTTCGATGAAAATTTCGAAAATCTTTTAAAAATAAAACAAGGGAAAAATATATTAAAAGGGAGATTTGATATTGAGTCAAGTCAATTGGTCAAAAAAATAGATTTCATAATTTATTTACTTACATCAATTAAGTTAATTAAGGGTTTAACTTACAAGATACTTTTTTGGGAAGAAGTGACTCCTTTACAAAATTTGATTGAATGTTATAGAGATAAAAAATACATTATGACTAAACCTTACAAGAATAGAAAATTGCCAGGTGTAATTTTTATTGATGATAAAATTTTAGATGAGTTATTTTTAAAAGAATTGTTAACTAATCATTTTAATTACGAGATGGCGAAAGATCCTTCACTTAATTTAAGAATTCAAATATGTGTCAATCAAAAAAACTATATAACATTGTTTGATATTTATGATGATAGAGGATTTGATACTTATTATTTAGAATTAAACAATTAAAAAATAATCGTCCAATACACAAAGTAGAAGATTTTGTAAATCTAATATGGCAAATCACCAATATTAGAATAAATAAAAAAGCGAAATAATCACTATTTCGCTTTTTTATTAAAAAAAAGTCAAAAAATATATTGCATAATTGCATCTAAAAAAACTATCTTTGCACTCTGAAAAAAGTATATTTTTTTTCAATAATAAATAGCTATTAAATAAATACATAAGCAATGTCTAAAGTTACAGGAAAAGTTGCACAAATTATTGGACCAGTTGTAGACGTAGTGTTTGACACTACTAACGGAGAACTTCCAAAAATTTATGATTCGTTAGAAATTACTAAAAAAGACGGTACTAAATTGGTTTTAGAGGTACAATCTCACATTGGAGAAAATACAGTACGTACTATTTCAATGGACTCTTCTGATGGTTTGTCAAGAGGTACTGAAGTGGTTGGAACAGGAAATCCAATCAAAATGCCAATTGGACCAGATGTTTATGGTCGTTTATTCAACGTTATTGGTGATGCTATTGATGGTTTAGGGGAATTACCTAAAGACGGAGACAACGGAATGTCTATTCACCGTGCTGCACCAAGATTTGAAGATTTAGCTACTTCTTCTGAAGTTTTATTTACGGGTATTAAAGTAATCGACTTAATTGAGCCTTACGCAAAAGGAGGTAAAATTGGTTTATTCGGTGGTGCTGGAGTGGGTAAAACAGTATTAATTCAGGAGTTAATTAATAATATTGCAAAAGGTCACGGTGGACTTTCAGTATTCGCAGGAGTAGGTGAAAGAACACGTGAAGGAAATGACTTACTTCGTGAGATGTTAGAGTCAGGAATTATAAAATATGGTGATGAATTTATGCACTCTATGGAAAATGGAGGATGGGATTTATCTAAAGTAGATATGCCAGGAATGAGAGAGTCAAAAGCTACTTTCGTTTTCGGACAAATGAATGAGCCACCTGGTGCTCGTGCTCGTGTAGCTTTATCAGGATTATCTATTGCGGAATATTTCCGTGATGGTGCTGGAACAGGACAAGGAAAAGACGTACTTTTCTTCGTAGATAACATTTTCCGTTTTACTCAAGCGGGTTCTGAAGTATCTGCACTTTTAGGACGTATGCCTTCTGCAGTAGGTTATCAACCAACTTTGGCAACTGAAATGGGAGTAATGCAAGAGCGTATTACATCTACAAAAACAGGTTCTATTACATCGGTACAAGCGGTTTACGTGCCTGCGGATGACTTAACTGACCCGGCGCCAGCAACAACGTTTGCTCACTTAGATGCAACAACCGTATTATCTCGTAAAATTGCCGAGTTAGGTATTTACCCAGCGGTAGATCCATTGGATTCTACTTCTCGTATCTTAACTCCTGATGTTTTAGGTGATGAGCACTACGATTGCGCACAAAGAGTAAAAGAAATTTTACAACGTTACAAACAATTACAAGATATTATCGCGATTTTAGGTATGGAAGAATTATCTGAAGAAGATAAATTGGTCGTATCACGTGCTCGTAAAGTACAACGTTTCTTATCTCAACCTTTCCACGTAGCCGAACAGTTTACAGGGATTCCAGGTGTTTTAGTAGATATTAAAGATACTATCAAAGGATTTAATATGATTATGGATGGTGAATTAGACCGTTTGCCAGAATCAGCATTTAACCTTAAAGGAAGTATCCAAGAGGCTATCGAAGCTGGAGAAAAAATGTTAGCAGAAGCCTAAATCAAGCGAAGCTTGATAAACTTCAAAAAATAAAATTACAAATCCCAATTTTGGAATTTGGAATTTTAAAATTTGGAATTTTAAACTTAAATTATGATTTTAGAAATAGTATCACCAGAAGCCACTTTATTTTCAGGAGAAGTAACATCCGTTTCTGTTCCAGGGATTAATGGCGAATTTCAAATGTTGAATAATCACGCAGCTGTAGTTTCCATTTTACAAAAAGGAAATGTTAAAATCAGTGCATCTAGTTTTAATATTGATAAAACGAATGAATCAAAATTTACAAAAGTAAATGAGCAAACCTATTGGTTAGCCATTCAATCTGGTACTATTGAAATGAATAACAATAAAGTAATTGTTTTAGCAGACTAAATCAGTTATTTATTAAAATAACAATCCCGATAAGTGTTTCTTATCGGGATTTTTTTTATTTTTACATATATGAAAATTCCAAATGCACTTCAGCAAAAACTGCTTTTTCGTAAAGATTCAAATGCTTTGCGAAACTTGCCTATTGCTACAAATGGTATCGATTTTTCATCCAACGATTATTTGGGTTTTGCTAAAAACGAACAAATATTTGATGCTACACACCAATATTTAGTTGAAAATAATATCAAAATAAATGGTGCAACAGGTTCCCGATTACTTTCAGGCAATCATAAATTATATGAAATTACTGAAAAAAATATTGCGACTTTTCATCAATCTGAAGCAGCTTTAATTTTTAATTCAGGTTATGATGCTAATGTTGGATTTTTTAGTGCTGTGCCGCAAAGAAATGATGTTATTTTATATGACGAGTTATGTCATGCTTCCATTCGTGATGGCATTCAAATGAGTCACGCCAAATCGTATAAATTTCAACATAACGATTACGAAGATTTAGAAACTAAAATTGCCAAACTTCAACTTACAAATTCCGAATTTCAAACAATTTATATTGTAACAGAATCCGTTTTTTCTATGGATGGCGATACGCCTAATATGGAAACATTAGTACAACTTACAGAAAAATATAAGGCACTATTAGTTGTAGATGAAGCACATGCATTGGGTGTTTTTGGAGAAAATGGCGAAGGAGTAATACAGTCGCAACAACTTCAAAATAAAGTATTTGCCAGAATTATGACGTTTGGAAAAGGTTTGGGTTGTCATGGTGCGGCTATTTTAGGAAATGCTGATTTAATTGAATATTTAGTCAATTTTGCCAGAAGTTTTATTTATACAACAGGACTTTCACCTCATTCTGTAGCTACAATTTTAATTTCGTATCAAAATTTGCTTCAGTCGGTTGAACTTCAAAAATTAAAAGAAAACATTACTTTTTTCAATCAGCAAAAACAACTTTTAGGAATAAAACCCTTGTTTGTTTATAGTAAATCGGCCATTCATTCGGCTATACTTCCTGGAAATGATAAAGTAAAAAATATCGCAGCTCAATTACAAGCAAAAGGATTTGAAGTAAAAGCGATTTTGTCGCCAACCGTTCCAGAAGGTCAAGAAAGATTGCGATTTTGTTTACATTCTTATACTACAGAACAAGAAATGATAACTATATTGGATGAATTGAGCGCACTAATTCTTTAATAAATATGAAACAATCATTAATTGAAATTGCAAATTATCAATATTCCTCTGAAGCGTATTTGTTTAAAGGAAAACTAGAATCAGAAGGCATTGAAGTGTTTTTACAAAATGAAAACACAATTAATACCGATCCACTATTGAGCAATGCTTTAGGCGGTGTAAAATTATTTGTAAATTCAGAAGATGTACTACAATCAAGACAAATTTTAGACTCTATTCCTGAATATTCTGTTGATGACAAAGGAGAATTATTATCTTGTCCAAATTGTGGTTCTCAAAAAATAATTATGACAACCACTATTAAAGATATCAAATCGTTTTTAGCCTTTATTTATGGTTTGCTAACTTTGTCTATGCCCTTATTTTCGAAACAAAAATATAAATGCGAAAGCTGTAGCTTTGAATTTTAAATAAAAAAATTCCACTGAGATTCTCGAAATAACACAGAGTTTCACAAAGTTTTTATTTGTATTTTTGTGTAGCTATGCGGAACACGCTGTGAATCTCTGCGAAACAACTAAAAATATGAAATTATTTATAACAGGAATTGGTACAGATGTAGGCAAAACTATTGCTTCATCAATACTTGTAGAGGCTTTAGAAGCCGATTATTGGAAACCCATACAAGCGGGCGATTTAGATAATTCGGATACCAATAAAGTAGAAAAATATGTATCGAATACAACTACAACTTTTCATAAAAATGCTTACGCGTTGCGAACACCCGCAAGTCCACATTATGCTGCTGAAATTGATGGAATTACAATTGATTTAAATAAAATTAAAGAGCCGGAAACGAAAAATCATTTAGTTGTGGAAGGTGCAGGTGGAATTTTAGTTCCTTTAAATAGTAAAGATTGTGTTATAGACATCATTAACCCAGATTATAAGGTAATTGTGGTTTCTCGTCATTATTTGGGGAGTATCAATCATACCTTAATGACAATTGAAATTTTGAAATCAAGAAAGTTAAATGTTGCTGGAATTATTTTTTCAGGTGATGAAAATAAAGCTACAGAAAGTATTATTTTAGAAAAAACAAATATTCCCATGATAGGAAGAATTGATAATGAACCATATTTCGATCAAAATGTAATCAAATATTACGCCGATTTATTTCGAGAAAATCTTCAAAAAATAGAATAGAATTTAGAAATAGCCTTTATCTTTGCCATATAATTTTTGAATTTACCAGCATCTTTTTTCTATGCTCTATTTTCTATTTTCTTTTAATTACAATGACACTTTCAGAAAAAGATAGTTTATACAATTGGCATCCGTACACGCAACATAAAATAAATTCGCATTTTCCTGCTATAGTTAAAGGGAAAGACGAATTTTTATGGGACGAAAACGGGAAACAATATATCGATGCTATTGCGTCTTGGTGGGTAAATCCCTTCGGGCATAGTAATACGTTTATTGCCGATGCCATTTATAAACAACTGACGACTTTAGAACACATATTATTTGGAGGTTTTACGCATAATGTTGTAGTAGAATTAGCTGAAAAATTAGTTCAAATTTTACCTTCTAATCAAAGAAAGTTTTTTTATTCTGATAATGGTTCTACTGCTGTGGAAGTGGCTATAAAAGCTTCATTTCAATATCATTATAATAAAGGAATTAAAAAAAATACTATCATTGCTTTTGAAGATGCCTTTCACGGGGATACTTTCGGAGCTATGGCTGTAAGTGGCATTGGCTTGTTTACAGAAGCGTTTCAAGAGGCCTTAATTAATGTAGTTCGAATTCCAGTTCCTACAAAAGGCAATGAAGAAATTTCAAAAATAGCATTAGAAAAGGCAATTGCTGAAAATGAAGTCGCTGCTTTTATTTTCGAACCTTTGGTTCTAGGTGCTGCTGGAATGGTAATGTATGAAGCTGCTGAATTAGACAACTTGCTTTTAGTTTGTAAGAAAAATGATGTTTTTGCTATTGCCGATGAGGTAATGACCGGTTTCGGGAAAACAGGTAAATTATTTGCTTGTGATTATTTGAAAAACCAACCTGATATGATGTGTTTGAGTAAAGCACTTACGGGTGGTACAATTCCAATGGCAATTACTACTTTTACACAAGATATTTTTGATGGTTTTGTGAGCGATAACGTGAATCAAGCATTATTACACGGACATACATTTACCGCAAATCCTACAGGTTGTGCAGCAGCTTTAGCGAGTATTTCATTATTAGAAAAGCCAGAAACAATTCATTGTATTCATAAAATAAATACGTTACATCTTCAATTTGAAGAGCATATTTCTAAGCATCCTAAAGTAAAATCTACTCGTGTTTTAGGAGTCATTTTTGCTTTAGAAATTCAGGTTTCCGAAAAACAATCGTATTATAGTAATTTACGCAATCAATTTTATAATTATTTTATTGAAAAAGGTATTATTTTACGACCAGTTGGCAATGTGATTTATATCTTACCTTCTTACATAATTTCCGAAGAAAGTTTACAACAAATTTATGCCACTATCGAACAAGCTTTAAACGAGATTCCATGTTAAAACAACCCGTTTATATAAATTCAATTGCTTCAATATCTGCTTTAGGAATGACTTCTGCCGAAATTTGGGAGAATTATTTGCATGAAAATTCGTTATTTCAAAAGTTAGAAGCTACTAAAAAAGAATATTGGGTTTCTAAGCTTTCAGATGCAGCAACTAGTTTTTTAAATACTATTATAAGTTCAGATTCTAAATACAAACATCTGGATAAATCGGTAGTAATGGCGATTTTGGTTGCCAGAAAATGCTTTGAGAACAGTAATTTTTCGAATCAAAATGTTGGAATAAATTTTGGATCTTCTCGAGGTGCCACTACATTATTTGAAAAATACCATACTGATTTTATTAATGAAGGATTAGTTTCTACGTTTACTTCTCCAGCGACAACTTTAGGTAATATTTCTAGCTGGGTGTCTCATGATCTACAAACTGTTGGTCCAGAAATTTCCCATTCTATAACTTGTTCAACAGGTTTACATGCTTTGTTAAATGGAATTGCTTGGTTGCAATCGGGAATGTCCAATCAGTTTTTAGTTGGAGCAAGTGAAGCACCATTAACACCTTTTACGTTAAGCCAAATGACAGCTTTAAAAGTGTACTCTAATGAAGATAATGCTTTAGCAAATAGATGTTTGGATTTCGAAAAAACTTCTAATACTATGGTTTTAGGTGAAGCTGCGGCTTGCTTATCGTTGTCTCTTTCTTCAGTAAAAGCAATTGCTAAAATCATAGGAATTGGCTTTGCAACAGAAATTTTGTCTAATAGTACTTCTATTTCAACGGAGGCGGAATGTTTTCAGAAATCTATGAAAATGGCAATTGGAAGCTATGCTGTTGATGATATAGATGCGATTGTAATGCACGCGCCGGGAACTATTCAGGGTGATAAAACGGAATTTGAAGCCATAAAAAAAGTGTTTGGTAACCAATTACCTTTGTTAACTTCAAATAAGTGGAAAGTAGGGCATACGTTTGCTACGTCTGGATTATTAAGTGTAGAGTTAGCCATATTGATGCTCCAAAATCAATATTTTATTGAAACGTCTTTTTATAAAAATCAAAACACTACTAAGAAATTAAGAAGAGTATTGGTAAATGCCGTAGGATTTGGGGGCAATGCTGTTTCTGTTTTGATTGAGTTGTAAAAAAAAGTCCAAATGTAAATTTGGACTCTCTTATTTCTTATATTAAATTCAGTATCGAATCTGGGAATATTCCTATCAGAATTAATAATACTGTAGCTACTATTCCTACTATATAATATTCTGAATGATTGGCGTATTCTTTTCCATATGTAGGTTCTTTTGTATACATAGCAATTACTATTTTAAAATAGTAGTAAACTGCTATCATTGAATTAATAATAGCAACAATTGCCAATCCAATAAAGCCACTTGAGATTATTTGATTTAGTAAGAAAAACTTAGCGAAAAATCCTGCCAAAATTGGAATTCCAGCCATTGATAATAAAGCGATGGTCATTATAAAAGCCATTAAAGGATGTTTTTTACCTAATCCATTAAAGTTTTCTATTTGATCGTTATCTTCATTTTTAGTCACTAAAAGGATAACTGAAAACGCTGCTAATCCTGCAATCGCATATGATGTGGCGTAAAATAATAAATTATTTTCAGCGGCATTTATGTTCAATAAAGTTAACAGCATAAAACCAGTATGTGAAATACCTGAATAGGCAATAACACGTTTAATTTTTTTCTGACGTAAAGCCATTACATTACCAAACAACATGGTTGCAATTACCACTACAACTATTACTTGAGTGTAACTATAAAGCATTTGACTGTTTAAAATTGTAATTAATTTGAAGAAGGACGCCATAGCAGCTACTTTTGCAAAAGTACTCATTATTGCTGTAATTTGAGTAGGTGAGCCCTCATATACATCTGGAGCCCAAAAGTGCATCGGTGTAGCGGCTACTTTAAATAACATTCCAATAGTAATTAAAATCACACCAATATAGAACCAAAACTCAGTACTAGCTGATATAGAAGCTTCGTATAAAGTTCCGATATCAAAAGTTCCTGTTGCGCCGTATAACATTGTTATTCCAAATAATAAAATACCTGAAGCAAAAGAACCCATTAAAAAGTATTTCATACCTGCTTCATTACTTTTTATGTTTAATCTATCGCTTCCAGCTAATACATACAATCCTATAGACAACACTTCAATTCCTAAGAAAAACATAGCTAAATTGCTGAAGCTTACCATTGCCACTGCACCAGAAAGCATAAATATTTTTATTGAAATAAAATCTGATAGTTTTGAACTGTTTTTATAGCTCGGCGCACTCATTAAAATAAGCAAAGCCGTTAATAATATAAATAAACTTGAAAATGCTTTTGCAAATTTATCTGAAATTATCATTGATTCGTAACCTGAGATTTCAGGTAATTCTTCAATTAAGTTTACACCAAATAATGCCATTAAGGCGATTATTGATACAGGAATAATAATCTTTTTTAGATTCATTATTTCTGCTAATAAACAAAATATTCCGATTCCTATTATAGCAATTAATGTAGTCATTTTATGATGATTATTATTTAATTTGAGTTAAAATTGATTGTAAACTTGGTGTAATTAAATCGATAATTGGTTGTGGAAATAATCCGAAGAAAATGGTTACACCTACTATAATTATTAATACAATGCTTTCTTGTTTTGTTATTTTTTTAAATGATTTTGTTTCTGATCCTAACATTACTTTTTGAAACATTCGTAACATATAAAATGCGCCTAAAATAATTGTTGTACCTGCAACTACAGCGAACCAAATGTTTACTTTAAATAAACTGTAAAGTAAATTAAATTCGCCAATAAAATTAAAAGTAGTTGGTAACGCAACAGAGGCTAACATTATAATCATAAATAACGATGCAAAATATGTATCTTGAATTCTGATGCCGCCCATTTCTTTAATTTCGTAGGTGTTGTATCTGCTGTAAATTAATTCTACAACATAAAATAATCCAACAATTACAATTCCGTGAGAAAGCATTTGTAAAACCGCACCTTGAAATCCTTCCAAAGTTAAAGAATATAAACCAGCAGCAATTAAACCAACGTGTGATAAAGACGAATAGGCTAAAAACTTCTTAATGTCTTTTTGTTTTAATGCTACAATTGCACCATAAATAATTCCGGCAATTGATAATGCAACAATGTATGGAATGTGTGCTTTTGCCACTTCATCCGTTAATGGTAATTGCCATCTTAGCACACTATATAATCCCATTTTCAACATAATTCCAGATAATAACATCGTACCAACAGCAGGCGCTTTGCTATACGTGTTAGCTTGCCAAGTATGAAAAGGAATCAAAGGAATTTTAATAGCATACGCTAAAAAGAAAGCAACAAAAATATATGTTTTTTCTGAAGTTGTTAATTGCAAAGCATATAATTTATTGATATCAAAACTATCACCTTTTGTGTACAAGTAGATGAATGCTAAAAGCATAAATAAGGATCCTGCAAACGTGTAAATAAAAAACTTTAAAATGGCTTTTTTACGTTCTTCCAAATCACCGTTACCCCAATTTAAGGCAATAAAATAAATAGGAATTAATGCAATTTCCCAAAAGATGTAATATAAAATTCCATCTGATGCTAAAAATGTTCCTGCCATTGCAAATCCCATAAATAGCATTAATGCATAAATAGATCTTGAATTTTCAAATTTTGTGATAAATCCAGACAAGACAATTAATGGTAATAATCCTGTTGTTAATAGTAACATGGCCATCGATAAGCCATCAACATGCAAAGCAAAATTGATGTTAAGTTGAGTAATCCATGGTAAATTTACATCTAAATTTGCATCATCATTAAAAGCATTAAATGCGAATAATGAAGTTCCAAAAGCTAAAATACTAAAAAGAAGTGCAACTTTAGGAGCGAACTTATCTCCAAATAAATAGGTGACGAATGCGCCAACTAATAATATAATTAAAACAATACTAATATCCATTATTTTACATCTCGAATTATAAATACATAAACTAAAAACCCAACCATTCCGAATATGAATGCAAATAAATACACCCCAATATTACCATTTTGAATTTTCTTTCCTTTAATAGATAATGCATATGTAGCACCACCTAATCCAATAACTGCTTTTGAAATAAATTTCTCCACATATTTTTTAGCAAAATTGGAAATCATATAGATTGGTTTCACAATTGTAGCCATATAAATTTCATCTAAATAATATTTATTAGATAAAACTTTATGTAACCCTTGAACTTCTGAATCAGCAACTGGAATTTCTTTTTTCTTAAGATATTTTGAATACGCAATTGCAATACCTAAAATGGCTCCAAGAGTTGCTACAGCCATTAACGTATATTCCGTTGTTCCTAATGTATGTGCTTCGTGCGATTTATGTGCGAATAATGGTGCTAAATAATGATTTAACCAACTGTTTCCTGGTAAGCTAATGGCTCCACCAATTGCCGCCAATGTTGCCAAAATTACTAATGGAATAGTAATTAATGAAGGACTTTCGTGTAAATGATGTTTTTGTTCCTCAGTGCCTCTAAATTCGTTAAAGAAAGTTAAATACATCAATCGGAACATATAAAAAGCGGTCATAATTGAAGCTATTGACCCAATTATCCATAAAATCGGTAAATCATGATTAGAGTGAAAAGCCGTCATTAAAATTTCGTCTTTAGACCAGAAACCAGAGAATGGAAAAATACCCGAAATCGCTAAAGTTGAAATCATCATCGTCCAAAAAGTAATAGGCATTACTTTTCTTAAACCACCCATATTTCTCATATCTTGTTCGCCGTGTAACGCGTGAATCACAGACCCTGAACCTAAGAACAAACAAGCTTTAAAGAAAGCGTGAGTAATTACGTGAAAAACCGCCACTTCATAAGCGCCTAATCCTAATGCTAAAAACATTAAACCTAATTGAGAAACGGTAGAATACGCTAAAACTTTTTTAATATCGTTTTGTACCAACCCAATTGATGCTGCAACAATTGCTGTGATAGCACCAACGATTGCAATTATGTTTTGAATATCTGGAGTAAAATCGAATAAGAAATTCATTCTGGTAATCATAAAAATACCTGCTGTTACCATTGTTGCTGCGTGAATTAATGCAGAAACCGGTGTTGGTCCAGCCATCGCATCTGGTAACCACGTAGCTAAAGGTAATTGTGCCGATTTACCACAAGCTCCAATAAATAAACATAAAGCAGCTACACTTAATAATGGTAAATCTATAGTTTTTAAGAATACTTCAGAATGCATACCCTTTGCAATTTCTGAAAATTCTAAACTATTAAAAATATAGCCTAAAATAAATATTCCAATTAAGAAACCTAAATCTCCAATACGGTTCATTATGAATGCTTTTTTAGCAGCATCGTTATAATCTTGGTTTTTATACCAAAACCCAATAAGTAAGTACGAACATAAACCTACGCCTTCCCATCCAATGAACATAATTAGTAAGTTACTTCCAGCTACTAAAGCAATCATAAAGAATACGAATAAATTTAAATAAGAGAAAAATTTATGCATATTATCATCTTCATGCATGTAACTAATCGAATACAAATGAATTAAAGCCCCAATTCCTGTCACGAACAATAACCATAAAACAGATAATTGATCAAATAAAAAAGAGAAGTTTACTTGGATTGAACCAATTGAAAACCAATCTGCTAAGTGAAAAGTAAATGATTTTCCGTTAGCATTAATTTGAGAAAATAAACAAATCGCACATAAAAAAGAGACAACAATTGCTGCTGTTCCTAGTACACCAGAAATTGTTTTTCCTAATGATTTACCGAAAAAGGTGTTGATTAAAAAACCAACTAACGGTGCAAATAATAAGAGTAATATTGTAGTATTCATTTAGAATTATCCTTTTAGATTTTTTAAATTATCGATGTCAATATTTCCAATATTTCTAAATACCGAAACAAGAATAGCCAATCCAACAGCTACTTCAGCTGCAGCGACTGCCATAGTGAAAAATACAAAAACTTGCCCTGATGGATCTTCATGATACGAAGAAAACGCAACCAAAAGTAAGTTGACAGCATTTAACATAATTTCAATTGACATAAACATGATTATTGCATTTCTTCTGTATAAAAGACCAAACGCTCCAATACAAAACAGCAAAGCTGAAAGTGTAATGTAGTTTCCAATACCAACGTGTTCTAATATGTTCATAATTAAATTTTTTCTTCTTTTTTAGAAATTAAAACGGCACCAATCATAGATACAAGTAATAAAACTGAGGCAAATTCGAATGGAACTTGGTACTCATTTAATAATACTTTTCCTAATACTTTTATGGATTGATAATCAACACCAGAATTTACATATTCTATATTTTCTGGTTGTGCTTTACGAAGTGCTGCAATTAAAACCAATCCTAAAATTCCAGCTGAAAAAACGGCTGCAAGTTTTGCAAAAAGTGGTTTAGATGTTTCGTCTTCTTTGTCTAAATTCATAAGCATTAAGGTAAATAACAATAATACCATAATAGCTCCTGCATATACTATAATATGTACGATAGCCAAAAATTGTGCATTAAATAATAAGTAATGTCCTGCTAATGAGAAAAAGCATATTACTAAATAAATAGCGCTATGAATGGCATTTTTACTGAAAACAGTTAAAAAGGCAGTTCCTAGTGTTATGGCTGATAATATATAAAAAACAATTTCTATCATAATTAATTTACGGTATTAGTTTGCGTGTTTTTAATTGCCATATCTAACGGCATCACCAGTTTATCTTTTCCGTAGATAAAATCTTCTCTTTCGTAACCAGAATTTACAATTTTTTTAGATTTTGTTAAGTAAATAGCTTCTTTAGGACATGCTTCTTCACATAAACCACAGAAAATACAACGCAACATATTTATTTCATAAATTTCGGCGTATTTTTCTTCTCTATATAAATGTTTTTCATCTGCTTTTCTTTCTGCAGCTTTCATAGTAATGGCTTCTGCAGGGCAAGATAAGGCACATAATCCGCAAGCGGTACATCTTTCTTTTCCTTCTTCATCACGCATTAGCATATGTTGTAAACGAGCTACTGGACTCATTTCGCGAACTTCTTCAGGATATTTTATGGTTACTTTTCTTCTAAACAAATGTTTAAGAGTAGTCCATAATCCTTTCAGAATTGTCCAAACGTAAATTCGTTCTAAGAATGTCATTTCCTTATTGGAAACTTCCATTTTTCTTCCTGATAATGATATTTGTTGTACTGACATTTTCTTACTAATTAAATAAAACCATTACAATTCCTGTAATAATAATATTAATAACCGCTAATGGTATTAATATTTTCCAACCCAAATGCATCAATTGATCGTATCGGAAACGAGGAATTGTCCATCTTACCCACATGTAGAAAAAGATGAAGAAACATATTTTTGCAAATAAGGTTATAAATCCTAATAAGGCACCAATGTTTATGCCCCAATTTTCATTTACCCAAGCCATTCCTGGAAAGTGGTAGCCTCCTAAGAAGACAACAGATAAAATTGTTGATGAAATAAACATATTTGCATATTCAGCAAATAAATAGAAGCCCATTTTCATGGATGAATATTCCGTATGATAACCACCAATTAATTCCGATTCACATTCTGCTAAATCGAAAGGGGTTCTGTTGGTTTCTGCAAAGGAACAAATTAAGAAAATTAAGAAAGCTAATGGCTGATAGAAAATATTCCATCCGTCGTTGGCTTGCATTACGGTAATGTCTTTTAATGATAAAGAACCCGACATCATTAAAATGGAAATCATAGCTAATCCCATGGCTACTTCATAAGAAATCATTTGCGAAGAGGCACGAACGGCAGACATTAATGAGTATTTGTTGTTTGACGCCCAAGCACCAATCATAATTCCGTAAACTCCGATTGATAATACACCAAAAACATACAAAATTGAAACATCAATATCAGTTGCCTGAAGCAAAACATCTCTTCCGAAAACGTGAATTTTATCTCCCCAAGGAATAACAGCGCTTGTAATTAACGCCGTACTCATTGCAATCGCAGGTCCTAAAATAAATAAAAATCTATTTGGAGTGTTGGGAAAAAATTCTTCTTTGGTAAATAATTTGGCTCCATCGGCAAGTGGTTGTAATAAACCTCCCCATCCTGCACGATTTGGTCCTACACGGTCTTGTAAAAATGCAGCAACTTTACGTTCTGCCCAAGTGGAATACATGGCCATAAGCATAGTTAAAGCAAATACTGCTACTATAATGACACTTTTTTCTATGATAAATACGCTATCCATTAGTTATTTGTATTTTTTAATGGAACACCTGACATACTAATTTTAATACGATCTTCATCGCGACCTAATAATATGTTTTTTTCTGTATCTATATTTACTTTTTCCAAAGTACGAGTATAATTGTTTTGGTTGATAACAGAATCTTTTGCAAATTTTTTCGGACCTTCAATCGTCCAATCTGACACTTCTTTTTTATCGAAACGACAGGTATTACATATAAATTCTTCTACTTCGCCATATTGGTCTTTTCTTCCAGTTACTCTTTGAATTTCGTTTCCGAACATCCAAACCGTTGTTTTTCCACAACAAGTTGTACATTCTCTGTGTGCATTGAAAGGTTTGTTAAACCAAACTCTACTTTTGAAACGGAATGTTTTATCTGTTAAAGCGCCAACAGGACAAACATCAATCATATTTCCAGAAAATTCATTGTCAATTGCAGCAGAAACACAAGTTGAAATTTGCGCATGGTCTCCACGATTTAAAACACCATGAACTCTTTTATCGGTTAATTGGTCAGCTAAAGTCGTACAACGTTGACACAAAATACAACGGTTCATGTGTAATTGAATTTTATCACCAATATTTTCTGGTTCAAAAGTTCTTTTCTCTTCAATGAAACGCGTTTCTGATTTTCCGTGTTCGAAACTTAAATCTTGTAAATTACATTCTCCGGCTTGGTCACAAACAGGACAATCCAAAGGGTGGTTGATTAATAAAAACTCGGTAACCGATTTTCTTGCTTCTGTTACTCTATCTGAATTTTTACTATTCACTTCCATGCCATCCATACATCCTGTAACACAAGATGCCATTAATTTCGGCATAGGTCTTGGATCGGCTTCACTACCTTTTGCTACTTCGACTAAACAGCAACGACATTTTCCACCGCTTCCTTTTAATTTCGAATAATAACACATGGCTGGCGGCACTAAATCGCCCCCAATCATACGTGCAGCTTGCAGGATAGTTGTTCCTGGTTCTACTTCAACGCTTTGTCCGTCTATGGTTACTTTCATGTTATAAATGTTTGATTCTTAAAAGAATCATTTTTGAGTTTTTATTAAACAGTTTGTTTTCCAATTAAATGACGAACTTTTTCAAATGGTTCGTTCACAAAATGGTTTCTATCTTTAATTTTTTCTGGGAATCTTACATGGTATTCAAATTCTTCTCTGAAGTGACGAATAGCTGCTGCTACTGGCCAAGAAGCAGCATCCCCTAATGGGCAAATGGTGTTTCCTTCAATTTTTGATTGAATGTTCCATAGTAAGTCGATGTCTTCTTCACGACCTTGACCATTTTCAATTCTCCATAATATTTTCTCTAGCCAACCCGTTCCTTCACGACAAGGCGTACATTGTCCGCAACTTTCATGGTGATAAAAACGTGAGAAATTCCATGTATTTCTAACAATACACGTCGTATCGTTATATACAATAAACCCTCCAGAACCTAACATTGAACCTGTTGCGAAACCGCCATCTGATAAGGATTCATAGGTCATTAATCGGTCTGTTCCAGCTGCAGTTTTGTATATTAAATGTGCTGGTAAAATTGGCACCGAAGAACCTCCAGGAACTAAAGCCTTTAAAGGTCTGTCATCAATCATACCGCCACAATATTCGTCAGAATTCATAAATTCTTCTACAGTAATACCCATTTCAATTTCGTAAACCCCTGGATTTTTAATATGTCCCGAAGCAGAAATTAATTTGGTACCTGTTGAACGTTCTAAACCAATTTTTGCATATTCAGCTCCACCATTCATTACTATCCAAGGCACAGCTGCAATGGATTCTACATTATTTACCACGGTTGGGTTTGCCCATAATCCTGAAATGGCAGGAAATGGTGGTTTAATACGAGGATTTCCTCTTTTACCTTCTAAAGATTCTATTAAAGCAGTTTCTTCTCCACAAATATATGCTCCAGCACCAACGTGAACATATAAATCTAAATCGAAACCAGAACCTTTTATGTTTTTTCCTAACCAACCTTCAGCATAAGCTTCTTTGATGGCTTTTTCTAAAATTTTAAAAACCCACATATATTCTCCTCTAATATATATATAAGAAAGATTAGCGCCAAGTGCAAAACTTGAAGTAATCATTCCTTCAATTAGAAGGTGAGGAATGTATTCCATTAAGAAACGGTCTTTGAAAGTACCTGGTTCCGATTCGTCAGCGTTGCAAACTAAATGACGTGGTTTTCCAGATTTTTTATCGATAAAACTCCATTTCATACCTACTGGGAAACCTGCACCACCACGACCACGAAGTCCAGAAGCTTTTACTTCTTCTGTAATGTCGTCAGGTTGCATGCTAAGTGCTTTTTCCACTGATTTATAACCGCCGTTTTCGCGGTATACTTCATAGGTTTTTATTCCTGGAATATTAATTTTGTCTAATAATATTTTCTTTCCCATGATATTATTTATCGTGTAAAGTTATTTTTTCTGCTTTGCAATCTTCAACTAAAGTATCGAAGGATTCCTTTGATAGTTTTTCGTGATAAAAATCGCCTAATTGCAACATGGGAGCATATCCACAAGCGCCTAAACATTCTACCCCAACTACCTGAAACAGTCCGTCTGAAGTAATTTCTCCTTCTTTTACGCCAAGTTTTGAACAAGCGTAATCCATTAAATCCTCTACACCGCGAGTAGCGCAACAAGATGTTCTACAAAACTCGAACATATATTTAGCCACAGGTTTTGTGTTAAACATCGTATAGAAAGTTACCACTTCGTACACTTCAATTGGAAGAATTTCCAGAATTTCTGCTACTTTTTGTTGTAATTCTACACTTAACCAATTGTCATGAGCATCTTGTACTTCATGTAAAACGGGTAGTAATGCCGATTTCTTTTTATCTGCAGGATAATGACTGATTAGTTCGTTAATACGAGTCATTAACGCTTCAGTTATGTTTATCTCTTGTTTGATATTTGATATTTCCATTTTTTTTATTTTAAATTTTGAATTAGAAATTTTAAATGTTTGTAATAATTTATAATTTAAAATTCATCATTTATAATTTTATTAAGCGTCTAATTCGCCTGCAATTACATTTAAACTTGACAAAATTACAATAGCATCTGACAACATGGCTCCTTTAATCATTTCAGGGTAAGCTTGATAATATATAAAACTTGGTCTTCTGAAATGTAATCTATATGGTGTTCTACTTCCGTCTGTAATTAAATAAAAACCTAATTCACCATTACCACCTTCAACAGGTTGATATACTTCGGCAACAGGAACAGGCACTTCACCCATTACAATTTTAAAGTGATAAATTAAGGCTTCCATATTATGGTATACGTCTTCCTTTGGAGGAAGGTAATAATCTGGAACATCTGCGTGGAATACATTTCCTTCAGGCATTTTATCTAATGCTTGACGAATAATACTTAAACTTTCCCATACTTCCGCGTTTC
The DNA here is from genome assembly GCA_964593435.1 of uncultured Flavobacterium sp. Taxonomy (GTDB): domain Bacteria; phylum Bacteroidota; class Bacteroidia; order Flavobacteriales; family Flavobacteriaceae; genus Flavobacterium. The sequence goes on along the minus strand of CAZQGY010000014.1, from coordinate 25,408 downwards.
TTACGCAAAATCTGTCGTACGTATCACCTGATTTTCCAACAGGAATATTGAATTCGAAATCCTCATAAGAAGAATACGGTTGTGCTACACGAACATCATAATCTACACCAGCGGCTCTTAAATTCGGACCTGTAAAACCGTAATCCATTGCCATTTCTGGAGTTATTGCACCAACATTAACTGTTCGGTCAATAAAGATTCTATTTCTTGTAAATAAATCTTCAAATTCTTTCCAAGCTACTGGGAAATCTTTTAAAAAGGTTTCTAGTAATTCAAAAGCTCTTGGCGACCAATCTCTTTCAAAACCACCAATTCTTCCCATATTTGTGGTTAAACGTGCGCCACAAATTTCTTCATAAATTTCATAAACCTTTTCACGGAATTGAAATACATAAAGGAATCCGGTATACGCACCAGTATCTACACCTAAAATGGAGTTACAAATTAAATGGTCTGTAATACGCGCTAATTCCATTACTATGACACGTAAATATTGTGCACGTTTTGGAACTTCGATATTTAATAATTTTTCTAAAGTCATCCACCAAGCCATATTGTTTATTGGTGATGAACAATAATTCATTCGATCTGTAAGCGGTGTAATTTGATAAAAGGGACGATTTTCAGCAATCTTTTCAAATGCTCTATGAATGTATCCTATTGTTGGTTCTGCGTCTAAAATTCGTTCACCATCCATCAATAAGATGTTTTGAAAAATTCCGTGAGTGGCAGGGTGAGTGGGTCCTAAGTTTAAGATAGCTAATTCGCTTCCGTCTTCGTTATGACGCTCTTCAATGTATTTATAATATCTATGATCTGCTGGTAATGCTACTGTTCCCATCTTAAATTGTTGAATTATTAATGGTTCTACCAAAGAAACGGTCGTCTTTGTCTGTTCTTCCTGAATCTTCCATTGGAAATTCTTTTCTCATTGGGAAAGAGGTCATTTCATCCATGTTTAAAATTCGTACTAAATTTGGGTGTCCGTCAAAAATAATTCCATAGAAATCATATGTTTCACGCTCCATCCAATTGGCACAATTAAATAAAGAAACGATTGATTTTACTTCAGGATTTGTACCGTTTAAAAATGTTTTTACTCGAATTCTTTTGTTTTCGTACCAATTATGTAAATGATAAACGACGCAAAATTGTTCATTCGTGTCGCTATCTGGGTAATTAATTCCGCATAAATCAGTTAAGAAACTAAAGTTTAAACTAGGTTCTTCTTTTAAGAATTTTATTACGTTGTATACTACATCAACATCGGCTTCTAAAACAAACATGTCGTATTCTGTTCTAAAATACTTAACGTTGTCTCCAAAAGTTTCTTGAAGTTTGCTTTGTATGTCTACTGATTCTAAAGCCATTATTATTCTATATTATAGGAAGCTAACAATTCTTTATATTCTGCAGAATGTCTTCTTCTTTGAGATTCACTTTTTACTAATTCTTGTAGTTGCATTACGCCATCTACTATTTGCTCTGGACGTGGTGGGCAACCTGGTACATAAACGTCTACAGGAATTACTTTATCAATACCTTGTAAAACAGAATAGGTATCAAAAATACCACCTGATGAAGCACAAGCCCCAACGGCGATAACCCAACGAGGTTCAGACATTTGTTCGTATACCTGACGTAAAATAGGTGCCATTTTTTTTGAAATCGTCCCCATTACTAAAAGCATATCTGCTTGACGTGGAGAAAAACTTACACGTTCTGATCCAAAACGAGCCAAATCATAATGCGATGCCATTGTTGCCATAAATTCAATACCACAACATGAAGTAGCAAATGGTAATGGCCATAATGAATTGGCACGAGCCAAACCAACAACTTGGTCTAATTTCGTTGCGAAGAATCCTTCACCAACATGTCCTTCTGGAGCATCAACCATATTTACTTTATTCTTTTCCATATGTTTTATATTGTTATTCCCAAACTAATGCCTTCTTCTTAATTACATAGAAGAATCCAATTAATAATAAAATCATGAAAATACTCATCTTAATTAATCCTTCTGACCCCATTTCTTTAAAGTTCACTGCCCATGGGTACATAAAAATAACTTCTACGTCGAAAAGAACGAATAAAATGGCTACTAAGAAATATTTTACAGAAAAAGGAATACGGGCGTTTCCAACAGATTCAATTCCGCATTCGAAACTCTTGTCTTTATTTGCAGATGATCTTTTAGGGCCTAATAAGCTTGAGCCAAAAATTGTTAAAGCAACAAATCCTACAGCAAGAAGAACTTGCATTAGAATTGGTATAAAATCAATTTGAGAATTTTGCATTTTAATGTTGTTTTGAAAATAGCCACAAAATTAATTTGTATTGCGGTATTATCAAAATTTAAACTACATTAAGAATAGCAATTTTCTTAAAAAGAATGTATTTATAATCATTCTAAATAAAAAAATTAAACATAAAAAAAACGCTCCGTTTTCGGGAGCGTTTTTAGAGGGTAATAAATTAATCGTTTAATATTACAACGTTTGTTGCTACAATTCCTTTTCTTCCTTCTTCTTCTTCATAACTAACACGGTCTCCTTCGTTTAAGTTTTCAACCTTGATTCCTGTAGCGTGAACAAAAATGTCCTTACCTGTATCTTCGTTAGTGATGAAACCAAAACCTTTAGTTTCATTGAAGAATTTTACTGTTCCTGTTTGCATTATATGCGTATTTAAATTATTAATAATGAGCAAATATATAAATTTATTTCAAGCAAGCAAGAAAATTGTGTTTTTATTTTGAAATATTTAATTTAATATGCAATTCTTCCAATTGTTTTTCGTCAATTAAAGAAGGTGCATCAATCATTACATCTCTTCCAGAATTATTTTTCGGGAAGGCAATAAAATCCCTAATAGTTTCTTGTCCGCCAAGTATAGCTACCAATCTGTCTAATCCAAAAGCTAAACCGCCGTGTGGTGGCGCACCAAATTGAAAGGCGTTCATTAGAAATCCAAATTGATTTTCCGCTTCTTCTTTAGTAAATCCTAATAATTCAAACATTCGTTCTTGTAAATTTCTATCGTGTATACGAATAGAACCTCCACCAATTTCATTGCCGTTTAACACCATATCGTAGGCATTGGCTCTAATTTTACCTGGTTCGGTAGTAATTAAATGCATATCTTCTGGTTTTGGAGAAGTAAAAGGGTGGTGCATCGCGTGGTATCTTTCAGATTCTTCATCCCATTCTAATAATGGAAAATCTAATACCCAAAGTGGCGCAAATTTATCTGGATTTCTTAAACCTAAACGAGTGGCCAACTCCATACGTAATGCAGAAAGTTGAGTTCTTGTTTTATCGGTATTTCCACATAAAACAAAAATCATATCTCCAGGTTTCGCTCCAGTAATGTCAGCCCATTTTTTTAAATCTTCTTGATCAAAAAACTTGTCTACAGATGATTTTAAGCTTCCATCTAATTCATATTTACAATAAATCATTCCTGTTGCACCAATTTGAGGACGTTTAACCCAATCAATTAAAGCGTCAATTTCTTTTCTGGTATATGCTGCACAACCAGGAGCTGCAATACCAACTACAAATTCTGCGGCATTAAATACAGGGAAATCTTTATGTTTGGTTACTTCGTTTAACTCGCCAAATTCCATTCCAAAACGAATATCTGGTTTGTCATTTCCATACGTTTTCATAGCATAATCGTATGTAATACGAGGAAATTTATCTATTTCAACACCTTTTACTTCCTTAAGTAAATGACGGGTTAATCCTTCAAATTGATTTAAAATATCTTCTTGTTCTACGAAAGCCATTTCGCAATCAATTTGTGTAAATTCAGGTTGTCTATCTGCTCGTAAATCTTCATCGCGGAAGCATTTTACAATTTGAAAATACTTATCCATTCCGCCCACCATCAACAACTGCTTGAATGTTTGTGGCGATTGTGGAAGTGCGTAAAATTGCCCTTCATTCATTCTACTTGGCACTACGAAATCACGTGCGCCTTCTGGAGTAGATTTAATTAAATAAGGGGTTTCTACTTCGCAAAATCCTTGATTAGATAAATAATTTCTTACTTCTTGCGCCACTTTATGACGGAATAATAAACTGTTTTTTACAGGATTTCTACGAATATCTAAATAACGGTATTTCATTCGTATATCTTCACCGCCGTCCGTTTCATCTTCGATTGTAAATGGAGGTGTTAATGATTCATTCAAAATAGTCATTTCAGAAACTAAAATTTCAATGTCACCCGTTGGAATATTTTTATTTTTAGATTCACGTTCAATTACAGTTCCTTTTACTTGAACTACAAATTCACGACCTAAAGATTTTGCAGCTTCAAAAATGGCTTTATCCGTTCTGGTTTCGTCTAAAATTAATTGCGTAATTCCATATCGATCACGCAAATCAATCCAAATCATAAAACCTTTATCACGTGTTTTTTGAACCCAACCCGCTAAGGTAACTTCTTGATTAATATGTGTAGCGTTAAGTTCACCACAATTATGACTTCTATACATTGTTATTTGTTTTTTGCAAAAGTATAATAAATTTAAATTTTATTTTAGTTTAACAATTAATAATCTTTACAATTTTTTGTAATTTATTTTTTTAATTCTGTTATATTTACACTTTATAAATTAATTTTTTCAAAATGACGAACCACAAAACATTTTTATTAGGCGTTGTAGCAGCTGTTTTTTCTTTAACAGCTAGTGCTCAAGTTAAATTTTCAGCTAAAATTACCAACCAACCAACAGATACCATTTATGTGAAATCAAGAGGTTTTAGCCAAATGATTGTGGCAGATAAAAAAGGCGATTTTAAGGCAACTTTCAAAGTAACAGACGGTATGTTTAAACTTGAAGTTGATGAGCAATATGCGGATTTATATTTAACTAATTCTACAGATATACAAGTTTCTTTGGATTATAAAGATTTTGACAATACCATTTCTTTTAAAGGAAAAGGCGCAAAAGAAAATATGTTTTTAGCAGCTGAAATGCTTAAGCAAGCAGATCAATCCGCATTTGAACCTATGATGAAAGCGGAAAATTTAGAAATTTTAAATACAGAAGTAGCCAAATATAAAGAGACTATCTATGCCGCATTACCTAAAGATTTAGACCCTAATTTTGTGGCAAAATACAAATCGGATGTTGAAATGGGTATGAAAGGTATGATTGATTATCTTTCGGCAAGTTTTGAATTAAAAAAATTAAACGGAACGGCTTCACCAACTTTTAAATATGAAAATCACAAAGGTGGGTTTACGTCTTTAGAAGATTTAAAAGGAAAATATGTTTATGTAGATGTATGGGCAACTTGGTGCGGACCTTGTCGTCAAGAGATTCCTTTTTTACAAAAAACAGAAGCAGCTTATCATGGTAAAAATATCGAATTTGTAAGTATTTCAGTGGATGAGCAAAAAAATCACGACAAATGGAGCAAATTTGTTACCGAAAAAAACTTAGGAGGTATTCAATTATTAGCCGATAAAGATTGGAAATCAGATTTTGTACAAGGGTATAAAATCAATGGTATTCCAAGATTTATTTTAATTAGTCCAGAAGGAAAAATTGTAAATGCAGACGCACCAAGACCTTCATCACCTGAATTAGTAACTTTGTTAGATTCTTTGGTGAAATAATTTTTTTGAAAAACTGCTTACGAGCAGTTTTTTTTTATGATGATTACCTTTTTATATGAAAATTATTAGCAATAAGTTTTATACTTTTGCCTAGTTAAAAATAATTAATAAACAAATGAAAGTAGCCGTAGTTGGAGCCACTGGAATGGTGGGAGAAGTAATGCTTCAAATATTAAAAGAAAGAAATTTTCCGGTAACGGAATTAATTCCTGTTGCCTCAGAAAAATCTGTAGGGAAAGAAATTGAATTTAATGGAAAAACATATAAAGTTGTCGGTTTACAAACCGCAGTAGACAGGAAAGCGGATATTGCTTTGTTTTCTGCTGGTGGAGAAACTTCTTTAGCTTGGGCGCCAAAATTTGCTGCTGCAGGCACAACAGTTATTGATAATTCTTCGGCTTGGAGAATGGATGAAACTAAGAAATTAGTTGTTCCAGAAATCAATGCCGATATCTTAACTGCAGCCGACAAAATTATTCCAAATGCAAATTGTTCTACGATTCAATTAGTAATGGCTTTAGCGCCATTGCACAAAAAATATAAAATCAAACGCATAATTGTTTCTACCTATCAATCTATTACCGGAACAGGAGTAAAAGGCGTGCAACAATTAGAAAACGAATATGCTGGTATTAAAGGCGAAATGGCTTATAAATACCAAATTCATAGAAATGCGATTCCTCAATGTGATGTGTTTGAAGAAAACGATTACACGAAAGAAGAAATGAAATTGGTTCGTGAAACGCAAAAAATATTAAACGATAAAACCATTGGCGTTACGGCTACTGCGGTACGAATCCCCGTAGTTGGCGGACACAGTGAAGCGGTTAACGTAGAATTTTATTCAGATTTTGATGTAAATGAAGTTCGTACCCTTTTACACAATACACCTGGAATAACGGTTCAAGATAATTTAGATACGTTTACCTATCCAATGCCGTTTTACGCAGAGGGAAAAGATGATGTTTTTGTAGGACGTATCCGTCGAGATGAAAGCCAACCAAACACATTGAATATGTGGATTGTTGCTGATAATTTACGTAAAGGTGCCGCAACAAATACCGTACAAATAGCCGAATATTTAGTGGCGAATAAATTGGTATAATGCAAAAAAAATATGTAAAATTTAACGTGCTGATGGCATTGGCGCTACTTTTTGCCATATGCTATCAGTCGTTACATATTTTTACAGATAAAGCCCATCATTTTTGTGAGGAGGTTACTCAAGAAAACACTTCTAAAACGCATTTATCAGCTGATAATCATTCAGATTGTCCGGTTTGTGATTTTGAATTTGCTGCCTTTTTAGCGGAAGCTGTTTTTACTTATGATTTTATAAATTCTAATCATACCTTTCATTATTCTTCTGTTTACGAATCCTTCGTAAAAGAAAATGAATTTTTATATTTTTCCTATCGAGGTCCGCCTGTAGTTTAAGTTTTATTAAAGTAAATTTAAGCCACTGATTTCATTGATTATTACAGATTTAAAATCGTTTTAATCTTTTAATTTGTGGCAAAAAATATTGTAATTTAAATCAATAAAATTTAAACTTATACACATGAAAAAATATATTTTACTCATCATATTGATGGGCTTTACTTCATTTAGCCTTGCTCAAAATGCAATTTCAGGAACAATTAAAAACCAAAATAACGAACCTATATCTAACGTTGAAATTTCAATTTTAGATGCGACAATACAAACAAAATCAAATGAAGTCGGACAATTTGAAATTAAAAATTTACCTATCGGAAAAAGGACTTTAATTTTCAAAAAAGAAAAATTCGAAATTAAATCGCAAACCATTTTAATCGAAAAATTAGCGCAAATAAATTTAGAAATTGTCTTAGAAAAAGAAGATCATCATATCGATGAAATTTTAATTTCTTCTGTTTTTAATACCACACAAAACGAAAATGTGGTAAAAATTGACCATATTAATTTAAAACAAATACAAAATATGGGTGCCCTAAATTTATCGGACGCATTGACTACAAACCCAGGAGTAAATGTTGTTTCAACGGGCGTTTCAATAGGTAAACCTGTTATTCGAGGGTTGAGCGGAAACCGAGTTTTGACATACGTACAAGGCATTCGATTAGAGAATCAACAATTTGGAGAAGAACACGGTTTGGGAATAAATACAAACGGACAAGAAAGTGTAGAAATTATTAAAGGCCCCGCTTCTTTATTATACGGTTCGGATGCTATGGGTGGTGTTTTGTATTTTAATCCAGAAAAATATGCCGCTACAAATAAGACAGAATTTTCAGTAAATCAAGTTGTAAATAGTAATACACAAGGTATAAATAGTTCGGTTTCCTTTAAAAATTCTGTAGATAAATTTAAGTTTTTAGTTCAAAACAATTATTCATCACATGCCGATTACAAACTACCAAATGGTGAATCAGTTGTGAATACGCGTTTCATTGAAAAAGATTTTAAATTAGGAACTTCCTACGTAACCTCTCGTTATGTAGCCGATTTAAGATATAATTATAACGATTTGAATTTGGGTTTACCCGAAGAAGACCTCGAAAATAGTACATTTAGAACGCCCTTATTTCCAAGTCAGAAAATCGAAAATCATTTATTAAGTTTTAACCAGAAATTATATTTTAAAAATTCAAAATTAGAAGTTGTTGCGGGTTATGTTTTTAATGATAGAAAAGAATTGGAAAGTGAAAACTTAACGGCGCTTAATATGAAATTAAAAACTTTTAATTATAATGTAAAGTACTATTTACCTGATTTTGGAAGCCTAAAAACTATTGTTGGATTTCAAGGAATGAATCAAGAAAACAGAAATTTCGGAGAAGAACGATTGATTCCAAATGCAAAAATTGCAGATATTGGTTTCTTTGGAACCTCGCAATATGCATTTCAAAAAAATCTATTGCAATTTGGTGTTCGATATGATTTCAGAAAAGTAAACATTGAAGAATTTGGAGAAATTGGTGTGGAAGGTGCTTTTCAAAAATTAGATAAAAACTTCAAAAGCATCAATGCTTCTTTAGGTTTAAAATCGGATGTTACGGATAAAATTACTTCAAGAATCAATTTTGCAACAGGTTTTAGAGCGCCAAATTTATCTGAATTATCTTCAAATGGCGTACATGAAGGAAGTAATCGATACGAAATTGGTAATTCAAATTTAAAAAACGAACAAAATTTTCAAATTGATTTGAATGTTGATTATAATGCCGAACATTTTGATTTTTTTGCGAACGGATTTTATAATCATATTAACAATTATATTTTTATAGCACCTAATGGAACAATGATTGAGGATAATTTTGTGTATGATTATTTACAAAATGATGCTGTTTTATATGGTGGAGAAACAGGAATTCACTTGCATTTACACGAAATCGACTGGTTACATATGTCAAGTAGCTACGAAATGGTAATTGGCGAATTAGAAAACAATTTGAATTTGCCATTAATTCCTGCAAATCAATGGAAAAATAATTTTAGAGCGAATTTTGACGTGTCTAAAAATCTTAAAAATAGTTTTGTTTTCTTTCAAGCAAATTATACATTTAATCAAAATAGAATTGGAAATTTTGAAACCAAAACCAACGATTATCTATTACTTTCATCAGGAATTGGAACTGATATCCAGTTGAAAAAAGCAACATTTAATTTGTTCCTAACAGCTACCAATTTATTAAATAAACAATATGTAGCTCATTTGTCTCGTTTAAAAACGGACGGTATTAATAATATGGGTAGAAATATAGTTTTAGGTGTAAATTTTAATTTGTAATATAAAATATTAAAAAGGCGATTTTTTCATTTTTGAAAATCGCTTTTTTATTTATTCAAAGTGAATTTTCTAATGATATAGTTAAATATTTTGTAGCCCAATACACGTCTTAAAATTCGCATTATATTGGCATCAAAACCTATTGTATATCTTCTGAAATTTTTATTTGGTTTTTCGGCAATTTTAAATAATTTTTCTACGATTTGTTGAGGTAAATCTTCGTTTTTACCGGATTTATCCAAAAGCAATTTCGAAATTTTATCCATTAATTTATTGTAAGAAAAAATTTCTGTTGGCGCACATTTGGTTACATTTTTTTGAAATGAAGTTGGTGCATTACCAAATTGTACCGTTGCTACACTAATATTAAAATCTACCAATTCATAAGCCATACATTCGGAGAAACTTTCTACTGCTTGTTTGGTCGAATGATAAAAATTCCCAAGTGGCAAATTTACTAAGCCCGCAACAGAAGTAATATTTATAAATTGTCCATATTTTTGTTGCCTGAATGTTGGAATAAATCCCCTACACACTTTTACAACACCAAGCCAATTTACATTTACAATCGTTTCAATTTTGGTGTCTTCAGAAAGTTCTACAAAACTTCTGTAGCCCATTCCTGCATTATTAATAATCGTATCTATGTTAGAATGATTTTCCAAAATAATTTTAGTAGCCGATGCAATACTTTCAGTGGATGTTACATCCATTTCATAACAAAAAACAGTAGAAATATCTTTAAAATCTTCGCCTTCAGAAGAATGAAGTAATGTAGCAATAACGGTCCAGTTATTTTTAGCGAAATATAATGCAGTTTGTTTGCCAATTCCTCCACCAGCACCAGTAATTAATACAGTTTTCATATTAGTTTTTTTTTAATATTTTAATTTTGTCATTAAAATATAGCGGGCAATTCTGCTTTGTTTTCGGCTAATGTATGCAGAACCATTTGGACTAAATCTTCTTGGATTTGGTAAAATTGCAGCAATTCCTGCAGCTTGCATTCGGGTTAAACTTTTGCATTCTTTTTTGTACCAATGTTGCGTTGCGGCCTCTGCACCATAAATGCCGTCGCCCATTTCAATACTATTTAGGTACACTTCAAGTATGCGTTCTTTTCCCCAAATTAATTCAATTAATACCGTATAATAGGCCTCTAATGCTTTTCTGAAATAACTTCTTCCTTGCCAAAGAAATACATTTTTTGCGGTTTGTTGTGTAATAGTACTTCCGCCTTTTAGTTTTTTACCTTTAAAATTTCCCACAGCCGCTTTTTGCATTGCAGAAAAATCCAATCCATAATGTTCAAAAAATCTACCGTCTTCACTGGCGATAACTGCTTTTTGTAAATTTTTAGAAATATTTTCTAACGGTACCCAATGGTGCTTGGTTTCAATATTTTTCCCTGCAGATTTATTTTCAAAATACCGAATTACCATAAGTGGCGTGTAGGGCACGGGAACAAATTTATAAAGTACTACAAAAAACAAACTAACTATATTGAACCATATAATTAGTTTCCAAAAGAAACGCATTATATTACTGAAAAATCCTTTTTTTTCGGTGCTTTTAGGTTTTATTGTTGTTTTGTTTGCTGCCATTTTATATTAAATCTGCTACTTCTTTTCCAATTAAACTTCCTATGGCTACGCCCATTCCGCCCATTCTAACTCCGCAATATACATTATTGCTTACTTGTTGAACAATTGGTTTTTTCGAATTTCCTATTCCCATAATGCCACTCCATCGATGTTCAATTTCGAACGGGGTAGTAGGCAAAATTACATTTTTTAACAAATCTTCCAAGTGATTTTGAATTTTTTCAGTAGTTTCTAGTGAAGTAGTGGTTTCTCCTTCAAAATCTAAATTTCTTCCGCCACCCAACAGAATTCGGTTATTAATATTTCTAAAATACGAATACCCTTTGTCTAAATGAAAAGTACCTTTGATGTGTAAATTCTCAATTGGTTTGGTAATTAAAACTTGCGCTCTTGCCGGTTTGACTTCGTTTTTAGTTAATTCGGAAGCAAAACCATTTGTAGTAAAAATCAGTTTTTTGGTTTTAAATGTTACCTCATTTGTTACGACTTCAATTTCATCATTTAATTCCTCATATTGAGAAACAGTTTGATTGTTTAGAATTAAAATATCGTGAAGTGCTGCTTTTTTTAATAGAGCTTGCATCATATTTCCGGTGTCAATTTGACCTTCAAAAGAATTAAAAATCAAATGCTCAAACGTGTTTTTAAAGTGGAATGTATTGTTTACTTTGGCATACACATCCGATTTTAATAATGGTCGAACGATGTAGTTTATAAATGGAATTTTAGAAATGCAATCATTATAAAATGCTTCGTCTTCTTTTAGAAATAATTCGTAACCGCCTAAAGGTTGATAATCAATGGCAGCATCACCTAAGTTTTTACGAAGAAGTTGCAAACCAGCATATCGTTTTTGAATCAATTGAATAACTTCTTCTTCGGTATGTGTTTTTAAATCGTCAATAATTTCGGAAACGCTACCAAAACAAGCAAATCCGGCGTTTTTGGTGCTGGCACCTTGAGGCAAAACACCTTTTTCTAAAAGTATAATTTTGGCTTTTGGAAACCGTTCTCTTAATCGAATAGCAGCATGTAAACCTACAATTCCGCTACCAACAATGGTAAAATCCACGTTGGAGAACCAATTTTTTAATTCCCAATAGCTTAGTTGCATAATATTTTTTTGGTAAAACTACGCATCACCAGAACCATCCGTTTTCCCTAATTTTCTCGCTTTAATTGCTTTCATTACTAAAGGAAATGTAGTTACAGCCACTAAAATTAGTATGATTTTTTCGATGTGGTGTTTTAAATCAATATCAAATTTTTCTAAAAATAAACCGTATAAATAATGTCCTGCATACACCAAAATAAACGACCATAAAATAGAACTTAAAATATTATACAACATGAATTTGCTTTTTTTCATGTGCACAATCCCAGCAATAATAGGTACAAAAGTTCTAACAATTGGCAAAAATCTCGCAAAAACTATTGCAATTCCACCATGCTTTTGAAAGAAACTTTCAGAGTGGTACAAATACTTTTTCTTAAAGAAAAAACCATCTTCTTTTTGATATAAGTTTTTCCCGTACACCGACCCAAACCAATAGCCAAAAATATTACCAATTATTCCAAAAAGCGCAATTAATGTCGCAATCACAAAAACAGGCGAATACCCTTGAGGTAAAAAAGTTAAAGGTTGCGCTAACGCTTCGCAATAAATTCCTGATAAAAACAGCAAACTATCACCCGGAAGAAAAAAGCCTATAAATAAACCGGTTTCGGCAAATACAATAAACAAAACCATATAAATTCCGATAGGAACACCACCTAATTCAAGGTTTATGTAAAATTCGGGATTAAATAGTTGGGTCCATTTAAATTCTTTATCAATTTCTTGGGCTTGTAATACTACGTTTGATTTTAATTTTTCAAGTAGGTCTATGATGATTTTCATGGGTTTCAATTTTATTTTTTTAGCAAGAATTAATATTAACTCTCGATTTCTTGTGAGGTTTCGTGTTTAGATTCCCATTTGTCAATTGCAGCTGTTGAAAGCGCGTTTCCTAGTACGTTGGTCATACTTCTGGCCATATCACAAAAATGGTCAATTGGCAATATTAAAGCAATTCCTTCTGGCGGAATACCAAACATGGCACAAGTTGCTACTACTACAATTAATGACGCTCTAGGCACACCGGCAACTCCTTTACTCGTTAGCATCAAGACTAAAAGCATGGTAAGTTGTTCGGGTAAACTCATTTCTATACCATATACTTGCGCAATAAAAATACTGGCAAACGTCATATACATCATACTTCCGTCCAGGTTAAAAGAATAACCCAGCGGCAATGTGAAAGACACAATTTTTGGTTGACACCCAAAACGTTCTAATTCTTCTACCATTTTTGGAAAAACAGCTTCAGAACTTGTAGTAGAAAATGCAATTAATAAAGGACTTTTAATACGTTGTAACAATACAAACAAACGTTTTCCTAATATTAGATAACCAACAAGTAACAAGATGGCCCAAAGCGAAATAATTCCCACTAAAAACGCACCTAAATATTTCGCGTAAAGCGTAAATACTTCAAAACCGTGTTTCGCAATTGCACTTGCCACAGCACCTAAAACGCCTAATGGCGCTGTCCACATAATAAAAGTAACCATTTTTAAGATGACATGTGAAACCGAATCTAATAATTTAAGAATAGGTTTCGCTTCTTTTTTACTAAATGCCGCTAAAGCCACACCAAATAAAATAGAAAAGATTACAATTTGTAAGATTTCGTTAGTGGCTAAAGCTTCAAATAAACTTTTTGGAATAACATGTTTTACAAATTCTTCTAATGAAAATCCTTTTGAGTTTTCTAACAATTCAGAAGCACTGGAAGCGTCATCTAATTTAATTGTGGTTCCTTTTCCAGGTTCGAAAAAATTCACTAAAACCATTCCTAATAATAAGGAAATTAAGGAAGCAGAAATAAACCAAGCCATGGCTTTTCCTCCCACACGGCCAACCATTTTCATATCGCCCATTTTGGCAATTCCAACTACTAAAGTAGAAAAAACTAAGGGTGCAATAATCATTTGAACCAATCGAATAAAAATGGTTCCAAGAAGTTTTATATTTTTTGAGAATGCATCAATAGCTTCAGGAAACTGATAATGTACAATTCCACCTAATGCAACACCAATAATCAACGAAATGATAATTAGTGTAAAGAGTTTATTGTTTTTCATTTTTCATTTTTATTTTAGACCGTGAAAATAGTTATATTTTTTCAAAAAAGTGCTACTTTTAACCTCGTTTTAAATTTTAACAGTATGAAAAAATATATTTTTCTCATTTTCAGTGTACTAAGTATGAGTTCAAATGCGCAACAAATGATGACGCCAGAAAAGCTATGGCAATTAGGTAGAGTGACACCAATAGGGATTTCTAAAGATGGAAAGTCGCTTATATACAAAGTGGGCTCACCAAATATTCAAGAAAATAAAATAGTTTCTAAATATTATTCTGTTCCTGTTGGAGGAGGAAATACGGTTGTTTTAGATAAAATAGATGGCTTAGTAGCAGATAAAAGTATTTCGCCAAATGGACAAGAATATATAAGTGTGCAACAAGTAAAAGTTGAAAAAATATTAGGTTCTGACTTATATCCAAGTTTAACAAAAACATCAGCACAAGTATATGAAGGTTTAAATTATCGTCATTGGGATACTTGGAATAATGGCACGCACAATCATTTGTTTGTTGGATTACTTGGCAAACCAAACGAAAAAGTACTTGGGCCTATTGATATTATGCCAAATGAACCTTATGATGCCCCTCAAAAACCTTTTGGTGGTGATGAAGATTATGTTTGGTCACCAGATGGGAGTAAAATTATTTATGTGTGCAAGAAAAAAGCAGGAACAGCCTACGCAACAAGTACAAATACCGATTTATACGAGTACGATGTAGCGACAAAAACCACAAAAAATCTTACAGAAAGTAATTTAGGTTACGATACACATCCAACATTTTCACCTCGAGGTGAGCTAAGTTGGTTACAAATGAAACGCGATGGGTTTGAAGCAGATAAAAACGATATTATCGTAAGAGTTCAAGGTTTTGATGTGAACTTAACTGCCAATTGGGACGGAACTGTTGAGAGCTTTGTATGGGCTAAAGAAGGAAATAAAGTCTATTTTATTGCTCCAGTATTAGGAACAAAACAACTTTTTGAAGTAAATAACGTTGGGTTAACTAAAATGTTTCCTGTAGTGACACAACTTACCGATGGCGATTTTGATGTAAACGGAATTGTAGGTTTTACGGGAAATTCTGTTTTAGTAACAAAAACCACTCATAATAGGGCTACAGAAGTGTTTTCGTACGATTTAAAAAAGAAATCTTGGAAACAAATTACGTATGTAAACGATGAAGCCTATTCGAAAATTGCAACCTGTACTTCCGAAAAACGTTGGGTTACCACAACGGATGGCAAAAAAATGTTGGTTTGGGTAATTTTACCACCAAATTTCGATAAAACGAAAAAATACCCAACTCTTTTATATTGTCAAGGAGGACCTCAAAGTGCCTTAACGCAATATTATTCTTTCCGTTGGAATTTTCAACTTATGGCCTCACAAGGATATATTGTTGTAGCCCCAAATAGAAGAGGTATGCCAGGTCATGGTGTAGAATGGAACGAACAAATTTCAGGAGATTGGGGCGGACAAGTTATGGACGATTATTTGTCAGCCATTGATGATATTTCAAAAGAATCGTATGTAGATAAAACCAGAATTGGTGCTGTTGGCGCTAGTTATGGCGGCTATTCGGTATTTCAATTAGCCGGAATTCATAAAAACAGATTTAAAACTTTTATTTCGCATTGCGGCATTTTCAATACAGAAAGTATGTACGGAACTACAGAAGAAGTTTTCTTTACGAATTGGGATTCCGGTGGGGCTTATTGGGAAAAAGACAATAAAATTGCACAAAAAACATACAATGAATTCAATCCAATTAAATTAGTAAACAATTGGAATACCCCGATTTTAATTATTCAAGGCGGAAAAGATTACCGTGTGCCAATAGGACAAGGACAAGAAGCTTTTCAAGCCGCACAATTAAAAGGAATTAAAAGTAAATTTTTACTATTTCCAGATGAAAACCATTGGGTATTACAACCTCAAAATGCTTTAGTTTGGCAAAGTGAGTTTTTTAAATGGTTGAAAGAGACGTTGTAATAATGTGCCAATTAGGAAATGTGTCAATTAGTCAATTATAAAAATTAATTTCACACCTAACAGGTTTTTGAAACCTGTTAGGTCTTTTTGAAAAAACAATCAGATTTGTCAATTAGTCAATTTTAATATGAGGAAAGTTTTAGGTTTAGTAATTTTTATTTCAATTTTTGGATGTAAATCTGATACTGAAAATCAAATTTTAGAATTGAGTAAAAAATCTCAGGAATTTGCTTCAAATGAAAAGTTCGAAGAAGCTATAAATGCTTTAAATGAAATTGAAAAAATTGAACCAAATTACAAATATCTTCATAGTAGAAAAGCAGGTTTGTTTCTGTATGCAAATAAATATTTAGAAGCAAAAGCAGAAATTAATAAAGAACTAAAAAATGATTCCCTTAATGCTGAATTTTGGATGTTTAAAGGAATTATATTAAGAAAACTTAATGAAATTCAATATTCAAATCGCTGTTTTAAAAATAGTTTGAAATTTTATAAATTAGGGAAGAGTTATTCTTTTAAAAGTGAAAATGATTTGGATCAGATGAAATTTATTTTACTTCATATTGTTAACGATACTGAATCTAAAACTAAGAAAGAACAATTAAAATCAAAATGGAAAGTAGATTATAAAATGATGGACTATTTTGAATTCATTGAGTCTGAAACTCCTGAAAAAGCATTAAAAATGCTATATTAATAATTTCAGACCTGACAGGTTTCAAAAACCTGTCAGGTCTTTCATAATCAAAAATAATCAGAACTATTCTTATCTTAAATAAGAACGTAAAGAAAAACTTTAAATGCAACAATTCAACATCATAATTATTGGCGGTGGCGCAGCCGGTTTCTTCGCAGCGATAAATATTGCAGAAAAACATCCGCAACTTAGTGTAGCCATTCTCGAAAGAGGAAAAGAATGCCTAACTAAGGTTAAAATTTCTGGTGGTGGGCGTTGTAATGTGACACATGCGTGTTTTGTGCCAAACGATTTAGTCAAATTTTATCCGCGTGGTGAAAGAGAATTAAAAGGTCCTTTTTCGCAATTTTGTTCTGGTGATACGATTGATTGGTTCGAGAAAAGAGGTATCGAATTAAAAATTGAAGAAGACGGGAGAATGTTCCCTATTACAGATGATTCTCAAACTATAATTGACTGTTTTGAAAAAGAAGTAAAGAAATTGGGTATCAAAGTTTTTACCTCACAAAGTGTGCAATCTTTATATTTCAATAAGGACGAACAATGGAAAATGGAAACCCAACACGATGTTTTTCTTGCAGATAAAATTGTGGTCGCCACAGGAAGCAATCCTAAAATTTGGGAAATGATGCATCAAATGGGGCATCAAATTGTAGAACCCGTTCCGTCATTGTTTACTTTTAATATTACTGATAAAAGAATAAAAGATTTAATGGGACTTTCGGCGCAAGCCAGCATCAAAATAAAAAACTCTAAATTAGCGTCTTCAGGACCTTTATTAATTACACATTGGGGACTTTCAGGGCCAGGAATATTAAGACTTTCCGCTTGGGGTGCTCGAGAATTATTTGATAAAAAATATTGTTTTGCCTTGCTTGTCAATTGGTTAGATGAGGTGTCTTTTGAGGAAGCCATCGAACAATTAAAAGAAATTAAAGAAGAAAATAATAAAAAACTAATTGGCAAATTTTGTCCCTTTAATTTTCCAAAACGATTATGGGAAAATATCGTAACTGCTTCAGATATTGCTTTAGATTATAAATGGGCTGAAGTAACCAATAAACAAATTAATAGCTTGGCTAATCAGCTAACGCAAGCTGAATTTCAGGTTAACGGGAAAAGCACGTTTAAAGAAGAATTTGTAACCGCTGGCGGCATCGATTTAAAAGAAATTAATTTTAAAACTATGCAAAGCAAAATTTTACCAAACGTTTATTTCGCTGGCGAAGTGGTAAATATTGATGCTATAACGGGTGGTTTCAATTTTCAAAATGCTTGGACAAGCGGTTTTATTGTTTCCGAGAATATTTAATTTAAATAAAAAATACTTAACGTTAAAAGCGAGGCAAAACTAACCCAAGCAATATAGGGTATAAATAATTTGGCTGCTGTGGGATGAATGGGTTTAAAAATTTTGAAACATTCAATCAAAACTAACAATAATAAAATCACTTCTATGGAAGCTAAAAGTAAATTTTGCAAACCAAAAAACAGGTAAGACCATAACGCATTTAATCCCAATTGAACAATAAAATATTGCAAGGCTACTTTAACTTCTTTTGGTTTATTTCCAATTTCATTCCAAATCAATCCTGCTGCAATTCCCATAAAAATATAAAGTAACGTCCAAACAGGTGCGAAAATCCAATTAGGTGGATTAAACACAGGCTTTATAAGAGTAGGATACCAAGTGGTTATAGACGATTGTGTAATTTTTCCTGAGAAAAAGCCAACAGTCAAACAAATAATTATGCAATACGATATTCTTAAATACTTTTTCATTTTGATAATTTTATTCAAATATATTTAAAACTTCTGACATCTGACAACTAAGTTTTCACTTCCTTTTCTATCTTTGTAAAAAATAATTTTATGTATTCTGATTTAGACTTCATTATTTCAAATTATAGTTCAATTGAAGCGGCATCTTTTTCGTGGAGTGCGCCAAGTAATATTGCTTTGGTGAAATATTGGGGTAAAAAAGAAGACGGGGATCAAATTCCTGCTAATCCGTCAATTAGTTTTACGCTTAAAAATTGCAAAACCATTACATCGGTTACAATTTCTTCTAAAGTTGAAAAGGATAATTTTTCATTCGATTTGTTATTTGAAGGAAAGCCAAAAGAAGATTTTAAACCTAAAATTCAAAAGTTCTTCGAAAGAATTTATAAATATTGCCCTTATTTAAAAGAGTATCATTTTACTATTGATTCTCAAAACACCTTTCCGCATAGTTCAGGAATAGCGTCTTCTGCTTCAGGAATGGCAGCGCTTGCCATGAATATTATGAGTTTTGAAAAAGTATTAAAACCTGAAATTTCCGAAGATTATTTTTATGAAAAAGCATCTTTTTTAGCACGATTAGGTTCAGGAAGTGCTTGCAGAAGTATAATTGGAACCGTGGTGTCTTGGGGGAAAAATGAAACCATAAAAAACAGCTCAGACTTATTTGGGGTAGCATTTGAAAATATGCATCCGAATTTTCATAAGTTTCAAGATACGATTTTGTTAGTTGATAAAGGAGAAAAGCAAGTTTCAAGTACCGTTGGACATAATTTAATGCACAATCATCCATTTGCTGAACAACGTTTCGAACAAGCACATCATAATATTGCTAAAATTGCTACGTTATTCGAAACAGGAAATGTAACGGAATTTATGAGTTTGGTAGAAAGTGAAGCCTTGACATTACACGCAATGATGATGACTTCGATGCCTTATTTTATTTTAATGAAACCAAATACATTAGAAATTATAAATAAAATTTGGAAGTTTAGAAGTGAAACACAAACTCCGGTTTGTTTTACGTTAGATGCAGGTGCCAATGTGCACGTTTTGTATCCTGAAAATGTTAAAGAAAAAGTATTGCAATTTATTCAGCACGAATTAGTTGGCTATTGTCAAAATGGTCAGTATATTTGCGATGAAATTGGAAATGGGAGTCAATTGATAGTTAATAATTAACAATTGATAATGGAAAAGCGAAATGTTATAAAAGAAAAATCTTTCGAATTTGCAAAGGAAATTGTGTATCTTTACAAAAATCTCGCAGATAAAAAAGAGTTTGTGTTGTCAAGACAATTTTAAAATCAGGAACCTCAATAGGTGCTAATATTCGTGAAGCAGAACACGCTCAAAGTAAAGCAGATTTTATAAATAAACTTTCAATTTCATTAAAAGAAGCAAATGAAACAGAATATTGGTTAGATTTGCTTTACGAAACAAATTACTTAAGTGATGAAGAGTTTCAAAAATTAAAAAATAAAAACATTGAATTATTAAAATTACTAATAAGTATACTTAATACTTCAAAAAAGCAATAGTTATCAATTGTTAATTATTAATTGTGAATTAAATATGAAAGGACCACTTTTTTACTCAAAAATATTACTTTTCGGAGAATATGGAATTATTCAAGATTCTAAAGGGCTTTCTATACCATATAATTTTTATAATGGTGCATTGAAGTCAGATGAAAATCCGACAGAAGATGCTAAAAAATCAAACCAAAGTTTAGTAAAGTTTGTCGCTTATTTAAAGAAATTACAAACAGAACAACCAGATTTAGTAACGTTTAATATGGAGTTGTTACAAAACGATGTAAACAACGGTATGTATTTTGATTCTAGTATTCCACAAGGTTATGGAGTAGGAAGTAGTGGCGCTTTAGTAGCTGCTATCTATGATAAATACGCTGCGAATAAAATTACTGTTTTAGAAAATTTAACCAGAGAAAAATTATTGCAATTAAAATCAATTTTTTCTAATATGGAATCTTTTTTCCACGGAAAAAGTTCTGGTTTAGATCCATTAAATAGTTACTTAAGTTTACCAATTCTTATCAATTCAAAAGACAATATTGAAGCTGCTGGAATTCCTAGTCAATCTGCAACCGGAAAAGGTGCTGTTTTCTTATTAGATTCAGGAATTGTTGGTGAAACGGCTCCAATGGTAAATATCTTTATGGAAAATTTAAAAGACCAAGGTTTTAGAAAAATGCTAAAATCTCAGTTTATAAAATATACCGATTCTTGTGTGGAAAACTTCTTACAAGGCGACATAAAATCGTTATTTAAAAATACAAAAGAATTATCTAAAGTGGTTTTAAGTAATTTCAAACCTATGATTCCGGAACAATTTCACCAAATATGGCAAAACGGAATTGAAACCAACGATTATTATTTAAAATTGTGTGGTTCTGGTGGTGGCGGTTACATTTTAGGTTTTACGCAAGATTTCGAAAAAGCTAAAAAGTCTTTAAAAGATTATAAATTAGAAATGGTTTATCAGTTTTAATATAGGTTAAAGGTAAAGGGCAATTGGTAAAAGGGCGATAATTTTTTTCGACCAAACCCAACACCCAAACCCAACACCCTTCACTACAAAAAATGCTAAGTCGCAACTCAAAATTAGTACTAACCAAAATCTTCAGTTTCTTTTCTGTGGTTCGTGGGTACAATGTTTTTGTAATCGCACTAGCGCAATATTTATCTGCAATTTACATCTTAGCGCCAGAAAGAAGAGCGTTAGACATTATTCTAGATTGGAGATTATTTCTTTTAGTTATTGCATCTACTTTTGCTATTGCTTCAGGTTACATTATTAATAATTTTTATGATGTAAAAAAAGACATTATCAATCGTCCAAAAAAATCCTATTTAGACAGATTAGTCAGTCAGAAAACCCAACTTCAAGTTTATTTTACTCTGAATTTCTTTTCCGCTTTATTTGGTTTTATTGTTTCTTGGCGAGCGGCTTTGTTTTTTTCTGTTTATATTTTTATCATTTGGTTGTATTCTCATAAACTAAAAAAAATACTTTTCATTGGGAATATTTCAGCTTCTTTATTGGCTGTTTTTCCCTTTTTTGGAATTTTAATGTATTTCAAAAATTTTTATCAAGTAATTTTTGCGCATGCTACATTTTTATTTCTAATCATATTAATTCGTGAAATTATTAAAGATCTAGAAAACATTGAAGGTGATTTATCGAATAATTATCAAACCCTACCCGTCAATTTTGGTGAAAATTTTGCTAAAAAAATTATTTCATTTTTGTTATTGTGTACAATCGTTCCTGTTTATTTTCTTATTAATGTTTTCGATGTAGGCTATATGGATACTTACTTTTACTCGAGTTACATTTTACTACTAATTTTTGTTATGAAATTATGGAATTCGGAAGGAAAAGTAGATTACATTAAACTTCATTTTTTACTAAAGATAATTCTTTTAGCAGGAGTAATTTGTATCGTTCTAATTAAACCAGATGTAATTGAAAACGGTCAAAAATTACTATTAATTCGATAGTGTATCGGCTTCTAACTACCAATTTCGTTCTTCTCACTTAAAATGACTATCTTTGCAAAAAATAAAAGCATGAGAAAATCGTCAGGAGCCAAAAGAAGCGGTAAAGTTTCGGAAAGTAAAAAACCAGATTTTAAGAAAAACGAATCAGGAAAATCTTTTTCTTCAGAAAACAAACCTGCTCCAAAGTTCAGTAGAACAGACAAGCCAAAACAACAAGTGGTTAAAATTAAATCTGATAAAGATGAAATCAGATTAAATAAATATGTGGCCAACTCAGGAGTTTGTAGTCGTAGAGATGCCGACATTTATATTCAAAGCGGAAACGTAAAAGTAAACGGTGAAGTAGTCACAGAAATGGGACATAAAGTTAAATTGACGGATGTAGTTAATTTTGACGGTGTGAACATTACGCCTGAGAAAAAAGAATACATCCTTTTAAACAAACCTAAGAATTTTTCAACTGAGAAAAATGACCAAGGCGCAAACAACGTATTGCAATTAATCAAATCACCTTCAAATGTTAGGCTAGAGCCTGTTGGTAGAATGGATAAAACTACAACAGGATTATTATTGTTTACAAATGATCCAGATATGGTTAGGAAATTCACTACACCAAATCAACGTTCTTCCAAAATTTATCAAGTTTCTTTAGATAAAAATTTAAAATACGAAGATTTAGAAAAAATTCAAAGCGGTATTACAATTGAAGGTCATAAAGTATATGTAGAAGAAGTAACTTATATTGACGGAGAAGCTAAAAGTGAAATTGGTGTAAAAATGAAAACATCAAATGTAAAAGTGGTACGAAATATATTCGAACACTTAAAGTATAATGTAATTAAATTAGATCGAGTAGTATTTGCTGGATTAACTAAAAAGAATTTACCAAGAGGAAATTGGAGAGTTTTAACTGAGCAAGAAGTAGTCAATTTAAAAAATAACTAAAAAAACAGGTCTTTTATTAGTCGTATTTTTTAATGCAAATACCAATCATATTAAAAAATAAAATATATATTTGTAATCCATATTTAATAAATGTATTAATGAAAAAAATAGTTCAACTACTTGCCCTTGTTTTAGTAATGGCGTCTTGTGAAAATGATATTAAAACTAATTTGCCTGCATTTTTAGGTGAAAAAGACAATGTTTCATGGCGTGCTTCAGATACAAAAGTAACTGCAAATACAAATGGTACCATTACAATAAATGCATATAAGAATAATGAGTTAGTTACTTTAACAGTTCCAAATTCAGTTGGAATTCATTATTTAGGAACTACAAATCAAGGAATAAATGCAACGTATTCATATAGCAATCAACAATCATTATTATACTATGAAACCGCATTAATTGAAGGGCCTGTTTTTAAATTACAAGGAGTAACAAATCCTGGAACAGGATATGCAGCATTAAACGGAAACAATGTAACTACCACTGGAGGTTCAGGAAATGGATTAACCTTAAAAATCCAAACTAATAGTTCTGGCGCAGTAACAGACGCAACAATTGTTAGTAGAGGAGTAGGATATGAACCAGGAGATGTAATAACAGTTAATGGTGGAAATGCAAACGCAACAGTTGCAGTTTTAAATGTATCAAAAAGTAATGGAGAAGTTGAAATTGAAAAAATTGAAGGAAATCTATATTCAGGAACTTTCAAATTTAATGTGGTTGATGAACAAGGAACAGTAGTAAATTATAATAAAGGAATTTTTTATAAAGTACCGATTTTATAAAAATTTTAAACATATATTACTTATAACCACTTCATTTAGGAGTGGTTTTTTGTTTTTGTTAATAACTAAAATTGCCTTAAAAAAAGATAAATTGTATTTTTGAAATCTTTCACTTTTTTAAAATGTAGTATAGTTTTGAGATTTGGAATTTATTAATTTGGAATTTACAATTTATGTATTTAATCTTCGATACCGAAACCACAGGTTTACCTAAAAGTTGGTCTGCTCCAATCACAGATACTAACAATTGGCCTCGTTGTGTGCAAATTGCCTGGCAATTACATGATGACATGGGAAACCTTATCGAGCATCAAGATTATTTAGTGAAACCTGAAGGGTATAATATTCCGTTTGATGCAGAAAGAATTCATGGAATTTCTACAGAATTAGCCACTCAAGAAGGTTATGGTTTAAGTGAAATCCTTGAAAAATTTAATATTGCATTATCAAAATCAAAATATATTGTAGGTCAAAATGTAGGTTTTGATGTGAATATTATGGGTTGCGAATTTCATCGATTTGGAATAGCAACCGATTTAACCAAGATGCCCATTTTAGATACGTGTACTGAAACTACGGCTTTATTATTAAAATTACCTGGCGGACGGGGTGGAAAATTTAAACTACCCACATTAACAGAATTACACTACTATTTATTTAACGAAAAATTCGCAGAAGCCCATAATGCCACTGCCGATGTGGAAGCCACAACTCGATGTTTTTTAGAATTAGTAAAACGCGGAAATTTTAATTCCAACGAATTACCTGTTTCTGAAGACTATTATGCAGCATTCAGAACTAATCATCCTAATGTAAAACCAATCGGATTAAAACATGTTAATTTAAAGCAAGCTTCAGCTACATTAAGAGAAAAATTACAACAACAACTTCCAAAAGATATTGAGGTTTTACCTGAAAATTTGGAAGATATTTCAGATGTTGCTTTTGCACATTTGCACAATCATTCGCAGTTTTCGGTTTTGCAATCTACGATTTCCATTCCTAAATTAATAGAAAATACAGTAAAGCAAAAAATGCCAGCAGTTGCCCTTACAGATATTGGAAACATGATGGGCGCCTTTCAGTTTGTTAGCGGAATTTTAAATCATAATAAATCGGCGGAAGCCAAAAACAAGGAACTAGTTGAAGCTGGAGAACAACCCACAGAAACCATAATTAAACCTATTGTAGGTTGTGAATTTTTTGTTTGTAATAATCACAAAGATAAATCAAACAAAGACAACGGGTATCAGGTAGTTTTTTTAGCTAAAAATAAAAAAGGCTATCATAACTTAGCCAAATTGTCATCAAAAGCCTATACGGATGGTTTTTATTACGTGCCACGTATAGATAAACAATTAATCCAACAATATAAAGAAGACATTATTGTTTTAACAGGAAGTTTATATGGTGAAGTGCCAAATAAAATTCTGAATCTCGGAGAAAATCAGGCAGAAGAATCTCTCTCT